>NZ_JBSGCB010000016.1:67575-194660 GCF_053601595.1 Nocardia sp. NPDC004711 | reverse complement strand
CCCAATATGCGGCCAGGGTCGTCACGGGGAACCGAGCGGCCAAGCAGTCCGAGCCACCAGCGGCACACGCATCAAAGCCACACCCGATTCCCCTGGGCCGCCGCGACATTACAGGCCCGACCGACCCAGGAAGAAAGGTAGGACACGCATCACCTTCTACAGACAAACCCGCCGCTAACTCACCAATGATCCCGAACCCCAACGCCCACAACGATATACCCGGGGGTGCCGCGATCGGCACGATCATCGCCACCGTGACCACCAATGCGACCGCGATTCCGACCGCCATCATCACCGCGACCGTGACCACCAGTGACCCCCCGCCCCGCGGGCTCATCGGTTCTCGCCGATCCCCGAACGCTCGCACCGACATTCCTGCCACTGCTTCTCCGCTCTCAACCGCCAGTACGACGCCAACACCGTCATGTGGCGACCCCAACCCCGTGATCGAACGGAATACCTCATGCGGTAACCCCACATACGGCTTCAAAGGTGAGGGGGCTGGAAGGTGTAGACGCGGACGTGAGCCCGGCCCCCGCCCCTCTCCAGGCGTCTTTGTCTTTGTCTTTTCAGTTTTCGTTCGGGGTCGAGGCGCATACCTTCGTGCTGCGACCGATGAGTGCTGAACAGCCTGGAAAATCCGGCGGCGGAAATGACAACGGAGGCCCCGGGTTCGGAGCCTCCGTTGTGTTTGCCGGTTCGGGTCAGGCGCGGATGACCGCTCCCACCGCGGAGGACGCGGCGGCGACGGCTGCGTCGCGGGCGGCGCTGGCCTCGTCCTCGGTCAGGGTGCGGTCGATGGCACGGAAGCGCAGGGCGTAGGTCAGGGACTTGCGGCCCTCACCGGCCTGGGCGCCCTCGTAGACATCGAAGAGCGAGATGTTCTCGAGCAGTTCGCCCGCGCCGCTGCGGAGGGCATCCTCCACGGCGGCGGCGGAAACGGCCTTGTCGACGCTGATCGACACGTCCTGCAGCACCGCGGGGAACGCGGAAACCACGGGAGTGGGCCGGATTTCGCGCAGCGGCAGTGCGTCGAGGTCGAGTTCCACGGCGCAGGTGCGCGGGGGCAGGCCCGAGCGCTCCAGGACCGCGGGGTGCAGTTCACCGGCATGGCCGACAACGACCCCGTCGATGACAAGCTCGGCGCACCGGCCCGGGTGCCACGGAAGGTATTGCGTGGCACGCCGTTCGATCACCAGGCCCGAAGCATCGGCGATCGCGTCCACCAGGGCGAAGGCGTCGCCCGCCTCGACCGCACGACCCGCACCCCACGGGCCCCGCGGCTCGCGGCGGCCGGTGAGCACGGCACCGATATGGATCGGCTGCTCCGGCAGCGACCGCAGCAGCACGCCGATCTCGTCCTCGGTGGGACGGCGGTCGACGGGCAGCGGGCCCACCGGCACGGTCTGCTCGTTCGGCAGCGTGACCTGGCCGATGCCGTAAATGGCAAGATCGCGCTCTCCGCGAGAGATATTGCGGGCGGCGATCTCCAGCAGGCCGGGCAGCAGCGTGGAGGACAGCTCGGCGCGCTCGACATCGAGCGGGTTGAGCACCCGCAACGTCTTGCGGCGCGAGTCATCGGCGTCCAGACCCCAGGTGTCGAAGACACCGCCGGGCATGAAGACCGGCGCGGGCACCTCGACGCAGCCCTCGAATGCCAGCGCCTTGCTCACCCCACGGCGGCGACGCTGCTGGGCGGTGAGGCCGCGGCCGGCGGGGGCGGTGGGCAGCACCGACGGGATCTTGTCCAGACCCTCCAGGCGCAGCACCTCCTCCACCAGGTCGGCGGGCTGGGTGAGGTCGGGCCGCCAGCTCGGCGGGGTGACGACCAGCTGCCCGTGCCCGGACTCGCTGACACCGACCTCGATGGCGCAGCCCACCTGCTGCAGGCGGCGGGTGGCCGCGCCGGGCGCGTAGTGCACGCCCGCGGTGCGGTCGGCCAGGTCGATGTCCATGACGATCGGCTGCCGGGCCGGCGTGGGTACGCGCACGTCGGTCAGCACGGATTCGATTGTGCCACCGGCGATCTCGGCCAGCAGCGTGGCGGCGCGATCCAGGGCGGCCACATTGACCTCGGGGTCCACGATCCGCTCGAACCGGCGGCTGGCCTCGGAGCCGAGCTTGTGGCGGCGCGCGGTGCGGGCCACGGCCACCGGGTTCCAGGTGGCGGCCTCGAGCAGAATGTCGGTGGAGGTGCCGGACACCTCGGTGCTCGCGCCGCCCATGATGCCCGCGAGCGAGATGACGCCGCTGTCATCGGCGATCACCACGTCCTCGGAGTCGAGGGTGCGCTCGGCCTCGTCGAGGGTGCGCAATATTTCGCCCTTGTGCGCGCGGCGCACCACGAAACCGCCCTGCACCTTCGTGGCGTCGAAGGCATGCAGCGGCTGGCCGAGCTCGAGCATCACATAGTTGGTGACGTCGACGGCCGGGGAGATGGGCCGCACGCCCGAGAGCAGCAGGCGACGCTGCAGCCACCACGGGCTCACGGCCTTCGGGTCGATGCCGGTCACCCGGCGCACCGCGAAGCGCGTGCACAGCGACTCGGGCTCGAGCTTCACCGACCAGGCATCGGCCTCGTCGTCCGGCAGCAGCCGCACGGCCGGATCGCCGTATTCCAGGTCGAAGCCGCAGGCCAGTTCACGCGCCAGGCCGCGCGCCGAGAAGGCGTAGCCGCGGTCGGGGGTGATGGCCAGCTCGATGACCGTATCGTCCAGACCCAGCAGCTCATTGGCGTCCGCGCCGGGCTCGGCGGTGCCGGGCTCGAGCACCAGGATGCCGCTGTGATCCTTCCCGATCCCCAGTTCGGCGACCGAGCAGATCATGCCATTGCTGGTGTGGCCGTAGGTCTTCCGCGACGCGATCTGGAAGCCACCGGGCAGCACGCCACCGGGCAGCACCACGATCACCAGGTCGCCGACGGCGAAATTCCGTGCGCCGCAGACGATCTCCTGCAGCTCGGGATTGCCGACGTCCACCTTGCAGAAGCGGATCGGCTTCTTGAACTCGGTCAGCTCGGTGATCTCGGCGACCCGTCCGACCACCAGCGGGTGCTCGATGTCACCCTGCACCTGGTGCAACCGGTCGACCTCTTCGACCTCCAGCCCGACCCGGACGAACCCCGCGTCGAGCTCCTCCGGCGTCACCGACCACCCGGGGGTGGTCCGCTGCAGGATTTCCGTCAGCCAGGACTGCGCTACTCGCACTTGACGTTTCGCTTCCTCGTATCGGGGTCAGGTCAGGACTGGATGCCGAACGGCAGCGTGAAGCGCACATCGCCCTCGACGATGTCACGCATGTCCGGCAGGCCATTGCGGAACTGCAGGGTCCGTTCCAGACCCATGCCGAACGCGAAACCGCTGTACACCTCGGGATCGATGCCGCTGGCGATGAGCACCTTCGGGTTCACCATGCCGCAGCCGCCCCACTCGACCCAGCCGGGGCCGCCCTTCTTGTCCTCGAACCACACGTCCACCTCGGCGGACGGCTCGGTGAAGGGGAAGAAGCTGGGCCGCATGCGCGTGGTGGTGTTCGGACCGAACAGCGCCCGCGCGAAGGAGTCCAGGGTGCCCTTGAGGTGCGCCATGGTCAGGCCCTTGTCGATGGCCAGACCCTCGATCTGCGAGAACACCGGGGTGTGGGTGGCGTCCAGCTCGTCGGTGCGGAAGGTCCGCCCCGGGCAGACCACATAGATCGGCAGCTCGCGAGACAGCATGGAGCGCACCTGAACCGGCGAGGTGTGCGTGCGCAGCACCTGCCGCGAACCCTCCGGCGCGATGTGGAAGGTGTCCTGCATGGTGCGGGCCGGGTGGTCCGGCAGGAAGTTGAGGGCGTCGAAGTTGAAGTGCTCGGTCTCGACCTCGGGACCCTCGGCGACCTCCCAGCCCATGGCCACGAACACATCCGCGACCCGCTCGGACAGCACCGAGATCGGATGCCGCGCGCCCTCGGCGTGCCGACGGGCGGGCAGGGTGACGTCGATGGTCTCGGCGACCAGGACCGCCGCGTCGCGCTCGGCGAGCAGCTCGGCCTGGCGGGTCTCGTACGCCTGCGACACCCGGCCGCGCGCGACATTGACGCGCTTGCCGGCGTCGGCCTTCTCCTCCTTGGGCAGCGCGCCCAGCGACCGTTGCGCCAGCGAGATCGGCGACTTGCCACCCATGTACTCGGTCTTGGCGGCAGCCAGTTCGTCCAGCGTCGAGGCCGAGGCGAACGCCTTCTCAGCAGCTTCCGCGGCGGCGGAGAGCGACTCCTCGCTCAACGCAGCGGTCTGCTCGGCACTGTTGTCATCGGCCACGATGGTTCGTCACTCCCCAGGCTGGTTACGGGTCGGGCGGAAAGTCTTGTCAGCAGTGGTTACTGCGTACCCATTCTTGCTGGTCGCATCGTAAACCTTGTAATCAGGCCACCTCACCTGGATTTCCCCAGCTCGGGACCACCCTCTCGGCGCGGTGGCCGGACCGGCGGTGGTACGAATGAACTCGTGAAGTCCCGGCCCCTGACTCTCATCGACGACACCGACCGCCTCATCGAGTACTCGGTGGCGATGGACCGCATGCAGCAGATGTGGGAGGAGCGTGTCGCCGACCAGCGGCCCGACACGCTCTGGCTGCTCAGCCACGAGCAGACTTTCACGATCGGACGCCGCACCCCGGAGGCGCATCTGCCCGCTCCCGAGACCGACATCCCGGTCTTCACCACCAACCGCGGCGGCCAGCTCACGTATCACGCGCCCGGTCAGCTGGTCGGCTACCTCATCGTCAAGCTGCAGCCCGGCGAGGGCGTCGTTGATCTGATCCGCGATGTCGAACTCCGGATCGTGACGGCTCTGGCCGAACTGGGCATCCCGGCCGAGCGCCGCGACACCCCGGCCGGGTCCGAGCTCCTCACCGGCGTCTGGACCCGCGACACCGGCCGCAAGATCACGTCCATCGGTATGCGCGTCGGCCGCAATGTCTCCACGCACGGCTTCGCTCTCAATGTCACCGGCGACCTCACCCCCTGGAAGCTCGCGGTCGCCTGCGGCATGCCCGACGTCGACATGACCTCCGTCGAGCGGGAACTCCCCGGGCAAGAGCCGCCGACAATGGACCAGGTGGTCGCCGCCATCACCACCGCCTTCGAGGCCGCCACCGCTCCGAGCCCGGCTCCGTAGCCGGCGCCACCTCCCGAATGCACCTGAATGCGTTGCGCCCCTTCCGGACCGGTCCGGAAGGGGCGCAACGCGGTTCGTGCCGGCGTTACCCTGGCGCACCGGTTGCCGGAGACGCCGTTCGAGGGGCGGATCGGATCGTCGACGCCGATCCGAGGGTGGCGAACAACGCTACGCCGTTGTAGACCAGTTGTTCGGGGATGCGGAACCACAGCGGTGTGGCCGCCTGACCAGACCGGTCAGTGAGCGAAAGTCGATGCACCGGTGGATGATTCGGCGATCACCTGCCGACTGGGCAGCAGCAGTGCGACCAGCGCACCGACCGCGACGATCGCCGCGCCCACCTTGACCGCCGGGATGAGGCCGTCCACGTATTCCTGCGGGCTCAGATACGAACCGTGCGAGGCGAATACCGACGCCAGCACCGCGACACCCATGGCGACACCCACCTCACGGATGGTGTTGTTGGCGCCGGAGGCCATGCCCTGATCGGCCGGGGCCGCGCTGGCCATCACGGCGGTGGCGGTGGGCGCGAAGGTCAGGCCCATGCCGATGCCGCCCAGCACGAAGGGCAGGACGAAGGAGCTGTAGGAGACGTCGACCGTGGTGATCAGCGCCATCCACAGCAGCGCCGCCGACAGGAACACCTGACCGATGGCGATCAGCGGCCGCACACCCACCCGATCGACGATCAGCCCGGCGAGCGGGGCCACCACCATCGGGGCCATAGTCCACGGCAGCGTCCGGATACCGGACTGCAGCGGCGTGTAGCCCTGCACCACCTGGAAGTACTGGGCCAGCAGGAAGATCGAGCCGAAGACGCCGACGGAGAAGGTGAAGAGCACGGTATTGACCGCGCTGAAGCTGCGCGACCGGAACAGCCGCAGCGGCAGCATGGGATCGGCCGAGCGGTTCTCCCACAGCACGAACGCCGCCAGCAGCGCCGCGCCGCCGATCAGCCCGGTCAGCACCTTGGCCGAGGTCCACCCGTCGTCCGCGCCGTGGATCACGCCCCAGACCACCGCGAGCACGCCACCCGCCGAGAGCAACAGGCCGATCGGATCCAATTTCCGTGCGCCGCCGAAGGATTCGTTCAGGATGCGGGCGGCCAGCGGAACGGCGACGATGCCGATCGGAACGTTGATCCAGAAGATCCACTGCCAGCTGAGTCCGTCGACGACCGCGCCGCCGACCACGGGTCCGAGCGCCACGCCGAGCCCGGAGATGCCGCCCCAGATGCCGATGGCCGCACTGCGCATCTTCTCCGGCACCGCCGCCGACAGCAGTGTCAGCGACAGCGGCATCACCGCCGCCCCGCCGAAGCCCTGTACCGCCCGCGAGGCGATGAGCATCCACGGCTCGGTGGCCAGCGCGCACGCCGCCGAGGCCGCCGTGAACAGCGCGATGCCCATGACGAACATCCGCCGGCGGCCGATCCGGTCGCCGAGCGCGGCGGCGGTGAGCAGCAGCGAGGCGAAGGAGAGGGTGTAGGCGTTCACGAACCACTGCAGGTCGGTGAGCGACGCGTGCAGTTCGGTCCGGATGACCGGCAGCGCATTGGTGACCACGAGATTGTCCAGCGTGACCATGAACATCGGGATGCCCACCGCCGCCAGGATCGCGCCCAGCGGCCGCTGCCGGGCGGCATCGACGACCTTGTCGGTGAGGTTCGAGGTTTCGAGTGTTTCAGCCATGACCAATCCTTGTTGTTATCGACTGATAACTAGAGAGTATGCATTGACTGATAACATGTCAATGGCACACGGGATCGCCGACGACGAGGAGGCACGACAGCCATGACCAGAACCCGGATGACGGCGACCGAACGCAGCGCGGAAGTCCTCGCGGCCGCAACCGCCGCCTTCGCTGAATCCGGTTACGCCGCAACGAAAACCGACGATATCGCGCGACGAGCGGGGGTCTCGCAGCCCTATGTGATCCGACTGTTCGGCACCAAGCAGCAGCTGTTCCTGGCGGTGCTGGACCAGGTGTGCGGGCGCATCGAGGAGCTCTTCCGCACCGGGGCCACCCAGGCCGCACCGGACGCCTCCCCCACAGACCGCCTCGATTCCCTCGGCAGCCACTTCGGCGAACATTTCCTCACCGACCGCGATCTGCCCCGGGTCTTCCTGCAGGGCATCGCGGCGGCGAGCGAGCCGGCCATCGGCGAGAACATCCGCGATCACTTCGGACGCCTCTACAACCTGGCCAAGGAGCTCACCGGCGCGACGACCTACGAGGTCGGCCGCTTCTTCGCCACCGGCATGCTGCTCATCGACCTGACTGCGCTCCAGGTCACCGATGGCGACGACGCCGACACCCCGCCGTGGGCCACCGAGCTCCTCGCCAACCTCAGCGAGGACGGCATCTGATCAGATCCGGACCGGCTCGCCGGGTTTCGGCACCGCGCCGGCCTCGACGATGGCGTCGGCAGACTCGGCCGGCGTCACTCGGCGTGCTGGACCCGCGAGCTCGCATAGAGGCAAATGGCCGCCGCGGCAGCGAGATTCAGGCTCTCGGCGCGGCCGTGAATGGGGATCCGGACCCGGTGCGTGGCGCGGGCGGCGATGGCCTTGTCCAGGCCGTGCGCCTCGTTGCCGAACAGCCAGGCGACCGGGCCGCGCAGGATCTCGTCGGCATCGTCCAGGTCGACCTCGCCTTTGGCGGTGGTCGCCAGCACGGCGATCCCGGCGTGCTCGAGGGCGTCGAGGGTGGCATCGATATCGCGAGAGCGGGCCACGGGAACGTGGAAAAGGCTTCCGGCACAGGCGCGCACGCATTTGCCGTTGTGCGGATCCACCGAATCACCGGCCAGCACCACGCCATCCGCGCCGACCGCGTCGGCCACCCGGATCAGGGTTCCGGCGTTGCCGGGATCGGCGATCTCGACCGGGACGGCCAGCATGCGCGGGGACGCGTCGATGATCTCCGACAGCGGCACATCCACCTGGCGGCACACCGCGATCAGGCCGGGCGGTGTCACGGTCTCCCCCAGCATCTCCGCAGCACGGTCACTGACCAGCGTGGTCCGCACCCGTTGCGCCGCAGCGCCGGCCACCAGCTCGTGTTCGCGTTCGGCGGCCCTGGAGGAGTAGAACAGCTCCTCGATCCGCCCGGTATCGAGCGCGGCCTCCACCGAATTCGCGCCCTCGGCCAGGAACAGGCCGGTCTTGCGGCGCACCGGTGCGCGATGGAGCTTGACCGCAGAAACGACCCGCGGGTTGTGCTCGGAGAGCACGTCCGCGGGTCGTTTCGAGTGTTGCGTCGTCACGCAGGCCGAATCAGGCGGCCGGGGCGTTGACGTCGGCGGGCAGCGCGGCCTTGGCGGCGGCCACCAGCTGGGCGAACGCCTCGGCGTCGCTCACCGCGAGCTCGGCCAGGATCTTGCGGTCCACCTCGATGCCGGCAGCCTTCAGGCCCTGCATGAAGCGGTTGTAGGTCATGTCGTTCAGACGCGCGGCGGCGTTGATACGAGTGATCCACAGCTGGCGGAAGTCACCCTTGCGCGCCCGGCGGTCCCGGTAGGCGTAGGTGAGCGAGTGCAGCTGCTGTTCCTTGGCCTTGCGGTACAGGCGCGACCGCTGGCCACGGTAGCCCTTGGAGGCCTCGAGAACGGAACGGCGCTTCTTCTGAGCGTTGACGGCCCTTTTGACGCGTGCCACTTGTCAGTCCTTGATCGAATTAGGGGCGCTGGGTCTTTCGCGTGAACCCGGCGAGTGCGCCCGAGGTTGGTCGGTGATGCGTTCCGCGAACGGATCGCGAGCGGCTGGCTCAGCCGAATTACTTGGCGAGCAGCTTCTTGACGCGAGCGACGTCCGCCTTCGCGACGACCTCCACGCCGTCCAGACGACGAGTCCGGGTGGACGGCTTGTGCTCGAGCAGGTGGCGACGGTTCGCCTGCTGACGCAGCAGCTTGCCGCTGCCCGACACCTTGAATCGCTTCGAGGCGCCGCTGTGGCTCTTCATCTTCGGCATGGATTCCTCAATCTGTCGTGCCGGAGGCGCGCGTCAGCGCGCCACCGGAGCTTCTCGTTATTACTGCTGCGGGGTGGCCGGTTCGGCAGCCGGGGCTGCGGTCTCGGCCAGGGCCGGAGCCGAGGTCTCGGCCGGGACGGTGCCGCCCTGGGCCGCAGACTGCTGGGCCTTCACCCGCGTCTTCGCACCCTTGTGGGGCGCGAGGACCATGGTCATGTTCCGGCCGTCCTGCTTGGCCGAAGTTTCGACGAAACCGAGGTCGGCGACGTCGGCGGCCAGTCGCTGCAAGAGCCGGAAGCCGAGTTCCGGACGCGACTGCTCGCGACCGCGGAACATGATGGTGACCTTGACCTTCGACCCGGCCTCGAGGAAGCGCATCACATGGCCGCGCTTGGTGGCGTAGTCGTGGTCATCGATCTTCGGCCGGAGCTTCTGCTCCTTGATCACGGTCTGAACCTGGTTCTTCCGGGACTCACGCGCCTTCTGCGCGGTCTCGTACTTGAACTTGCCGTAGTCCATGATCTTGCACACCGGCGGGCGTGCATCCGGCGCGACCTCGACCAGGTCGAGGTCAGCTTCCTGAGCGACGCGTAGTGCATCTTCAACACGCACGATCCCAACCTGCTCGCCACCCGGTCCGATGAGTCGGACCTCGGGAACGCGGATGCGATCGTTGATGCGGGTCTCAGTGCTGATGGGGCCTCCTAGGTCAAGCGGTTCGTCAACGACCGCAAGCAATAACTGCAACCCCAATTCCAACACGAAAGCCCCGTGCTGGTATTTCACCACCACGGGGCCCGAGTCGACCGATCCGCGACGCAAACAGCTGGCATCGCACCACACGCAGGGCAAACCCACGTGCAGAACCCATCAGGCAAATGATGGGCGACCGGACCGCCTGATCTGACCGGAAAGGCCGATCGACGGTGGGAGTCGGGCTCCACTTGATGCCCCGAGTCGGTTGCAGGAACCAGTCCGGGACGGTCGTCGCGGAAGAGTCTAACACTCATAGCCGTGAGCTCCGAATCGACGGCCCCCGCGACCAGCGCCGACCCGCACGATGGGATGCTCTACCGCATGAGCGAGGCAATCACCAGCGACGAATCGGCCCTCATCGACGGCGAGGTGGTCCGCGAACTGGCCGACATCCCTGCCGTCGAGGTCATCAGCCGCGCCGCCGTCATGCTGATGAGCTCCGCCGCCGAGAAGCTCGGCCTCGGCGAAGCCGATCCTGCCACCAGCCCCCACCTCGACCTCGACGAGGCCCGCCGCGTCATCACCGCCCTCGCCGGCCTGATCACCGCCTCCGTCGAATACCTCGGCCCGCACGCCGGCCCCCTCCGCGAAGGCCTCCAATCCCTCCAGCGCGCCTTCCGCGAATCCTCCGCCTACCCCGACGCCCCCGGCGCCGGCCCCGGCGAGAAGTACACCGGCCCGGTGTACTGAGCCAACCGCTCGGCCGATTCCGCGGCAGATCCACCCGCCCCGCTCAGTAGCCTGCGACCGTGGGTCGAGAACCTGGGTCGACCGCGCCCCAGCGGTGAATCGCAATCGCCGTATTGGTGGGGCCGCGCGACGCCGGCTGGGTTCGCCGAATCGACTGTGGCGCAAAGCCTGCAGTTCAATAAGGCCGCATCGGCTGAGCAAGGTCGAGACTGCGGCGCCAGCTGGATGTCTCAGGGGTGGGGTGCAATTCCGGCGAGGAGGGTCGCGACTACTGCGTCTACCTCAACTTCGGCGTGCGGGGCGCCGGGGAGCATAGCGGTGAGGACTGCGTCGTGGCAGATGCCGACGAGGATGGCGGTTGCGGCGGCGGTGTCGGTGGCGGGGGTGAGGCGGGACAGGTCGCGTTCGGCGCGGAGGTAGCGGGCCAGTAGTTCGCGCCAATCATCGTTGCGGGCTTCGGATTCGGCATAGCGGGCCAGCACGGATGGGCTGGCCAGGAGGCCGGCGAAGACCGGGAGGACTGCGCGATGCACGGTGAGGCCGGCGGATAGGTACAGCTCCAGGTTCTCCTGGACGGTCGCGGTGCCGGGGGCCGGTAGGGGGTCCAGGGCGGTGTGGGTGGCGGCGACGTGGGCGCTGAGGGCTGCGGCCAGGAGGGCGTCCTTGTCGGGGAAGTGGTTGTAGAGGACGCCGTCGGCGACGCCTGCGGCGCGGGCGATGGCGCGGACGGTGAGGCCGGGTGCGCCCTGGTCGGCGAGGAGGCGCTGGGCGGTGGCGACGAGGTGGTCGCGGAGGTTGCGGTCGTCGTCGGTGCCGCGCAGCGCCGCCGCCTTTCTCGGGGACATGGGTGGTTACGGTAGCGGGCGGGTCGCGGTGACCAGGTAGGCCGCGTTGCGGAGGCGGACGCCGCCGGGGGTGACGAAGGGGACCAGGGCGGTCGAGATGGCTGCGCGGACTGCGGTATCGGTGGTGAAACCGGACAGCGAGCGGTGGTAGCGCAGCGGGCCCCAGTCGATGATGAAGTCGGTGGCGTCGTCCAGGTCACGGCCCCAGACACCTTCGGCCTCACGGTATTCGACGTCGATGTCGCGGAAACCAGAGGCGGTCAACAGGTCTCGGATGGCATCGGGGTCGGCGAGCGGCCCGTGGGTGTGCGCGATCTCGAAGTCAGCGAGATGCTGTGCGGCCGCGCCGAATACGGTGCCGAGATCGGTGCCAGGCATGGGCGGCATGGTGACGAAAGCGAGCCGGCCGCCGGGGCGCAGGGCGCGGGCGATATTGGCGAAGGCGGCCACCGGGTCGGCGAAGAACATGATGCCGAAGCGGCTCAGTGCGGCGTCGAAAGCGTTGCCGGAGAACGGGAATACCTGGGCGTCGCCTCGTTCGAAGGTGACGTTGGGGACGACCTCGGCCGCGGCGAGGGTGCGGGCCCGGGTGAGCATCGGACCAGAGAGGTCGATGCCGGTGGCGGATCCCGTGCCGGTGCGGCGGGCGGCGGCGCGGGTCAATTGGCCGTTGCCGCAACCGATGTCGAGGACGTGGCCACCGGCGGAAATGCGGGCGGCGGTCAGCAGGGGTTCGTTGAAGCCGCGGTTCACCGCGTCGTAGCGGTCGTGGTTGCCGGCCCAGTGTTCGCCCTCGTAGCCGTTCCAGGCATCGGACTGAGCGGTATTGACGATCTCGGTCATGATCGACTCCTATATGAACGCTAGTTCATGAACGTACGTTCATAATGCGCCTCAACCGCCGCTCGGGTCAAGAGCCCCGGGAGACATGGGGTTTCGACTGTCGGTGCGCTGTGCAATCCTCAGGACATGGCACGGATACTGTTGGTTCCCGGCTTCTGGCTGGGCGCATGGGCGTGGGAGGAAGTGGCCGGGCAGTTGCGGTCGCTCGGGGACGAGGTCGAGGCGCTGACCCTGCCGGGTCTGGATCCGGCGGATCCGGAGCGATTGTCGGCAACCCTGGAGACACAGGCGCGCGCGATCGTCGCGGCCGGCCGCGAGGGCGATGTGCTGGTGGCCCATTCGGGCGCCGGTGCGGTCGCGTACATGGCGACAGATCTAGCGCCGGAACTGTTTTCGCGCGTCGTGTACGCCGACAGCGCACCCATGCCGGAGGGGTTCGTCCTCAACCCGGCGCTCGGGGACGCGGCGGAGTTTCCACTGCCGGACACCTGGGCCGAGGTGGAGGCCATGGGGAACAGCCTGGCCGGATTGGACGAGGCGATGCTGGCCCGATTCCGGGAGCGGGCGGTGCCGGTCCCGGCCGGCGTGGCGGGCCGCCCGGTGACGCTCGGCGATTCGGCTGCGCGACTGAAGGTTCCGACCACCGTGATCTGCTGCAGCTTCCCCTCCGAGCTGGTCCAGCAACTCCGCGACGCCGGCGAGCCGCCGCTGTTCCGGGAGCTGCGCAACATCGATGCGGAGTACGTGGACCTGCCGACCGGACACTGGCCGATGTGGTCGAAACCGGAGGAACTCGCCGAGCTGATCCACGAGACCGCACAGCACTGATGCCACTGAAATTTCAACGATCAGCTGAAATTTCAAGAATCAATTGGCTAATCTCCAGCGACAGAACTGCCCGCAAATCAGCGGGCGCTCGGCTTGCCGCGGGCGCAGCGACGCTGCTAACGCTCGCCGCCACGTGGGAAATACTGGGTTGCGGGGTAATCGCCTGCGCGGCTGGATGATCTAAAACTTTGGCGTCACGCAGGTGGTGCTGGTTGGATGCCGGAGTATCGCCTCGTTCGACACGGACGCGGGCGAAGTCCTGCATACTACGACGGGCAGCGGCAAGGCTGTCCTCACAACGAGATCGAACGGAATCTTCGGGGGTTGTACATGAATGAACTGATGTCCCAAGGCAAGCGCACCACTGGACGCCGCGTCCGGCGCAGCGTCCTTCCGATCATGATCGCCGCCGCCGCGGCCGCCGCGCTGGTGTCGGGCTGCTCCTCGTCCTCCAGCTCGGACAGCAAGGCCACCACCTCGCAGGCGGCCCCGCCGTCGCAGCTGCCCGACGGCGCGCAGATCGTCGCCGAATCCGCCAAGACCACCCAGACCCTGCAGTCGGTGCACGTGGTCATGGATGTCCAGAACCTCCCGACCCTCCCGGTCGAGAGCCTGAAGGCCGATGTCACCAACCAGCCGCAGGGCCAGGGTCAGGCCATCGGTGAGGCCCAGGTCAAGGTCAAGCCGGACGCCGACTTCACCGACACCAAGTTCATGGTCGTCGACAAGACCCTCTACACCGGCGACGGCAGCAAGTACTCCCCCGTCGGCCCCGCCGAGAAGATCTACGATCCGGGCGTCCTCCTGGACAAGGACAAGGGCCTGGCCAATGTCATTGCGCAGGTGAAGAACGCGAAGGCCGAGAGCCGCGAGAAGATCGACGGCGTCGACACCGTGAAGGTGAGCGGCACCATCGACGCCTCGGTGTTCGACCCGGTCGTGCCGCAGATCGGCAAGGACGGCGGCACCTTCCCCATCACCCTGTACATCAAGGACGTCGCTCCGCCGAGCGGCGCCGGCACCACGCTGCCGTCCACGGCCGCCTCGCCGGGCACCGGTCCCAACCTGGTGCGTGCCGTGGTCACCAAGGACACGGGCACCGTCACGGTTACCCTGTCCGACTGGGCGAAGCCGGTCCACGTCACCAAGCCCGGCAGCTGATCGCGCACATCCCTGTCATGTGAGTTCGGAGCCGGTTCGGGGAAAAAGCAACGGCGGCAACGCCTGTCGTCCGCCCTCCCCGGACCGGCTTTCGCATTTCGGCACACGGTCCGAAATACCCATTGCTTACAACCAATTCCGGCTCGCTCCGCGAGCCGGTTAGTCCGCAGCTATCTCGGCTGCACGCTTAAGAGATTGTTCAGTGAAATGCAAGGCGCAGCAGCGACGATTTCGTCTGAAAGTTCAAACGTCGTGCCTGTGTGTGGAGGGATGAGATGACGATCGAACGACCAGAGGCCGAGGCGACGATCGAACGCCCAGAAACCGCAGTGACGATCGAACGCCAGGAACCCGAAGGGGAGTTCCGCCGGCCCCCGATGGACGGCCCACCGCCGGTATCGAATGTCTGGGTCTACAACGGCAAAGCCTACGACCTCAGCGACTGGATTTCCAAGCATCCGGGTGGCGAGTTCTTCATCGGCCGGACCAAGAATCGCGACATCACCTCGATCGTCGGTTCGTACCACAAGAATCCGGAGGCCATCGGCCGCATCCTGAAGAAGTACGCGCTGGATCGCGACGCCCTGCCGGAGGACATCCACCCCAAGGCCAACGCGCCCGCCTTCCTCTTCAACGAGGGCTTCGACAGCTGGCGCGACACCCCGAAGTTCACCTTCGACAACAAGGATGACCTGCTCCACCAGGTGAAGGCCCGGCTCAAGGAACCCGAGCTGGCCGCCCGCATCCGGCGCATGGACACCTACTTCAATATCGTGGTGGCCACGCTGGCGGTGCTGTACTTCGCGGTGCAGGGCCTGCGGCTGTTCGAGCGCAGCTGGATGCCGCTGCCCGTGTTCGTGATCGCCATGGTGCTGCTGCGCAGCTCGCTGGCCGGCTTCGGGCACTACGCCATCCACCGCGCCCAGAAGGGCATGAACAAGATCTACACGAATGCCTTCGACTTCAATTACGTCGCACTGGCTTTCGTGACCGCGGACGGCCACGCGCTGCTGCACCACCCGCACACCCAGAGTGAAGTCGACATCAAGAAGAACGTCTTCACCATGATGATGCGGGTCCCGCGGCTGTACCGGGTGCCGATCCACACCCTGCACAAGTTCGGTCACACCATCACCGGCATGACCATCCGCCTGCTCGACGTCTGCCGCCTCACCCGCAAGGTGGGCATCAAGGACATGTACGGCACCTGGGGCGGTGCGCTGCCGCACTTCATCGGTTCCTTCGGCGTGCGCTTCCTGCTGCTGGGCGAGCTGATCGTCTTCACCGTGATGGGCGACTTCTGGGCCTGGGCACTGCAATTCGTGATCACGCTGTGGATCTCCACCTTCCTGGTGGTGGCCAGCCACGACTTCGAACTGGAGACCGAGGAGATCGAGTCGAACTCCGAGGACTGGGGCGTCAACCAGATCGAGCAGGCCTACGACCTCAAGGTGGTCGGCAACCGGTACGTCGACTGCTTCCTGTCCGCGGGCCTGAGCTCGCACCGGGTGCATCACGTCCTGCCCTACCAGCGCAGTGGTTTCGCGAACATCGCGACCGAGGACGTGCTGCGCGAGGAGTCCGCGAAGTTCGGGGTGGAGTGGCTGCCGGCCAAGAGTTTCTTCACCGACCGCTTCCCCAAGCAGATCCGGACCTACATTCTCGCGCCGTCCGACGACGCGGTGGAGCGCAAGTGGGGGTTCGCCAAGGAGCACTTCTCACCACTTGCCCTGAAGACCTGCGCCGTCTACACGGTTCAGGGCTTCACCGGAATCGGAACCGTCTGAACCGATTCCACTACCGCGGTGCGTCCGTACATGCGGCGGCCGCACCGCGGGTCGTCATATCGAAACGAGGGGAGAATTTCGTGTCAATCACCATCGATGAAGGGGGCGCCCGCCCCTCGGCGGCGGCGACCCGGCTCGTGGGGGGCGAGCCCGGCTCGGCCTTTCTATACCGGGAAGGCTTCGCACCCGCACCGCTGCCGCCGACCCCGCCGACCACCGTCGGCGTCATCGAATCCATCGCGACCGGTTCGCCGAGCCAGATCTTCTCGCAGGCCGACGCCGCCGCCCAGGTGGCCGGACTGTTCAGCGATCCGGCGCAGCAGGCCCGGATTCCGCGGATCTACCAGAAGACCCGCATCACCACCCGCCACCTCGCGGTCGACCCGATCGACCCCGAATTCCTGTCCTACAGCAAGGAAGTCGGCACCATCCGGGACCGCATGAACACCTTCTACGAGCACGCGGTGCCGCTGGCCGTGGATGTGGCCGGACGCGCCACCGCACACCTGGAGGACCGGGCGTCGGAGATCGGCATGCTGGTCTTCGCCACCAGCACCGGCTTCATCGCACCCGGCGTGGACGTGGCCGTGGTCAAGCAGCTGGGCCTGTCCCCCGCCGTCAACCGTGTCATCGTGAACTTCATGGGCTGCGCCGCGGCCATGAACTCGGTGCGCGCCGCGGTGGACTATGTCCGGGCGCACCCGGACAAGAAGGCGCTGGTCATCTGCATCGAACTCAGCTCGGTGAACGCCGTGTTCGACGACGATATCAACGATGTCATCGTCCACAGCCTCTTCGGAGACGGCTGCGGCGCGGTGGTCATCGGGGCCAGCCAGCCGCACCAGCCGCTGCCGGCCGGCGCGGTGGTCATCCGCGACAGCTTCAGCTACCTGTTCGACGACGCGGAGGACGGAATCGTCCTGGGCGTCAACGACAATGGCATCACCTGCGAGCTGTCGGAGAACCTGCCGCAGTACATTCTGCGCGGCGTGGACCCGGTGGTGACCAGCGTGCTGGCGCGCAACGGCATGACCAAATCCGACATCGACCTGTGGGCGATCCATCCGGGTGGCCCGAAGATCATCGAGGAGTCCGTGCGCTCGCTCGGCCTCGGCTCCGAGCAGGCGGCGACCAGCTGGGACGTGCTCGCCGAGTACGGCAACATGCTCAGCGTCTCGCTGATCTTCGTGCTCGAGCAGATGATCGCGCAGCAGGCCACGCAGCCTATCTCGACCGGGGTGGCGTTCTCGTTCGCGCCCGGCGTCACCCTCGAGGGTGTCGTCTTCGACATCATCCGCCCCTGATCCGGGCATAGCTTCCGTCCAGAGAGCCCAGCAGCCATGCAACTCATCAGATTCCTCATCTCCATCTCGTGGATGCGGATCGCCGGCGTCATCGCCTCCGGTCTGGTCTGCGGTGCGGCCAATACCTACCTGGTGACATTGATTCGGGGAGTGGTGTCACCGGAACCGCATCCGGGCGTCACGGTCCAGGCGTTCGTCGCGACCGCGCTGATCATCCTGATCAGCGGCGTGATCTCGCAGGTGCTGCTGATCCGGCTCGCGCAGGAGGCCATCTACCGCCTGCGCGCGGACCTGAGCGCCCGCATCGTGTCCGCGCCGCTCGAACACCTCGAGCGGCTCGGGCAGCACCGCCTCATCGCGACCCTGACCGAGGATGTGCGGTCACTGTCGCAGGCGGTCACGGCCATTCCGAGCATCTGCATCGA
This sequence comes from Nocardia sp. NPDC004711, assembly GCF_053601595.1. Taxonomy (NCBI): domain Bacteria; kingdom Bacillati; phylum Actinomycetota; class Actinomycetes; order Mycobacteriales; family Nocardiaceae; genus Nocardia; species Nocardia sp. NPDC004711. The sequence goes on along the minus strand of NZ_JBSGCB010000016.1, from coordinate 176,894 downwards.
CCTGGCGACCATCATCGGCTGCTTCGTGTTCCTCGCGATCGTGTCCGGCCCGATCTTCGCCACCACCGTCGCGGGTACCCTGCTCGGAATCGCCTGTGTCGAAACGGTTCTCAAGAAGGTGCGGCACCTGTACCAGGCCGCCCGCGAGAACGAGGACGGCCTGCTGCGGTCCTTCCAGGAGGTGTCGCTGGGCATCAAGGAGCTCAAGCTGCACCGCGGGCGGCGGCGCGACTTCATGGATCGGCAACTGCTCGGCTCCGCCGAGAAGCTGCGGGTGCAGAACGTCGACGCCGGCTCCAAATTCACCTTCGCCCAGGGTTTCGGCCAGCTGCTGCAGCTGGGCACCATGGCCCTGATCCTGTTCGGCCTGGCGCGCGCCCTGGACCTGCCGCAGAACGTCATGGTCGGCTACGTCCTGGTCACCACGTTCCTCTCGATGCCCATGCAGAACTTCATGCACCGCATTCCCGACCTGCTGCGCGGTGACGTGGCACTGGCCAAGATTCGCTCGCTGAATCTGTCCATCCAGACCGCGCACGACGAATCCACGCTGCCCTACACCGAGCGTCCCGCCGCCACCGCAGCGCGGCTGGAACTCAACGACGTCAGCTACAACTACCTGAGCGAGGCGCCGCCGGCCTTCCCGCCCGTGCCGGGTGGTCCGCCGCCCGGTACCGGAGCCCACCCGGGTGGCGGTGCGCGGCCGCACCCGGGCGGCGGTGGGCGGCCCGGCGCACCCGGTGCGCCCATGGGCGGACGCCCCGGCCCGCATCCGGGCGGACGCCCCGGCGGCCCGCCGCCCGGCCACGGCCCGCGCGACACCGATCGGCCGGATGTCAACGGCCACCGGTTCGTCGACCACGGCGGCCACCCCGTCCCGATGGGCGCGCCCATGGCGCCGCCGCAGGCCGACGGGTCCGGCTTCCACCTCGGACCGCTGGACCTGACCTTCTCACCCGGTCAGATCAGCTTCATCGTGGGCGGCAACGGCAGCGGCAAATCGACACTGGCCAAACTGATCACGGGTCTGTACGTCCCGCAGCACGGCCACCTGTCGCTCAATGGCGAGGCGATCGACCACGAGAACATCGAGTGGTTCCGGCAGAACTCGTCGGCGGTCTTCACCGACTTCCACCTGTTCGAGGACTACCTGGGCTTCGACGAAGGCGTCGACGACGAGGTCCGCAAGTACCTGAAGGAACTCCAGATCGACCACAAGGTCACCGTGGAGAACGGCCGGCTGTCGACGATCGCGCTGTCCCAGGGGCAGCGAAAGCGCCTGGCGCTCTTGACCGCTCTGCTCGAGGATCGCCCGATCTACATGTTCGACGAGTGGGCCGCGGACCAGGAACCGAAGTTCCGCGACGTCTTCTACCGGGAAATCCTGGTGAAGCTCAAGGAACGCGGCAAGACCGTCATCGTGATCACCCACGACGACCGCTACTTCGACTGCGCCGACCAGATCGTGAAACTCGACTTCGGCCACATCGCCGAGGTCAAGGAACTCAGTCCGCCCCTGGCGGCCGCCGAGTAGGCACGAAATACGAAGGCCCCGCACCGATTCCGGTGCGGGGCCTTTCGTCTGCGGTCCGCCGTCTCTCGGCGTCAGCGGAGGGCGGCGGCCTTGCGGCGGGCGGCGGCTGCCTTCTTGGCGGCGGTGGCCTGGGCGTCGGTCTTGGGGGCCGCCTTCTTGGCCGGAGCCTTCTTCGCTGCCTTCTTTGCCGGCCTGGGTTCGGCGAGGGAGGCGGGCTGGGCGGCGAGGACGTGCTTCAGGAACTGGCCGGTGTAGCTTTCCGGGACTTCGGAAATGTCCTCCGGGGTGCCCTGGGCGATGACCGAGCCGCCGCCGGAGCCACCCTCGGGGCCCATGTCGAGGACCCAGTCGGAGGTCTTGATGACGTCGAGGTTGTGCTCGATGACGATGACCGTATTGCCCTTGTCGACCAGGCCGTTGATGACCGCCAGAAGCTTGCGGATGTCCTCGAAGTGCAGGCCGGTGGTGGGCTCGTCGAGGATGTAGATGGTGCGGCCGGTGGAACGCTTCTGGAGTTCGGCGGCCAGCTTCACGCGCTGCGCCTCACCGCCGGAGAGCGTGGGGGCGGACTGGCCGAGGCGGACGTAGCCGAGGCCGACATCCACCAGGGTCTTGAGGTAGCGGTGGATGGAGGTCACCGGCTCGAAGAACTCCGCTGCCTCCTCGATCGGCATATCCAGGACCTCGGCGATGGTCTTGCCCTTGTAGTGCACCTCGAGGGTCTCGCGGTTGTAGCGCGCGCCGTGGCAGACCTCGCACGGGACGTAAACGTCCGGGAGGAAGTTCATTTCGATCTTCAGGGTGCCGTCACCCGAGCATGCCTCGCAGCGGCCGCCCTTCACGTTGAAGGAGAACCGGCCCGGCTGGTAGCCACGCACCTTGGCCTCGGTGGTGGCCGCGAACAGGGTACGGATCTTGTCGAAAACGCCCGTGTACGTAGCCGGATTCGAGCGCGGCGTACGGCCGATCGGCGACTGGTCGACCTGCACCAGCTTGTCCAAGTGGTCCAGGCCGTTGACGCGAGTATGACGACCCGGAACCTGCCGCGCGCCGTTCAGCTTGTTCTGGAGCACGGTCGCCAGAATGTCGTTGACCAGCGTCGACTTACCCGAACCCGACACGCCGGTGATCGACGTCAGCACGCCCAGCGGGAAACTCACGTCGATGTTCTGCAGGTTGTGCTCGACCGCGCCGACCACCGTGAGCTGCTTGCGCTTGTCGACGGGTCGCCGCACCAGCGGCACCTCGATCTGCTCGCGGCCGGAAAGGTAAGCGCCCGTGAGCGATCCCTTGTCCTTCAGCAGCCCCTCGTACGGACCCGAGTACACCACCTGACCGCCGTGCTCGCCGGCCAGCGGGCCGATGTCGACCACCCAGTCCGAGGCGTGAATGGTGTCCTCGTCGTGCTCGACCACGATGAGCGTATTGCCGAGATTCTTCAGCCGCGTGAGGGTTTCGATGAGCCGGCGATTGTCGCGCTGATGCAGACCGATGGACGGCTCGTCCAGCACGTAGAGCACACCCACCAGGCCGGACCCGATCTGGGTGGCCAGGCGAATGCGCTGCGCCTCACCGCCGGACAGCGTGGCCGCGGCGCGCGAGAGCGTCAGGTACTGCAGGCCGACATCCAGCAGGAAGCCCAGGCGCGCCTGGATCTCCTTGATCACCTGCGCCGCGATCGCCGCCTGGCGATCATCGAGGGTCAGGGTGTTCAGGAACTTCGCGGCATCACCGATGGACAGATCCGACAGGTCCGCAATGGATTTGCGCTCCGGGCCCGCCGACAGCGTGACCGCCAGAATCTCCGGCCGCAGTCGCGCGCCATTGCAGACGGGGCACGGGATGTCCCGCATGTACCCGTCGTAGTGCTCCTTCATCGCCTCCGATTCGGTGGCGTCCATGCGCCGCTGCAGGAACGGCATCACGCCCTCGAAATCGGCGTAGTACGAACGCTTGCGGCCGTAGCGGTTGGTGTAGGAGACGTGCACCTGCTCGGAGCTGCCCTCCAGCACCGCCTTGCGGGCCTTGAGCGGCAACTGATTCCACGGCGTGTCCATGGAGAAGCCGATCGCCTCGGCCAGGCCCGACAGCAAACGGGTGAAGTATTCGGCGGTCTGCCCGCGCGACCAGGGCGCGATCGCGCCGTCATTGAGGCTCAGATCCGGGTCCGGCACAACCAGATCCGGATCGACCTCCTTGCGGATCCCCAGACCCGTGCAATCCGGGCAGGCGCCGTAGGGCGAGTTGAAGGAGAACGACCGCGGTTCCAGATCCTCGATATCGAGCGGGTGCCCGTTCGGGCAGGCCAGCCGCTCGGAGAAGCGCCGCTCCCGATCGTGGGCGTGCTCGTCGCGATCCACGAAGTCCAGCACCACGATGCCGTCGGCCAGCCGCAGCGCCGTCTCGATCGAATCGGTCAGGCGCTGTTTGGAACTCGGCTTCACGGCGAGGCGGTCCACGACCACCTCGACATCGTGCTTCTCCTGCTTCTTCAGCTTCGGCGGATCGGTCAGCGGATGCACCACGCCGTCGACCCGGACGCGCGAGTAGCCCTGCGAGTTCAGCGACTCGAACAGGTCCACGAATTCGCCCTTGCGGGTGCGCACCACGGGCGCGAGCACCTGGAACTTGGTGCCCTCCTCCATCGCCAGCACCTGATCCACGATCTGCTGCGGGGTCTGCTTGGCGATCAGATGACCACAGACCGGGCAGTGCGGGGTGCCCGCGCGCGCGAACAGCAGACGCAGATAGTCGTAGACCTCGGTGATGGTGCCGACCGTGGACCGCGGATTGCGGTTGGTCGACTTCTGGTCGATGGACACCGCCGGGGACAGACCCTCGATGAAATCCACATCCGGCTTGTCCATCTGGCCGAGGAACTGCCGCGCATACGCCGACAGTGATTCCACGTACCGCCGCTGGCCCTCGGCGAAAATCGTGTCGAAGGCGAGCGAGGACTTTCCGGACCCGGACAGACCAGTGAAAACGATGAGACTGTCGCGAGGTAGGTCGAGATCGACCCCTTTGAGGTTGTGCTCCCGCGCTCCGCGCACCGTCAGGCGATCCGCCACTGGCCATCCTTCCAACGTTTCAGCATCCAGACATACCCCCGACGCCATGCTAGGGGCACCCACCGACAAGTTTGGTTACGCGTGCTGAAACGCTGGTCACAGTGTGTTTATTGCGAGATGTGACTAGGACCGCCGATCGGCCGCACGGCCGTGACGCCCGCCACACCGGGCAGCGCCCGACGGACACAGCTCGTGATGGCCCGCGGCTGCAGCACCCGATCCCGGTCCCGATCGCGCGAGCGGTCCTCGGCGCCGGCCGCGGTGACCAGCGCGAGATCGCCGTCGAAGCGCCGATACAGCAGCCGGCCGCGGCGGGTATCGGCATCGGTGAAGAACAGATAGGGCAGCCCGCCCAGGCACAGCCGGGCCACCGCCTCGTCTTCGAGCAGGACCGGCACACCGTCGCGCATCCGGCCCAGGGTCCGCACCCCGAGCGGACCGGTCCAGCAGACCACCGCCTCGGATCCGGTCTCGGCATCGATGAACAGGTGCGCGTCGTAATCCATGGCATCGAGCACCCGCGCCGCCGCGGCGGGTGTGGCCACCTGTAGTCGACAATCCTTGCGCCGCACGATCGGTCGTGGCTCGGTCACCGCGGACAGCGACGGCCGCGCGGGATCCGGCCAGGGCCGGGACAATTCGTCCGGCGGGCGGCCCAGCCGCAGATCCAGCCGCTCCAGCGCGAAGGTGGACGCGAACCGTCCCGGCCCGGCGACCTGCACCCGGAATGCCTTCCCCAGCGTCCGGACACCCACCTGCACCAGCGTCGTCTCCTCCTCGGCGGCCGGCCAGCGCAGGCGTGCCCGCACCGGCCCCGCGACCCCGTGCCGGCGCAGGATCCTGCCCAATCCGCGCACCACCCGGGTCACCTCCCCCGACGGGACGGGCCCGTGCGTGGTCACCACGAAATCCGGATCGATTCCACTCGACCACACATCGAATGCGCCCATAGCCGACCCCGCTCTCCCTGTTCCGCCCCCGGCAACCCGTCTCCATGGCAACACACCCATGTCACCCCCGACAGTGCCGAAAGTCCCGAACCAGACCACTTTCGGGGAAAATTCTCCGACAAAAATAACCGGACAAATTCCGGACGGTCCGGACACCGGAAATTAGGGACCTTCGGCGGTATCCGGGCGTCTTCCCGCGAGATACGTTTGCCACTACCGTTTCGCGCGCCCGCGACCCGAGCTTGGAGGCCGTCGTGATCAAAGTCTTCCTGGTCGACGATCACGAGATCGTCCGCCGCGGTCTGACCGACCTGCTGGAGGAGGATCCCGAACTGACCGTCGTCGGCGAGGCGGGTGACGTCGCCCAGGCGCTGGCCCGCATCCCGGCGCTGCGCCCCGACGTGGCGGTGCTGGACGTCCGCCTGCCCGACGGCAACGGCATCGAACTGTGCCGCGACCTGCTCGCCGACATCGACGACCTGCGCTGCCTGATCCTCACCTCCTATACCGACGAACAGGCCATGATGGACGCCATCCTGGCCGGCGCCAGCGGCTACGTGGTCAAGGACATCAAGGGCATGGAGCTGGCCAAGGCCATCAAGGAGGTGGGCGCGGGCCGTTCGCTGCTGGACAATCGCGCGGCGGCGGCGCTCATGGACCGGCTGCGGCGCAGCACCGAACTCGACGGCCCGCTGGCCGGTTTGACCGATCAGGAGCGCAAGCTGCTGGACCTGCTCGGCGACGGCCTCACCAACCGGCAGATCGCGGAACGGATGTTCCTGGCGGAGAAGACCGTCAAGAACTACGTGTCCCGGCTGCTGGCCAAACTCGGCATGGAACGCCGCACCCAGGCCGCCGTGCTGGCCTCGAAATTGCGTACGGGACAGTCACGTTCGGCATGACAACCTCTCGGCATCCTCGGCTCGCATAGAATTCCGCTTGCCGTGTCGTATCCGCCGGACCGCAGGACAACCATGCACGACACACCCCGCACCGGTCCCTACTCGGTGCGTGAAACGCTGTCTCAGCTGCGATTACGCGAATTGCTCAGCGAGGTCAAGGACCGGGTCGAACAGATCATCGACGCCCGGGACCGCATCGACGGGCTGGTCGAGGCCATGCTCGCGGTCACCTCCGGCCTCGATCTGGACCAGACCCTGAGCACGATCGTGCGCGCCGCCACCATTCTGGTCGACGCCCGCTTCGGGGCGCTGGCGGTGCGCGGGCACGAACAACAGCTCAGCCAGTTCATCTTCCACGGCATCGACGAGCAGACCCGGGTGCGGATCGGCGCGCTGCCCGAGGGCCACGGCGTGCTCGGCCTCATGCGCGGCAAGCCCGAACCGCTGCGCCTGGACGATCTCGCGCGCCATCCCACCGCGACCGGATTCCCTGAGCACCATCCGGTCATGCGCACCTTCCTCGGCATGCCGGTGCGGATCCGCGGCGAGATCTTCGGAAACCTGTACCTCACCGAGAAATCCGGCGGGCACCCCTTCACCGAGGACGACGAGGTGCTGCTGCAGGCGCTGGCCGCTGCGGCCGGTATCGCCGTCGACAATGCCCGCCTCTACGAGCAGGCCCGCACCCGGCAGGCCTGGATCGAGGCCACCCGCGATATCGCCACCGAATTCCTGGCCGACACCGAACCCAGCAAGGTGCTGGCCCACGTGGTCGAGCACGCCCGCGAGCTGACCGCCTCCCAGCAGGCGCTGCTGGCCGTGGTCGCTGATCCCGACGACGCGCCCGAGGATGTCGCCGAACTCGTTGTGGCGCAATGGTCCGGCCCCGACGAGCCACCGGCCGGACACGCGGTGCGCACGGCGGCCACCGCCGTCGGGCAGGCCCTCACCACTCGCACCCCGCTGCGCTTCGACGACGCCCGCCACATCGACCTGGGCACGCCCATCGCCGATATCGGCCCGGCCCTGGTGCTGCCGCTGCACACCCCGGACTCCACCCTGGGGGTGCTGATCACGCTGCGCGCCGCCGAATCCGCGCCCTACACCGACGAATTGGTGGAGCTGATCGCCGCCTTCACCGATCAGGCCGCGCTGGCCATGCAACTGGCGGTGGCGCAGCGCCGGATGCGCGAACTCGACATCCTCACCGACCGCGACCGGATCGCTCGCGACCTGCACGACCACGTCATCCAGCGGCTGTTCGCCATCGGGCTCTACCTGCAGGGCACCGTGCCGCGCGCCCGGGTGCCCGAGGTGCAGAAACGGCTGGCCGATGCCATCAACGATCTACAGGACGTGGTGGAGGAGATCCGCACCTCCATCTTCGATCTGCACGGCGGCGACGGCCACAGCACCCGGCTGCGCCAGCGCATCGAACGCGCGGTCAAACAGCAGACCACCGCCACCGACATCCGGGCGCTCATGCACATCACCGGACCGCTGTCGGTGGTCGAGCCGGCGCTCGCCGATCATGCGGAAGCCGTGGTGCGCGAAGCGGTTTCGAACGCGGTCCGGCATTCCGGGGCCGACACCATCACCATCGACATCGGCGTGGCCGACGATCTCACCATCGTGATCTCCGACAACGGCCGCGGCATTCCGGACGACATCACCCCCAGCGGGCTGACCAACCTGGCCCGGCGGGCCGAACAGTCCGGCGGCAGCCTGGCGGTGTATCCGCGGCGCGATCCCAGCGGCGACGGCACCGGCACCAAACTGCACTGGTCGGTGCCACTGCATTGACTCGCCGAGATCGACCGTTCTCGACTCACTGAGATCTCGGATCTCGTCAGCCGACCGGGCCGAGCACCACCGCGGAGTTGTTGCCGCCCATGCCGAGCGCGGTCTTCACCGTGATGCCGTCGACGCCGCGCCGGACGCCGTCGACCAGATTGGGATGCGCGGGCGCCACGATCGGGGCGGACACCAGCAGCCCGCGCTCGTAACCCAGTGCCGCGACGGCCACTTCGACCCCGGCCGAGGCGGCCTGGCAGTGCCCGGCCAGCGGCTTGAGCGCCACCACTGCCGGGCGATCGTCGAAAAGCTCCGCCAGCAGCGCGGTTTCGGCGGCGTCACACTGCGCAGTGCCGGAACCGTGCGAATTGAGGTACGCGACCTCGCCGGGATGGACATCGGCGCCGACCAGGGCACGGCGCACGCACTCGAAGATCTGGGAGTAGGACGGCTCGACGGAGATCACGTGGTGGCCGTCGTTGGACATGGCCCCGCCGAGCATCGCCGCATAGGGCCGTTCGGCGTCACGTGTCGCCAGGAACGCGACCGAGGCCTCGCCGAAACCGAAGCCGCGACTGCCCTGCTGGAAGGGACGGCAGGCGTCGAGGGGGTCGGTGTCGTCCACCGCCGCGCCCAGTACCACGAACGGCTGCACCATCTCCGGGATCCCGGACAGGTCGGTCGCGACCACCAGCACGTCGTCGGCGATGCCCTGGGCCAGCCACAGCTGCGCGGTGACCAGGGCCACGTTCGCCGAGGAGCAGGCGGCGGTCACATTCATGGCCGGGCCGTGAAACCCGAACTCGCTCATCAGCATCGACACCGGGGTCGAGGGAAGTAGTCGCAGATAGTCGCGCGAGCGCCGCTGCCCGCCGTCGACGGTGTAGAAGTCCCGCCACTCGCAGGCGTCTCCGAGCACGATGGCGTGCAGCAGGCCGACCGTCCGGCCGGGCCGCCAGCCGCGTTCGCGCGCATCGGCCACCGCCTCGCGCGCCGAGCCGATGACCGCGCGTAGGTAGCGGCTGGGCGGGAGCTCCGGATCGCCGCCGTCCGGCACGCGGGCGATCCACCCCTGCCGATCGCCTTCGGGCCCGTACCCTGGAAAGAGCCGGGCTGCGGGTTTGCCGGTCAGCAAACCTTTCCAGAGGGTTTCGCGGCCCCAGCCGTACCCGGTGACAGCGCCGATGCCGGCCAGGGTCATATGATCTTGATGCCGACCTGCGGTCATCGGGACGGGGATGATGCCTGGCATTTGCATCGCTCCTCTCGGGCCGTTGCCCGTAATGGTCACCACTCGCGGGCCGATGCTGTGCGGAACTGCAGCTCATTCAATACGGTCGGCAAGGGGCACCAGCAAATTTATAGATAACAGAATGGTGCCGTGCTCCAGTGACGTGTCGGAACGACGATCAGGGGGTGCATGACGTGATGGGTAACGATCGGGCAAATGACTCGGCCAATGCCGAACAGCTGGCCCAGCGATACCGGTCCCTGGTGGATTACAGCCCCGACGGGGTCGTGGTCCACGAGCGTGGCACCGTCGTCTACGCCAACCCGGCGATGCTGCGGCTGCTGGCGGCCGCAGATCCTGACGACGTGATCGGGCAACCGGTCACCAATTTCGTCGAACGAAGTTCCGTCCCTCCCATGCTCGACCGCATCCGCCGCCTCACCATCGCGGGCACCGCGTCCGACCCCGCCGAGATGACACTGATGCGATGCGACGGCGGCTGCGTCGATGTGGAGACCGTGTCGGTGCTCACCGCCTGGCACGAACACCTCGCCTACCAGGTGGTGGTGCGCGATCTCACCGCGCAGCGCCGCGCCGAGGCCGCCCAGCAGCGCGCCGAACAGTTCTTCACCACGGTGGTGTCGCAGCTGGAGGAGGGCGTGGTGGTGATCGACCGGCACGGGCGCATCGAATCCGCCAATCCGGCCGCACGACGCATCTTCGGCTACGACTCCGACGATCTCGTCGGCACCCACATCTACGACATCCCGCTGTCCCTGCTGGACGCCAATGCCCAGCCCATGCCCACGTCCTGGTATCCGGTGATCCGTACCCTCGCCACCGGAGAGACGGTGACCCGCTTCGTGTTCGGGCTCGACCGGCCCGACGGGCAGCGGCGCTGGCTCTCGGCCAACAGCCGGCTGCTCAATCCCAGCGATCCGGAGTCGGCGGCGGTGTCGTCGTTCAACGACATCACCGAATTCCGGGCCAGCCGAAGGCAATTGGAGTACCAGGCCACCCACGACCCGCTCACCGGGCTGGCCAATCGGGCGCTGGTGCTGTCGCGGCTGGCGGCGGCGCTGGGCACCACCGAGACTCTGCCGGTGTCCAGCGTGCTGTTCATCGACCTCGACGGGTTCAAGGCCATCAACGACACCCTCGGGCACGCCATCGGCGATACCGTGCTGCAGATCGTGGCGCAGCGACTGCAGCGCGGACTGCGCTCCGAGGACATCGTGGGCCGAATCGGCGGTGACGAATTCCTGGTGCTGCTGTCCGGCCGCACCCTGGGCGACGATATCGACACGCTCATCGCGCGGCTGCGCCAGACCATGGCCGAGCCGATCATCGCGCGCGGGCACCGCATCCAGGTCGACGCCTCGATCGGGGTGACGGACCTGTGCATGGGGGACGATCGCAGCCCGGAGGCCGTCCTGCACGATGCCGACGTGGCCATGTACCAGGCCAAGCCGCCCAACCATCAGAACGGAACCCTCGGACGCCGCAGCGACAGCACCCACGCCTCCTGAACCTGGCAGTTTCAGGGCCTGTTACCTGGCGGTACGGCGCGCGAGGGAATCGCGAACTAGACTAGACAACTCTGTTCTCGATGCTTCGCGCCCCGTACCCAACACGGCGGACGTGGTGAACAAGGAGTTCCGTTTTGCCCGACCTCACCGAGGAGCGTTCCGTGTCCGATTCCGCTAACGCGGCTTCCCCGGACCTGGAGCGCGAGCAGCAGTACCTCACGAAGCTCTACGAACAGCTCGACGGCATGCGCGCCTACGCCCAGCGGCGGCTGCGCACCGTGCTGTTGGAGACCGGCGGCACGCCGCAGGCCCGTAGTGAGCGCGAGTCGTTCACCCAGCTCTACTCCGAGGACCTGGCCAAGTACGACGCCGCCGAACACGGCCTATGCTTCGGCCGCATCGACATCGCCGAGAACGGTGACAGTGAGCACCGTTACATCGGGCGCATCGGCATCCTCGACGAGAGCGCCGATTACGAGACGCTGCTGCTGGATTGGCGCGCTCCCATGGCCCGGCCCTTCTACCTCGCCACCACCGCCGCGCCCGACGGCGTGACCCGGCGGCGGCACATTCGCTCGCGCAACCGCACGGTCACCGGGGTCAACGACGAGTACCTGGACCTGGATGCCGCGCATCGCGCCGGGGTGATCGGCGGCGAGGGCGGCGTGGGCAGCGAGAGCGCGCTGCTGGCCGCGCTCAATGCCGCCCGCACCGGGCACATGAACGACATCGTCGAGACCATTCAGAGCGAGCAGGACGCCATCATCCGCTCGGAGCACAAGAGCGTGCTGGTGGTGCAGGGCGGGCCCGGCACCGGCAAGACCGCGGTGGCACTGCACCGCGCGGCCTACCTGCTGTACACCTACCGGCAGCAGCTGGACAAGGCCGGCGTGCTCATCATCGGCCCGAACTCCACGTTCCTGGATTACATCGGCCAGGTGCTGCCCTCGCTGGGTGAGACCGGCGTGCTGCTGTCCACCGTCGGCAACCTGTATCCGGGAGTGCAAGCGACACTGGAGGATTCGCTGCGCGCCGGCGAGCTGAAGGGCTCGCTCGACATGCTCGAGGTGCTCAAGAAGGGGGTGCGGGACTGGCAGGAGGTGCCCCGGGAGCCGATCCAGCTCTACTTCGACGGCCACCAGCTGGAGCTGGACCGCAAGATCGCCACCAAGGCCCGCGGCCGCGCCCGCTCCTCGCGCCGCCCGCACAACCTGGCCCGGCCCGTCTTCGCCGCCGCCGTCGTCGACGCGCTCACCGATCAGCTGGCCGCCGCCATCGGCTCGAACCCGCTGGGCGGGCGAAACCTGTTGAGCCAGACCGATCTCACCGAGATCCGCGACGAGATGCGCGCCGATCCCGAGATCCAGCGCGCCATCGCCGGACTGTGGCCCATCCTCACCCCGCAGGAGGTGCTGGGCGGGCTGTGGGCCGACCCCGAGCGCCTGGCCGATGCCGCCGGGCAGCTGAGCCGCGCCGACCGGGCCGAGCTGTACCGGTCCGACAGCGGCGAGTTCAGCGACGCGGACGCGCCCCTGCTGGACGAGCTGGCCGAACTGCTCGGCATCGACGACAGCGAGGAGCGCGAGCGCTCCCGCCGCCGCTGGCGCGCCCAATTGGCCGAGGCCCAGGACGCGCTCGACATCCTCACCGGTTCCGCGCCCCAGGATCTCGAGGACGACCTGGATCCCGAGCTGCTCATGGCCTACGACCTCATCGACGCGTCCCAGCTGGCCGAACGCCAGCAGGTGCGCACCCGGCAGACCACCGCCGAACGCGCCGCCGGCGACCGCACCTGGACCTACGGCCACGTCATCGTGGATGAGGCGCAGGAGCTTTCGGCCATGGCGTGGCGAATGGTCATGCGCCGCATCCCGAATCGCTGGATCACCGCCGTCGGCGACGTGGCCCAGACCGGCGACCCGGCGGGCGCCTCGTCGTGGCAGCAGGTGCTGGAACCCTATGTGGCCAAACGCTGGAAGCTCACCGAGCTGACGGTCAACTACCGCACCCCGTCGGAGATCATGGCGGTGGCGGCGGACGTGCTGACCGCCATCGACCCGGCCGCGCCCGCGCCGCGCTCGGTCCGCGACTCCGGCTTCGAGCCCACCGCGACCCGGGTGGCGGCCGCCGAGCTGGCCGACGAGATCAAGCGGCTGATCGCCGCGGAGGCCGAGCATCCCGGCACCACCGTGGTCATCGCGCCGCACGACCTGGCCCCGGAACTCGCTCACCTGACCGATGATTCGGTGCGCGTGCTCACCGTCCACGACGTGAAGGGCCTGGAGTTCGACGCGGTCATCCTGGCCGAACCGCACCGGATCCTCGGCGAATCGCCGCGTGGCCTCAACGACCTGTACGTGGCGCTCACCCGCGCCACCCAGCGCCTGGCGGTCGTGCATTCCGCCGACCTGCCGGAGGTCCTGCACCGGCTGCGCTGACCAGGACGGCGAACAGCGAAGCGGCCGAGCCCACATGGGGCTCGGCCGCTTCGCTGAAAGGGGTCCGCTCTCCTGGAACGGAGGTTCGCTCAGCGCACGGTGTGCACGATCAGCACGTCGCAGCGGGACTTGCGGGCCACGTCCGACGGCACCGAGCCGAGCAGGCGGCCGGCCAGGGTGTTGAGGCCGCGGTTACCGACGACGAGCAGGTCGGCCTCCACCTCCTTCACCAGGTCCAGCAGCGACTCGACAGGCTCGCCGACGACGGCCTTCTCCACCACGTTCACCGCGCCGACGGCGACGGCCTTGTCCCGCGCGACGCGCAGGATCTCGCTGGTCGGCGCGGAGCCGCGCACCTGGTAGGCCTCGTCCTTCAGCACGTCCGCGGCCGCGGCCACATCGCGGTCGTCGGTCGGGAAATACGCGCAGGCGATGTACAGCGTGGCGCCCTCGTCGCCGGCCAGAGCCGCGGCCCGCTCGACGGCGACGTACGACGAGTCCGAGCCATCGGTACCGACGACGATCGTCCGGTAGGCGGTCATTTCTCCTCCAAGTACAAGGGTCGGGGCCGCGGAATCCTCGACAGTGGGGTTTTCACCGCGGCAACTTCGCCTGACAATAGCGGCATAACCGGCGGAAATATTCGATATCGCAACACATCACACTTCCGTGGCGTGATCGGATCCGGGCACATTCCGGTTCCCACCGCGAAGACAGCCCGGACTACCAGCGAATTTCCCGAGCGCCGCGACGTAGCCCACAATATGCCAACGGTGTTGCCTCCCTGGGAGATTCGTCACAAGCCCGATATCCCCCGGACCGGCCGCGGGCCGTTCGTTGTGACACCGCACAACGAACGGCCCGCGATACAGTGACTTGGCCTTACCTCACAGCTCGCGATATTCGGCCCACAACCAGCCGAGAATCGCGCTGAGGATGGACATGCGATCCTCTTCCCTCCGGCCGATCAATGACGCGCAATACTAACGCGCCCGGATCGGATCAGAGGCTGAAAAGCGGTCCGGTGAGCGTCAATCCGAGATCCCCGCCGGTGTGGGCGAAGAAGGCGAACAGCATCAGCGCCGCGCCCGCGAGCGCGATGTCCTTGTTGAAGTTGACCATCTCGGTCTGCTTGGCCTCCGCGTCGGTCTCCTTCCAGAAGGGGTGCATGAGGAGGGCGGTCGGCACCAGGAAGACGAGCAGCAGCAGCACACCCAGGTCGGCCCAGACGCCCAGTAGCACGCTCAGCCCGCCGGCCAGCAGCAGCACACCCGATGCGGGCACCGCCAACTCGGCCATGGGCACCCCCTTGAACTGCGCGTACTGCACCATCGTCTTCCGCTGCGCGAAATGCCCGAAGCCCGAGCCGAGGAACAGCAGTGCGAACAGGATCCGTCCGATCAATACCAGCACGTCCATAGCCCGCTCCTTCGATGATCGATATGTCATTGGGTGACACGGCAACCAACTTCTGGGGTACCGACATTATTCCCGGACCAGCAGTTGTCAGGATGGTAACGAGATGCGGGCGTATTCGAGCGGAGGCAGCCCGATCTCCTTGGCGAACTCGTTGGAGAAGTGCGCCTGATCGAAGTAGCCGAGCTCGACGGCCAGCGCGGCCAGGTCCGAGGTGCGGCCCTCGGCCAGCAGATGTGCGCCGTCCTGGAGGCGATAGCGGCGCAGCACCCATTTCGGGCCCGCACCGACATAGCGGCGGAACAGCCTTTGCAGGGTTCGGACGGGAATGCCGAAATGCTCGGTGACCTGGTCGACCCGGGTCAGATCGCGATCATGCTCCATGGCCTCGATGATGGCCAGCACCTGGCGGTAGGCGGTGTCGTCGCCCCCACCGGCCTCCTCGCGCCGGACCCCGACCAGGAAATCCTCGATCAGATCCCGGCGGCGTTCGGCATCGGCGGTCGCCAGCACGGCCTCGGCGAGGGCGTCGGCCGCCGGGAAGATATCGGTTGCCGGGACCGAGGTATCACTGAGTGCCCCGACGTCCAGGCCGGTGAACGCGCCGAAGCCGCCGGCCCGGAACTTGACCCCGAAAGTCTCACCCTCCCCGGCCAATTCCCGCACGTACTTGGTGGTCCACACGCCGGTGACGAAGGCGCCGGTGCGTTCGTGGGTGCGCTCGAAGGTGAGGTTCACGCAGGGGTACGACAGCACCTCGGCCTGGAAGGGCGGCTGGCCCCGGCGATCCCAGCGCACCGCCCAGTACCACTCGACATAGCGGGACACCCGCGGGCTTGCGGGCAGCCGGGAGTGATTGTTGGCCTGGTTCTGCTGACGGGGCCGCAGAATGCCCTTGGCGGTCTCCGGCGGCGGCACCGGCCGCGGCGAGAACCGGCCTCCGGCAATGCTTCCACCGCCTCCTTCGGCAGTGTTTCCACTGGTCATCGCGCCTGTCGCTTTCTTACAAGACCATCGCCGCCGCGGCGGCGAGAGTAGTGCGCATGAGCAACGCAGTGAATCCGATCCCCGAGGGCTACCACTCCATCACCTGCTTCCTGGCCGTCCCGGACGCCAATGCGGCCATCGAGTTCTACTCCGCCGTCTTCGGCGCGAAGGTGCTGAGCCGCAACGATCTTCCCGACGGCCAGGCCGCGCACGCCGAACTCCTCATCGGCGACTCCACCATCCAGGTCGGCATGCCCATTCCCGACGAGGGCCTGCGCGCCCCCGCCGACGACTGGGTCCACACCAGCGTCGTCCACTACTGCCCGGATGTGGACGCCGTCTCGAAGCTGGCCTCCGAGAACGGCGCCCGCTTCGTCGCCGAACCCGCCACCTTCGTCACCGGCGACCGCTTCGGCCGCGTCATGGATCCGTTCGGCCACCGCTGGATCGTCATGACGCGAGTTGAAGACGTCTCCCGCGAAGAGGCCGAACGCCGGGTAAACGAATGGATGGCCCAGCAGGCCTGACAAAGCGACTCCCCCGCCCGGCAGACCAGCTGCCGGGCGCGGAGCCTTGTCCGTCATCCGCGCGTGCGTTCGGCTGGAATCCAACCGATTTGCCGCGAATCCCGGCCGAGAGCATGTGGTCATGACAAGGGTCACTGCCGTCGGTCGCGCGGCCGGCCGGCCACCTGCCCGCCGAAGGTCCTTGCGCCGCAGGCTTTCTCTCACGACAGGCCGGCGGCGTCCATGCCGCGTAGTTCCTTCTTCAGATCGGCGATCTCGTCGCGGAGTCGTCCGGCGAGCTCGAACTGCAGTTCACGGGCCGCGTTCATCATCTGCGCGGTCATGTCCTTGATGAGATCGGCCAGTTCGGCGCGCGGCATGTTCTTCACATCGCGGCCCTCGTAGACACCGGCGCTCACCGCCCGGCCGGGCTCGCCCTGGGCGCGGCGGCCGCGGCTGACATTGCGGCCCGAGCCGCCCACCTCGACCTCGGTCTCCTCGGCCTCGCGATACACCTGGTCGAGAATGTCGGCGATCTTCTTGCGCAACGGTTTCGGGTCGATGCCGCGCTCTTCGTTGTAGGCGATCTGCTTGGCCCGGCGGCGTTCGGTCTCGTCGATGGCGTGGCGCATGGAGTCGGTGATCTTGTCCGCGTACATGTGGACCTCGCCCGAGACATTGCGCGCCGCACGGCCGATGGTCTGGATGAGGCTGGTGGCCGAACGCAGGAAGCCCTCCTTGTCGGCATCGAGAATCGCCACCAGTGAGACCTCGGGGAGGTCCAGTCCCTCACGCAGCAGGTTGATGCCGACCAGTACGTCGTATTCGCCCAGCCGCAGCTGCCGCAGCAATTCGACGCGGCGCAGGGTGTCGATCTCCGAGTGCAGATAGCGCACGCGCACACCGAGTCCCAGCAGATAGTCCGTGAGATCCTCGGCCATCTTCTTGGTCAGCGTGGTGACCAGCACGCGCTCGTCGCGCTCGGTGCGCAGCCGGATCTCGTGCACCAGATCGTCGATCTGCCCCTTGGTCGGCTTGACCACCACCTGCGGATCCACCAGGCCGGTGGGCCGAATGACCTGCTCGACGAATTCGCCTCCGGTCTGGCCCAATTCGTACGGGCCGGGCGTGGCCGACAGGTACACCGCCTGCCCGATCCGATCGGCGAACTCCTCCCAGGTGAGCGGCCGGTTGTCCACCGCCGACGGCAGCCGGAAGCCGTACTCCACCAGGTTCCGCTTGCGCGACATATCGCCCTCGTACATGCCGCCGATCTGCGGCACGGTCACATGCGATTCGTCGATGACGAGCAGGAAATCCTCGGGGAAGTAATCCAGCAGCGTGGCCGGCGCGGTTCCGGCGGCACGGCCGTCGATATGCCGCGAATAATTCTCGATACCGGAGCAGAAACCGACCTGCTTGATCATCTCCAGGTCGTACTGGGTGCGCATCCGAAGTCGTTGCGCCTCCAGCAATTTGCCCTGCTTCTCCAAATCCGCGAGCCGCTCGTCGAGCTCCGCTTCGATATCCCGCACGGCCCGCTCCATGCGTTCCGGGCCCGCCACATAGTGGGTGGCCGGGAAAATCCGGACCATATCCACCTGACGCACCACATCACCGGTGAGCGGGTGCAGATAATAGAGCGCCTCGATCTCGTCCCCGAAGAATTCGATGCGCACCGCCAATTCCTCGTAGGAGGGAATGATTTCGACGGTGTCGCCGCGCACCCGGAAACTACCGCGGGTGAACGACATGTCATTGCGGGTGTATTGCACATCCACCAGCAGGCGCAGCAGCCGATCACGATCGATCTCGGTGCCGACCTCCAGCTGCACCGACCGATCCAGGTACGACTGCGGCGTGCCGAGGCCGTAGATGCACGACACCGACGCGACTACCACCACATCCCGCCGCGAGAGCAGGCTCGACGTGGCCGAGTGCCGCAGCCGCTCGACATCGTCGTTGATCGAGCTGTCCTTCTCGATATAGGTGTCGGTCTGCGCGATGTAGGCCTCGGGCTGGTAGTAGTCGTAGTACGAGACGAAGTACTCGACCGCATTGTTCGGCAGCATCTCGCGCAGCTCGTTGGCCAGCTGCGCGGCCAGGGTCTTGTTCGGCGCCATGACCAGCGTGGGCCGCTGCAATCGCTCGATCAGCCAGGCCGTGGTGGCGGACTTACCGGTACCGGTGGCCCCCAGCAGCACCACATCCTTCTCGCCGCCCCGGATGCGCCGCTCGAGCTCCTCGATGGCGGCGGGCTGGTCACCGGCCGGCCGATGTTCGCTGACGACCTGGAACTGCCCGTCGACGCGCTCGACGTCGCTGATGGGCCGGTGCTCGGAATGAGCCAGCGGCAGGTCGTCCGGGATCTCGGTTGCAAACGCCATGACCCCAGCCTAGGACCCCCCACCGACAGTTCCGCCTCGCAATCCCGCCTCCCCGCGTCTTCAGCGGACGGCTGAGAGCCGTTGACAGTGATAACCCGTGCCGGCGGTTGGGTGCCGAACCGATTCTGGTCGTCCCCGGCGAGTTACCCTCGGCTCACGAAATCAGTTGTCGCTTCGGGCGCGGTTGCCGGGGGGTCTAACTCCGAGTCGGCGGCGTCGCCGCTGCTCGGTTCCCCATGGCACGCACACGGTTTCGTAAACCATCGGTAAATGTCCGAATTGACCGTTACCCCAAGGGTTTTCGTGTCGGCGGTGTCGCGTAGATCTCAGTCGGTTCACGACGGTTTGAATCGCGGTTCCCGGGTGTACTCTGAGCTCGCTGGTCGCACGATTCGAGAAGAGGCAGGGCGATGACCGGTCTGCATACGCCACAGCGGAATTCCACTAATGGCGCACATCCCTACGGCACGATCGGCAACACCCCTGCGGTGTCTCCGCATCGCCCAAGACTCGAATACTTCAATCTCGCGGATCTGTCGTGGACCGATTATCGCGGGTTTCTCCACCCCGTGGAGCGTTTACATGCAGAACCGTTCGGTCTGTATGTCGAACGGACAGTGGACAACCCACGTTTCCACTACATCGAGTCCTGGCTGCTGCCCGAGCTCACGCTGCGCGCCACGGTCTACCACCTGCGGCCCGGCCACGATCGCAGCCAGACCTACTACCTCGACATCGGCGAGTACGGGCCGTGCGAGGCCAAGAAGTGGCGGGCCGAGAGTCACTACCTGCACGTGGTGGCGCGCCGGGGCCAGGCACCCGAGCTGGTCGGCATCGACCAGCTGCTGAGCGCCCATGCCGCAGGGCATTTCGACACCGCGCGCACCCATCTCGCCATCGAGCGGGCCACCGCCGTGGTGGACGGCATCGCCGGCTGCGGTCACGATGTCGACCGCTGGCTGGCCGGCCAGGGCATCACGCTCAGCTGGCTGTAGAGGCAAACGCGCCCGGTCCGTGCGGCACGGACCGGGCGGGCTCGAACGGGTCTGTCCGTCCTCCGACTAGCCGGACAGGCTCGGCAGCAGTCCGTTGAGGCCGCAGCCGAAGCTACCGAAGCTGCTGGCCGGATCCACCTGCACGGTGATCGACTTCGAGATGAGGGTCTGAGTGGCCTTCAGCTCGTGCGAACCGGCGGTGCTCGGGGTCCAGTTGATGGTGACCTTGTTGCTCAGCAACGAGGGCGACACCGGGCTGCCCGTCAGCTCGACGCCATTGTCGGTGAACGACACCGAGGTCAGGCGGTCGACCTCGACGCTCGCGGTGAGCGTGTAGGAGCAGCCGACATTGTGGGTGGAGCCCGAGACCTCCAGATTGGACGGCCAGGCACCGGCCTGCGGAGCGACCAGGACGACGGTCCCGGCCACCGCGCCGAAGGTCGTCAATCCCATGCCGACCCGGCGAGCACGGGTTGTGTGTGCGTTCATGCAGTACTTCCCTTGGGTTGAGGCACCCGCCCAGGCGCGGCGAGTGTCGTGCGCGACGAAACGGCGCAGCCGCACATTAGCGAAACACGACCGCTTCAGATCGCGTTTTCGGAAAATTCGCCCCGGTCGGCGCCGGATTCCAGCAATCTGCCGGCGACGCGACATCCGCTCCCCTGGACGACCGCCGCCCGACACGCGATGCTGAATGGCATGACTCGGGCACCCGCGGTAGATCTGCACCGACCCAAGGTGGAGTACTTCAATATCGACGAGCTCACCAATATCGATCCCAAGGGTTTCGTGCGGCAGGTGGAGCGGTACCAGGTCGAGCCATGGGGGATGTACATGGCCCGCACCTCCGACCATCCCGAGTTCCACTACATCGAATCCTGGCTGCTGCCAACGGTGTCCATCCGCGCCACCGTGTTCCACTTCACCCCCGCGCACCGGCGCGACCAGGACTACTACATCGACATCGGCGAATTCGCGCAGGTGGGCCCGAAGCAGTGGAAGTCCGTCGACCACTACCTGGATCTGGTGGTACGCCAGGGCCGCGAGGTCGAGCTGCTCGACGTGGACGAGCTGCTCGCCGCGCATGCCGCCGGCTACGTCACCCTGTCCGAGGCTCAGCAGGCCATCGAGTCGGCGACCGCGACCATCGACGGAATCGCCGCGCACGGCCACAGTTTCGAGGCCTGGCTGGCATCCGAGGGCATCACGCTGACCTGGATGTAGGCCCGAGACAGAGGGGCCGTCCGCACCGAGGGGTGCAGACGGCCCCTCTACCGTCGAGGCGGCGTCGGCGGCCGGGTCAGACGCCGACGATCAGATTGACCGGGCGGCCCGGGTCGGCGTTCGCGTGCAGCCGCTCCCCCGCCGCAAGATCCACCCCCGACGCGGCGAGCAGCCCGTCCCCCGCGGCGACCGGCGGGAAACCGATGTCCGTCAGCCGATCCCGCAGGCCGTCCACGGCGGCGCCGTCGGCGACCGTGATCCGGATGTCGAGGACATCGGCGGCCGGTTTGCCCGCCACCGCGGTCGGCCCGACGTGTTCGATGCTTCGCGCGTCCGCGCCGCACGCCACGGCGAGCCGCGCGATCACCCGCCGGGCCTGCGCGGGCCACTCCGGATTCGCCTCCGCCACGGGCAGTTCCGGCCGAGCGGCGGGCGTGCGGGTGCGCAGGTTGCGTTCGAAGGGAACCAGGCGCTCGTCCCACAGCCGGTGCACCGCGGCATCGATGAGGCCGGTCGCGCCATTGTTGTCGAGCAGCACGTCGGCCACGGCCCGGCGCTGGGCGTCGGTGGCCTGGGCGGCGATGCGGGCGCGGGCATCGGCCTCGTCGATGCCGCGGAACTCCACCAGGCGGCGCAGCCGGGTCTCCTCGGCGGCGTCCACGATGATCACCAAGTTCATGAAGGGCGCGAGGCCGTTCTCGACCAGCAGCGGGATGTCCTGCACCACAATGCCGTCCGCGGGGGCGGCGGCGATGAGCTCGGCGGTGCGCCGGCCGACCAGCGGGTGGGTGATGCCGTTGAGGGTGGCGCGGGCCTCGTCCGAGGCGAAGGCCTTGGCGGCCAGAGCCGGTCGGTCGAGGCTGCCGTCGGCGGCGAGGATGTCCGCACCGAAGGCCGCGACCAGGGCCGCCAGCCCCTCGGTGCCGGGCGCGACCACCTCGCGGGCGATGACGTCACTGTCCACCAGTACGGCTCCGCGCTCGGTGAGAATGCGGGCCACGGTGGATTTGCCCGCTCCCATGCCTCCGGTGAGACCGATTCGCAACATTCGTTCAGTCTCGCATCAGCGCCGGTCATCGCGCCCATCAGGGTTACCCCCTCCGGGCTGCGGTTTCACCTGCAAGTGCAGTAGTTGGCCATTCCGTGACACCCGTGAGACCGTTTCGCAACTTTTTCGGCGAATACGGACCGTATGTCGGCAAGATTCCGACACGCCGGGGTGAATGTCGCGCAATATTCGGTGACGCACACTTTTGTTCGGCTATGGTTCGCCGCAGGCGATCTTAGGCCGGTAACACGCAAGAGAAGGAACATCAGTGGGCACCAAAAAACTCCAGACGGGTCGCCACCGTCTGGGCCTGGCGGGCACCGTGCATTGCATCGAGATCCCCGCCGTCGCAGCCGCTCTCGTCGAGCACCGTCGTTCCTGGCTGAGCACTCTGCTCAACCCGGCCCGGCACAGCGTCGCGGCCCAGCGAAAACGGTCGCCCGAGACTCGCGTCGTGCGGCGCTGGGTACCCGCCACCGCCGGCTGATCCGGCGCGGCCGGCCGATCCGCCGCCCGGGTTGATCCGCTCCCCCGAAACACGCAGTGGCCCGGTCCGATTCGGACCGAGCCACCCTTGTGCGTGCGTGTCACGTGATGCCGCTCAGCCGTGCACCCAGCGACACCGGAACTCCTACACGATTCCGCTGGGCCGCCGCCGTGTGCCGGGATCCTGCTTGGGCATGGAGTTCGGCGGCACCGGATAGGGCGTGCCGACGGTCGCGGTGCCCAGGGCGATATTCGGCCCGCACTGCGCCACAGCCGCATCGACCTTCCGATTCGCCGGGGCGAAGGCGGGTTTCGTGGCGTCCGGGGCCGAGGCGAAGTCGAAGGCCGAGGTCATGTCGCCGGTCACGCTCCGCCGCCACGCCGTCAGGTTGGGCACGTCGACCCCGAAGCGGCGCTCGATCAGGCGCAGCTGCGAGGTGTGGTCGAAGGTCTCCGAGGCCACCAGGCCGCCGCGACTGTAGGGCGAGATCACAAAGCACGGAACGCGATAGCCGAGGCCGATCGGACCGGTGATGCCCTCGAACTTCTTGTCCGTCGGCACCGTGACGAACTCACCCGGCGTGCCAGCGGGCGCGGTCGGCGGGGTGACGTGGTCGAAGAAGCCGCCGTTCTCGTCGTAGGACACGATGAGCGCGGTCTTCTCCCACACCGCCGGGTTGGAGGTCAGGATGTCGAGCACCTGCATGATGCCGACCGCACCGAAAGCCGGTGGCAGCGCAGGGTGTTCGCAGTTCAGCAGCGGCGGGATCACCCAGGAGACCGAGGGGAGCGTACCGGCGGCCACGTCGGCGGCGAAGTCCTTCGGGTACTCCGGGGCCTTACCGCGCCGCGCCAGTTCGGAATTCGGGTCGGCGGCCTGCTTGAAGCAGCCCATCATGCCGTCCAGCAGCACCGAGGACAGCGGGCCGATGTCGCGGTTGTTGTAGATCTTCCAGCTGACGCCGGCCTCGGAGAGGTTCTCCGGCATGGTGCGCCAGCTGTAGGCGTTCTGCGGAATCAGCGTCGGGGTCTCGAGCAGCGGTCCGCCGTTGAGGCCGTCCGGATCGATGGTCGCCGAGACCCAGTACAGGCGGTTGGGGTCGGTCGGGCCGAGCACCGAGCAGTGGTAGCTGTCACAGAGGGTGAAGGCATTGGCCAGGTCCCAATGCACCGGGATGTCGTCCTGGGTGTAGTAACCCATTGCGGCAGGGCCGTTTCCGGCGCCGACGGAGGCGATGGACATGGGCATCCAGCCATCGTTGCGGCCGTTGTTCCACGCCTTGTGCATGGCCGGCCAGCTGTGGTCGGGGTCGTTGATGCATTCGCCGTCGAGGGTCGCGCCGCGGGTGGTGTCGAGGCGGAAGGGGTTGATGAAGCCGTCCGCGGTCGGGCCGACGCCGGGCGCGTACCCGTACTGGTTCCAGGCCGGGGACGGGTCGTCGAATCCGCGCACGCCGGACATGGCGCCGAAGTAGTGGTCGAAGGACCGGTTCTCCTGCATGAGCAGCACGATGTGCTCGATGTCGCCGAGCCCGCCCATGCCGGCCGGATCGGCGGCGTAGGCCCGCTCGATGATCGGTCCGGCCAGTGCGGCGAGCGAGGCCGCACCGCCCGTGGCCATGGCTTTCGCCAGAAAGTCGCGCCTGTTGATTCCGGCGAACACGCCCATGCTCCGGTAGTGCCTTCCCGCTAGGAGTGAAAGGAATTGAACGCGGCGAACACACCCGGTCGCCCGTCCAGTTCGCATCCAACCTTCGAATGGTGACGGCTCAGCGAACCATTCGTAACCGTAGTGAGTCCAGTCGTGGATTCCTGACAGTGACTTGCACCTCATTGCCGGGTCGGCCTAAGCTGTCGGCCATATCTGAGAGTGACTTTCAGGTATCGACCGTGGGAGCCTCCATGACCAGTCCGGCGCTCGCCGACCCGCCCCGATTCCCGGACTCCGCACCGCGATTCGGCATCGTCGGACGCTGGGGCGAATTCATGGCCCGGCATCCCCGAATCGTGATCGGCGTGTGGCTGGTGCTGATCGTGGCGTGCGGCGCGGCGTATCCGGCCCTGCACGCGCGACTGGGCGCACCCGACTACAGCGTGCCGGGATCCGCGTCGGCCACCACCGAAGACCGCGTGGCACAACACTTCTCGCAGCTCGGCGCGGAGCAGGACCTGATCGTGCTGCATTCGGACCGATACACCGTGGACGACCCGCGCTTCCGGGCGGCCATCGAGCGCGTGCTGGGCGCGGCCCGCGGGGTGCCCGGCGTCGCGGGCGCGATCGGGCCGTTCGAAGGCGACGCGAGACAGCAGATCTCCGCCGACCGGCACACCGCGCTGGGCATCGCGGGGATCGACGGCGGCATGTCCGACCGGATCGACGTGGCCGTCCGCCTGCAGACCGCGCTGACCGCCGCCTCCGATGCGGAGGTGCGGGCCGGCCTGACCGGATACTCACCGGTCGAGGGCGAACTGATCCGGATGGAGACCGCCGACATCACCCGCGGCGAGGCCATCGGCCTGCCGATCGCGGCGGTCGTGCTGGTGCTGGCGCTCGGCGCGGCCGTCGCCGCCACCCTCCCCATCTCGGTCACCGCCGCCGGGATCGCGCTCGCCGTGGGCGTGCTGTTCGGGCTGGCCGGTCTGCTGACCTTCGACTCCTTCGTGCTGTCGGTGGCGACCATGATCGGCACCGGCACCGCCATCGACTACGCCATGTTCCTGGTGAGCCGATTCAACGAGGAACTGACCCGGCGCGGGGTGCGGGATCGCAAGGCTCGCCGGGAGATTCGGGCCGCCGTCGGCGCGACCTTCGATACCACGGGCCGCACCATCCTGGCCTCCGGGCTCATCGTCATGATCTCGCTGTGCTCGCTGACCGTGGTCGGCCTGCCCATGCTCGATGGTGTGGCGCTGGGGGTGGTGACCGCCGTGACGGGCACCCTGGCCGCCGCCTTCACGCTGCTGCCCGCCCTGCTGTCCGTACTCGGCCCGGCCGTCAATCGGGGTGCGCTGCCCGCGCGGTTGCGCCCGGCCGAGACCCGATCGACGGCGGCGTCGAGCGCCTGGGCGCGCTGGGCGCACCTGGTGATGGGCA
Organism: Nocardia sp. NPDC004711; assembly: GCF_053601595.1. Classification (NCBI taxonomy): domain Bacteria; kingdom Bacillati; phylum Actinomycetota; class Actinomycetes; order Mycobacteriales; family Nocardiaceae; genus Nocardia; species Nocardia sp. NPDC004711. The sequence goes on along the minus strand of NZ_JBSGCB010000016.1, from coordinate 151,302 downwards.
GACCGGTGGTGTTCGGCGTGCTCGGAATGGCGCTGCTGGTCCTGGCGGCACTGCCGATCGCCGGCATCCGCTACGGCATCGACATGGGCCTGAACTCGCTGGGCGATCGGCCCACCGGGCAGGCGACTCGCCTGGTACAGAACGACTTCGGCCCGGGTCTGCTCTCCCCCATCCAGGTCGTCGCCGCCGGACCCGGTGACACCGCGCTGTCCGCCGACGGCCGCACCGAGGTGCTGCGCCTGGTGACCGATCTGGCCCGGGATCCCCGGGTGGCCACCGTGCTCCCCCAGCAGGCCGATGGCCGCTACCTGGCGACCATCGTCCCCAGGGACGCCTTCGACTCGACGACGGTCGGCACGCTCACCGCCGATATCCGTTCCCGCGCAGCGACTGTCGAGTCCGCCGAGGTCCTGGTGGGTGGAACGCCGGCGATGTTCACCGATGTGTCGCAGTTGATCTCACGTGGCTTCCCGTGGGTCATCGCCCTGGTCCTGACCGCCTCGCTGGTCTTCCTGACGGTGACCTTCCGCTCGATCGTGCTGGCGCTCAAGGCGATCCTGCTGAATCTGCTGGCCACCGGTGCGGCCCTGGGCATTACGGTCACCGTCTTCCAGCACGGTGTCGGCCAGGCCGTGCTGGGTTTCCACAGCGCCGGCTTCCTCCAGGTCTTCCTGCCCATGCTGGTCTTCGCCGTCCTGTTCGGATTGTCCATGGACTACGAGGTTTTCCTCATCCGGCGCATGAAGGAGGCCTGGGAGCGCACCCACGACAATGCCACCGCAGTCGCCGAGGGCCTGCAGCGCACCGCCCGGCCCATCACCGCGGCGGCCGCCATCATGGTCGCGGTGTTCGCCAGTTTCCTGAGCGCGGATGTCATGGAGCTGAAGGAGATCGGCTTCGCCCTGGCGGTCGCGGTCGCCATCGACGCGGTGATCGTCCGCCTGATCCTGGTCCCGGCCTGCATGCGGCTGCTGGGCCGCTGGAACTGGTGGCTGCCGGCTCCGCGCCGTCAGCGGAACATGGCCTCCAGCGCGACCACGATGGATTCGACGACGTCACGGTAGACGTCGCGCAGCCGCACGGCGAAACCCGTTCCGGCCCAATGATCCAGCGCCGCCATGGAACCCCAGATGGCGATCGCGGCGGCCAGCCGCATCTGCACGTCGTTGCGGTCGCGACCGGTACGATCGGCGAGCAGGACCCGGAACTGGTCCTCGAGCTCCCGCATCTGCTGCGCCTGGCCGAGTTTCACCTCGGGAATGGTCCGGACATAGCCCATGCGCAGCCGCGTCCGGTACTCGACCTCATCGGTCACGATCTCGTCGATGAGGACGGGGATGAGCGGCCGCGCGGACGCCAAAAGGTCGAGAGGAGCCCGGGTTTCGCCGCCGCCGACCGTCCGCACGATTTCCAGGAGCTTCGGATCGGTCTCGTCGTAGAGGACCAGATTCTCCTTGGTCCCGAAATAGCGGTAGATCGAACTCGGTGACACCCCGGCGGCACCCGCCACCCGCTCGACGGTGACCTCCCGATAGCCGTGCTCGTCGAACAGCTCCAGCGCTACCCGCTGGATACGGCCCATGGCCTCGATCTTGCGGCGCTCCCACAGCGATGGGCTCGACTCGACGGTGGATTCGGACATGTCACTTCCGAGAATAGCGAAGGTCCCCGAGCCATCGGCTCGGGGACCTTCGACTATCGCTTATCGCGTGTCAGCGAATCAGGCGTTGCCCGACAGCTTCTCACGCAGCGCAGCCAGCTGGGCGTCGCTCGCGAGCGAGCCACCGGCCGGCTCGGAGGACGAAGCCGCAGCCTGCGAACCCGACTCCGAGGAGTAGTTCGACGGACCACCGTTGGCAGCCTCGGCGGCGGCGTCGGCGGCCATCTTCTCCATCTGAGCGGTGTGCATCTTGTGGCGACGCTCGGCCTCGGCGTACCGGGTCTCCCACTCCTCACGCTGCTTCTCGAAGCCCTCGAGCCATTCGTTGGTCTCGGAGTCGAAGCCCTCGGGGAAGATGTAGTTGCCCTGGTCGTCGTAGCTGTCGGCCATGCCGTACTTCGACGGGTCGAACTCGGCGGTGTAGTCCTCGTTGGCCTGCTTCAGCGACAGCGAGATCCGGCGACGCTCGAGGTCGATGTCGATGACCTTGACCATGGCGTCGTCGCCGACGGCCACAACCTGGTCCGGGACCTCGACGTGGCGCTCGGCCAGCTCGGAGATGTGCACCAGGCCCTCGATGCCCTCTTCGACGCGCACGAACGCACCGAACGGAACCAGCTTGGTGACCTTGCCCGGCACGATCTGGCCGATCGCGTGGGTGCGGGCGAACTGACGCCACGGGTCTTCCTGGGTCGCCTTGAGCGACAGGGAGACACGCTCGCGGTCCAGGTCGACGTCGAGAACCTCGACGGTGACCTCGTTGCCGACCTCGACAACCTCGGACGGGTGGTCGATGTGCTTCCAGGACAGCTCGGAGACGTGCACCAGACCGTCCACGCCACCCAGGTCCACGAAGGCACCGAAGTTGACGATGGAGGAGACCACACCCTTGCGGACCTGGCCCTTCTGCAGCTGGTGCAGGAACTCGCTGCGGACCTCGGACTGGGTCTGCTCGAGCCAGGCGCGACGCGACAGGACCACGTTGTTGCGGTTCTTGTCGAGCTCGATGATCTTGGCCTCGATCTCCTTGCCGACGTACGGCTGGAGGTCGCGCACACGACGCATCTCGACCAGCGATGCCGGGAGGAAGCCGCGCAGACCGATGTCCAGGATCAGGCCGCCCTTGACGACCTCGATGACGGTGCCCTTGACGGCCTCGTCCTTCTCCTTGAGCTCCTCGATCGTGCCCCAGGCCCGCTCGTACTGAGCGCGCTTCTTCGACAGGATCAGGCGGCCTTCCTTGTCCTCCTTGGTGAGAACGAGGGCCTCGACCTCATCGCCCACGGAAACGACCTCGGCCGGGTCGACATCGTGCTTGATGGACAGTTCGCGAGACGGGATCACGCCTTCGGTCTTGTAACCGATGTCGAGAAGGACCTCATCGCGATCGACCTTGACGATGGTTCCTTCGACGATGTCGCCATCGTTGAAGTACTTGATGGTCTTGTCGATGGCGGCGAGGAAGTCCTCGGCAGTGCCGATGTCGTTGACGGCAACCTGCGGCGAGGTGACAGTGGTGGGCATGTGTTGGGAGGCTCCGGACGGATTGTGGTCGGTAGTGGACATGTGGACTTTCGGTATTGCTGCGAACAGCAGGCGTTGGAACTAACGTTGGTCATGCACAGCACACCGCTGCGACGCTGCACAACGCTGCCCTGAAAAGCATGCGGACCCACAGCACGATTGTCTGCTCTACGCGGTCTCGAGAAACCGGGTACAGAAGACACTCGCGGAAAACAGCGTACGCGACGGGTGTTGTACCAAGCAAACATGGGTCCCGGCGCGCGGGTCGATAGGGTGAGCCCATGTCCGAAGATCACTCCGTCACCACCGACGATGCCCGGCACGCCGAAGCCAACACCCTCCTCGGGACGGTGGGAGTGACCCGGACAAAGGTCGACTCGCAGTCCAGTCAGCGCGCCAGCCGCAAGTGGTGGGACGCCGACGCCGCGGCCTACCACGAGACCCACGCCGACTTCCTCGGCGTGGACTCCCCCGCCGGCGAATTCGTGTGGTGCCCGGAGGGATTGCACGAGGGTGACTGGCATCTGCTGGGGGACATCGCCGGCAAGCGGATCCTGGAGATCGGCTGCGGCTCGGCCCCCTGCTCGCGCTGGCTCGCCTCGCACGGCGCGCACCCGGTCGGACTGGACATCTCCCGCGCCATGCTCGACCGCGGTCTCGCCGCCATGGCCGCGGGCGGCCCCCGCGTCCCGCTCATCCAGGCGGGCGCCGAGGAATTGCCCTTCGCCGACGAGTCCTTCGATCTGGCCTGCTCCGCTTTCGGCGCGGTGCCCTTCGTCGCGGACTCCGCTCAGGTGATGCGGGAGGTTCACCGTGTCCTCGAACCCGGTGGCCGCTGGGTCTTCTCGGTGAACCACCCCATGCGCTGGATCTTCCCCGACGACCCGGGCCCCGAGGGCCTGCGCGCCACCATCCCCTATTTCGACCGCACCCCGTACGTCGAACTCGGCTCCGACGGCGAACCCACCTACGTCGAACACCACCGCACGATCGGCGACCGCGTCCGCGAAATCGTCGCCGCCGGTCTGATCCTCACCGACATCATCGAACCCGACTGGCCCGAGTGGCTCGACCGCGAGTGGGGCCAGTGGAGCCCCCTCCGGGGCGAGATCTTCCCCGGCACAGCCATTTTCGTCACCGAGAAGCCGCGCTGACAGCCGGAGCGGGACCGAGCTGCGGCAGGCGCAGCCGGTCCCGCTCGGCGGGGGCTATCCGATCGACGGTTCGAACGTGGTGTCGTGACTATTTCGGTTCGCGCCCAACCTGTTTCAGGGCCAGGCGCAGCGCGAATTCGATTTGGGCGTTGATGCTGCGGAGATCGTCGGCGGCCCACCTGGCGATGGCTTCGTGGACCGCCGGATCGAGCCGGAGCAGCACCTTTTTCGGCTCGCGCTTGACCATCAGGAGTAGAGGGTTCCGGCGTTGACGACGGGTGCGGCGGAGCGGTCGCCGCACAGGACCACCAGCAGGTTGGACACCATTGCCGCCTTGCGCTCCTCATCGAGTTCGACCACGCCCTGGTCGGCCAGTCGGTCCAGGGCCATGCCGACCATACCGACCGCGCCCTCGACGATGCGGCTGCGGGCGGCGACCACCTGGGCGGCCTGCTGGCGAACCAGCATGGCCTGGGCGATCTCCGGCGCGTAGGCGAGGTGGGTGATGCGGGCCTCGATGATCTCGATGCCGGCCAGTTCGGTGCGGGCGCGCAGTTCGGTGGTGAGCTCGCCGGCCACCTCGGACCCGTCCCGCAGGCTGGCGGTGTTCGCGTCGTCGGACTGGTAGGGGTGGGTGGTGGCCAGGTGCCGGACCGCGGTCTCGGACTGGGTGCGGACGAAGTCCTCGTAGTCGTCGACGGCGAAGGCGGCCTTGTAGCTGTCGACCACCTGGTACACGACCACGGCCGCGATCTCGACCGGGTTGCCGTCCAGATCATTGACCTTCAGCTTCTGGGTCTCGAAGTTCCGGACCCGCAGCGAGATGCCGCGGCGGCTGGACAGCGGGGTGACCCAGTGGAAACCGGATTCGCTGACCGAGCCGATGTACTGGCCGAAGAACTGGATCACCTTGGCCTGGTTGGGATTCACCACGATGAACCCGCTCGCCGCCAGCACCGCGGCCAGCAGCGTGACGGCCAGCGCCACACCCAGGACGGCCGGCGAACCGCCATCGCCGCCCCGGGTATTCAGCGTGTGCGCCTCGACGGCGATCGCGATGATCAGCAGTATCAGGACCCCCAGCATGAGGAATCCGTTCAGCCGGAAGGCTCGACGCAACTCCATGACACTCTCCTAGTATCGAAGTGATATCACGACGATAGCGCGCAAGGGAGCCGGAGCCAAGCCCGGAAACACGGCTCGCCCCGCCACGGACGGGTGTGACGGGGCGAGCACGCGCGGATCCGACGCGGTCAGTGCGGACGGATATTGCGGTTGTTGCGGAACAGGTTTGCCGGGTCGTACTTCGCCTTCAGACCCGACAGCCGGTCGTAGGTGGCGGCGCTGTATCCCGCCCGGGTCTGGTCCTCATCGGCCTGATCGCCGCCGCCGTAGAGGAAGTTCAGGTTCTGGCCGAGAGTCCAGGGCTGCAGGGTCTTCAGCACGAGCGACAGCCGGTCGTCGATCTGGTCCGCGTTGTCCGGGTTCGGCATCGTCAGAATGCGGGCGATGTACTCGGCGTCGCGGTGGTCCATGGCGATGCCGTTCGGCCCTGGGCGGCCCAGCGCGCCGCCCAGATGGCGCAGACCGGCGATCACCGGCACCGGCGACTCGGGGCCGGTGGCCTCCAGGAAGGCGTCGGTGGCGTCGGCGGGCAGGTCGGACAGCAGCGCGTTGGTGGCCAGGTAGGGGTGCGGGTGTTCCGGATCCCGGTAGATGGCATGGCTTTCGGTGTACGGCATGGCCCGCAGGTCGTCGGCCATCCGCGCGCCGACCGCGCGCAGCGGGGCGACCAGGCGCTCACCCTCTTCGGCGGAACCGGTGAACGCGATATTGATGGTCGCGACGTACCGGCCGCGCAGGCGCGGCGGGAATGCCGGAATGTCGGGGAAGGCCATCATGGTGATGGCCGAGGTCATCTGCTCGGGCACGTCCCGGGTCCACAGTCGCCACGCTTCCAGCGCGGGTGCGACCAGCGGGGTGTCGAATTGCAGCTGGCCGCCGTACACCGTGGTGATCGGCAGCAGCGCCAGCTCCAGTGCGGTGACCACCCCGAAGTTGCCGCCGGTGCCGAGCACCGCGCCGAACAGCTCGTCGCCGGGCTCCAGCCGGCGCAGCCGGCCGTCGGCGGTGACTATCTCGATGCCGCGCACATGCTCTGCGGCATAACCGAATTCGCGGGCCAGGATGCCGATGCCGCCACCGAGGGTGTAACCAACCACGCCGACCGAGAGCGACGAGCCGTTCAGCGGCGCGAGGCCGTGCGCGGCGGCCGCCTCGATCAGGGCTCCGGCCTGGACGCCCGCCGCCACCCGGGCGGTCCGGGCGTCGGCGTCGATGCGGATGTCGGTCATGCGGCGGGTGGTGATGAGCACGCCGCCGTCGGTGGCGACCGAGAGACCGTGGCCGGTGTTCTGCACGGCGACCGTAAGGCCGTGGCGCGCTGCGTATTCCACGGCGGCGCGGACGTCCTCGGCGTGTGCAGCGCCCACGACCACGGCGGGACGGTGGGTGTAAGCGGTTTGGAATCCGGCGATCTCGGCGTCGTAGCCGGTGTCGCCGGGCTGGAAGACGGGGCCGGTGGCGGCGGGCAGTTCGGTGATCGCTGTCTTCGTCATGGCACCAACTCTGCTCGGCTCCGATCAAGAACTCCAACAGATAGTTTTTCTCGTTGCTAGAATCAACAGTTATGGAGCTGCGCCAGCTGCGGTACTTCGTGACGGTGGCCGAGGAGGCCAACTTCACCCGGGCGGCCGCCCGGCTGCACCTGGCGCAGCCGGGGCTCAGCGCGCAGATCCGGCAGCTGGAACGCGAACTGGGACAACCACTTCTGGACCGTTCCAGCCGCTCGGTCACGCTCACCCCGGCCGGCGCGGCGGTGCTGCCACTGGCCCGGGCGGCCCTGGATCAGGTCGAGCGCATCACCCACACGGTGGACGAATTCACCGGGCTGCTGCGGGGGCACGTGCGGGTCGGGCTGATCTCCGGCGCGGCCGGCGAGGAGATCGACATCGCCCAGGTGCTGGCCGACTTCCATCGCGACCATCCGCAGATCGTCATCTCCCTGACCGAGGACACCTCCGAATCCATGCACGCAGCGGTCCGCCGCGGTGACCTGGATATCGGGGTACTCAGCGTTTCCGGCGACCTGGATCCGGGCATCGGCACCGAAACCGTCTACGACAGCGCCATTGTCGCGGCAGTGGCGGCCGGGGCCGAGGGCTTCGGCGAAAGAATCACGCTGGCCGAGCTGTGCACCCATCCCCTGATTTGCCTGCCGAGCGGCACCGGCCTGCGCGGGCTGCTCGAAAATGCCTGCGCTGCAGCAGATCTCGCCCCCAACGTGGCGTTCGAGGCCGCCGCTCCCCCACTGCTCATCCGGCTGGCCGCGCACGAGCTGGGCGTGGCCGTCATCCCGCGCGTCCCCGCCGACGAGGCGGCCCAATCGGGGGTGCGCACCCTGGAGATCGATCCGGAGATGCGGGGCCGTTTGGTCCTGGCCTGGAGTACCGAACGGCCACTGAGCCCGGCCGCGAAAGTCCTGCTCGGACAGCTCCGCATCGCGTTGGCACGCTGGAAGGATCCGGCGCCGATGCTCGCCGAGCCATAGCGGTTCGTCACGCCCCGGCCGCGAACAGCGCCCGCAGGCCGCCGTCCCGGATCGCCTGGACACCGACCAGCACCAGCAGCACCACACCGGTCACGATGTGCTCGACGGCATCGCTGCGGTGATTCGGGAAGCTGAGCATCAGCACGCTGTGCGCGAACAGCGCCCAGACGCCGACCACGAATCCGCCTCCGATAGCGGCGATCACGCAATACCAGGCGGCCCAGCGCTTGCGCAGCGCGGCCACCAGCGCGGGCGTGAACAGCAGCAGTCCCGCGAGCCCGTGCCAGCCGTTGTAGTCCATGCCGAGCACGGGTGTGGCCGGGGCGTGCTCGCCCATGGCGAAGCTGGGTTCGGCGACCCAGCCCGCGATCGCCCAGACGATGTGGAGGGCTCCGACCACGAGGACCGCCCACTGCAGGAAGCTCCACCGCGTCGATTCGACCGGATGCTCCGCTACCGCCGTGAACCCCATGTCGCTGCCTCCCACAGTGCGACCGAATGTCTACTACACAATGTAGTTTAGTTTGGCGGCCACCGTAAGGCCCATCACATAGTTACCTAAACTTCCCTATTGCGGACATAGATAGGGATGTTTAAGGTAGTTTTCGTGACAGATCGTCTGTACTCCGTCGACGAGGTAGCCGAGCGTCTCGGCCTGCACGTCCGCACCGTCCGCGGCTACGTGCGCGACGGGAAGCTACCCGCCACCCGCATCGGCAAGCAGTACCGCATCGCCGCCACCGATCTGGCGGCCTTCACCGGCCTGCCCGAGCCCGGCAGCCCGCGCGAATCGGTTGCCCGGCACCGGCATTCGGAAGCGTCGACCATCATCGAGGTCGACGCCGTGGATCCCGGCACCGCCGACCGGGTCAGCACCCTGCTGACCGGCGCGGCGGCGACCCGGGGACCGGACGGGCAGCCCCTGCGGATCCAGACCTTCCACGATCGCGACCGCGCCCGCCTGAAGGTCATTCTCGTCGGCGGCCTGGGCGATACCGCCCGGCTGCTCGAATACATGGAAGGAGTCCTCGCGTCGTGAACGCGATCTACAAATCCGAGGCCGGCCGCGCCGCCGTCCAGGCCCGCTACCGGGATGTCCTGCGGCAGTGGCCGGTTCCCGCCGAGCAGCTGCACCTGACGACCCGCGAGGGCGACACCTTCGTGCTCGCGTCCGGCCCGCAGGACGCCCCGCCGGTGATCCTGCTGCACGGCTCCGGCTCCAACAATTCCGCCTGGCGCGGCGATATCGCCTCCTGGACACGGGATTTCCGGGTCTACACGGTCGACCTGCCCGGCGAACCCGGTGGCAGCACCGAATCGCGCCCGGCTCTCGGCTCCGAGGCGCTCGCCCAGTGGCTCGACGATGTCCTTGCGGGCCTTCAGCTTTCGTCCGCGAGCTTCGTCGGCATGTCCCTGGGCGGCTGGATCGCGCTGGACTACGCCGTCCGCCGGCCCGACCGCGTCACGAAGCTGGCCCTGCTGTGCCCCGGCGGCATCGGCAAGCAGCGCTTCGGCTGGATCTTCAAGAACCTGGTCGACCACCTGTTCAGCAATCACGACCTGCGCCGCTCCGCGGCCATTGTCACCGGCCTGAACCTGACCGACCACGCGGAGATCCTGGACGATGTGACCCTCACGTTCACGCACTTCACTCCGCGCACGGGCAAGCTGCCGATCTTCACCGACGACCAGCTGCGCAGCCTCACGATGCCGGTTCTGGTGATCGTCGGCGACGACGACGTCATGTTCAAGTCCGCCGACACCGCGCGCCGCGCAACGCAATCCATCCCGGATGCGACCACCCTGGTCCTCCCCGGCGTCGGCCACGCCATCCTCGGCCAGACCGCCCCCATCGAGGAGTTCCTCCGGAAATAGCACGATCAGGGAGCTGTCACCGCGGGGAATTCGGGTGAATTCCGCCGGGGACAGCTCCCTGATCGTGTTGTGCGCCTACAGAATGCGCGACAGGAAGGCCTTGGTCCGGTCGTGCTGGGGGTTGGCGAGCACCTCGCGCGGGTTGCCCGCCTCGACGACGACACCGCCGTCCATGAAGACCAGCTGATCGGCCACCTCACGGGCGAAGCCCATTTCGTGGGTCACCACGATCATGGTCATGCCGGATGCCGCGAGTTCTCGCATGACGCCGAGGACCTCGCCCACGAGTTCAGGGTCCAGCGCCGAGGTGGGCTCGTCGAAGAGCATGAGCTTGGGGTCCATGGCCAGGGCCCGCGCGATGGCCACGCGCTGCTGCTGACCGCCGGAGAGCTGGGCGGGGTAGGCATCGGCCTTGTCCGCCAACCCGACTCGGTCCAGCAGCTCCCGGGCCCGGGCGACCGCGGCGGGGCGCTTGAGCTTCTTGACCTGGGTCGGCGCCTCGATGATGTTCTCCAGCGCCGTGCGGTGCGGGAACAGGTTGAAGTGCTGGAAGACCATGCCGATGTCGCGGCGCTGCTTGGCGGCATCGCGCGGGTGCAGCTCGTAGAGCTTGCCGGCCTTCTCGCGGTAGCCGACCAGATCGCCGTCCACATAGAGCCGTCCGGCATTGATCTGCTCGAGATGGTTGATGCAGCGCAGGAAGGTGGACTTGCCGGAACCGGACGGACCGATCAGGCAGAGCACTTCGCCGCGCTTCACCTCCAGCGTGATGCCCTTGAGCACCTTGAGTGCGCCGAAGTTCTTGGCGACCTGGTCGGCGCGCACCATGGGCACGCCCGAAGGCGGCAGCGCGTCTTCGACGAGCGGAATCGGATCCTTGGAGAACGACATCGAGTCCTCGGACATATCAGCGTTCACCTATCCCGTTCCGCCGGCGACTTGCGCCTGAGCCAAGGCGCGCAACTGCTTTGCCGTCAACTGCCGCGACGAACCCCGCGAGTAGTACCGCTCCAGGTAGTACTGGCCGATCATGAGCACGCTCGTGATGAGCAGGTACCAGGTGGCGGCCACCAGCAGCAGCGGAATCGGCTGGAAGTTGATGCTGTAGATGTCGCGGGCCCGGCCGTAGAGGTCGGTGGTGAGCGGGATGGCCGTCACCAGCGAGGTGGTCTTCAGCATGGAGATCAGCTCGTTGCCGGTGGGCGGGATGATCACCCGCATGGCCTGCGGCAGCACCGTGCGGGTCATGGTCTGCGACCACGACATGCCCAGCGCCACCGACGCCTCGCGCTGCCCCTCGCCCACGGAATTGATCCCGGCGCGCACGATCTCGGCCATGTAGGCCGCCTCGTTGAGACCCAGGCCGATCATGGCGAAGAAGAACGGCGCGGACCAGTGCTGCACATCGAAGTGCGTCAGCGACGGCCCGAACGGCACGCCCACGGTCACGGTCTTGTACAGCGAGGGGAACAGACCCCAGAACACCAGCTGCACATAGACCGGGGTACCGCGGAAGATCCACAGGTACGCCCACGCCACCGAGCGCAGCACCGGATTGGGCGACAACCGCATGACCGCCAGCAACACACCCAGCACCACGCCGATCACCATGGCCAGCACGGTCAGTTCCAGAGTGACCAACGCACCCTTGGCGATTCGCTTGTCACCCAGGTACTTGAAGTAGGTGTCCCAGTGGTACGCCTCGTTGGTCTTGGCGCCCCAGACGAACAGGGCCAGGGCAATCAGAATGATCGCGGCGGCGATCCACCGGCCCGGCCGTCGCAGCGGAATCGCTTTGATCGGCTCGGGCTCGGTGCTCGCGACCGCCGACGCAGCCGAGGCTGCGGAATTGGTCTCGTCCTGCGACATAATTCTTTAGCTCGTCGCCCCGTTGATGCCCGACTTGGTGATCGCGCCCTCCTGGACACCCCAGTTCTCGGCGATCTTCTTGTACTGCCCGTTGTCCATCAGGTACTGCACGGCTTCCTGCAGCACCGGCGCGAGCGGCGAGCTCTTCTTGACCGGCCAGCCGTAGGGCGCGGAGTCGAAGATCTTGCCGGCCGCCTCGATCTTGTCGCTGGCCTGCTTGATGGCGTACGCGGTCACCGGGGAGTCGGCGGACATGGCGTCGACCTGACCCTGCACCAGCGCGTTGGCGGCGGCGGACTGCTCGTCGTAGGCGACCTTCTGGATCTCCGGCTTGCCCGCGTCGGTGCAGGCCTTGGACTTGGCCGGGATCTCGTCGGTGTCCTGAACGGTGGTGCGCTGCACCGCGACTCGCTTGCCGCAGGCATTGTTCGGGTCGACCGGCTTGCCCTTCTGCTGGGCCCACTGGCTGCCCGCGGAGAAGTAGTCGACGAAGTCGGCGGTGGCCTCGCGCTCCTTGTTGTCGGTGAAGGAGGACATGCCGAGATTGAAGGTGCCCGCCTCGATGGAGGGGATGATCTTCTCGAAGTCGGCTTCCTTGTAGTCGGCCGACAGGCCCAGCACCTTGGCGACCGCGTCCATCAGATCGACGTCGAAGCCGACGATCTTGCCGCTGCTCGGATCCCGGTACTCGTTGGGCTGATAAGGCACGTTCACACCGACGATCAGCTTGCCGGAGGACTTGATGTCGGCGGGCACCTTGGCGGCGATGGTGTCGACCTTGGTCACATCGACCTTGGCCACAGCGGGGCCGCTGGACTCGGAATTGCTGGTACACGCGGTCAGCGCGAGAGCGCCGCCGGCAACGACGACAGCGGCCCGCAGGACACGCCCGCGAAGAGAGTTACGAACAGACACAGCAGTCCTCCACAGTTCGGGTGCGCGACATCCGGGTGTCGCCCGCCGTTTGAAATGTAAGCGAGTGACACCGTCCGTGTCGGTCGGTAACCGAACATTAATCGGCGACACGCCATCGCGTGGCCGAACACGCCCGGTCCCGGAAGTGCGCGCTCACCAGCGGTGCAGCCGGGCGCGCACCTGCTCGGTGAATTCGGAGGTAGAGGCTAGCCCACCCAAATCGGACGTCGCAACACCGGCCCGCAACGTATCCGCAACCGCGTGTTCCATCCGGTCGCCCACTCGCCGCAGGGCGCTGTAGCGCGGGGTCCGGCTCATCCAGCGCAACATGCCCGCGGCGGAGTTGAACAGCGCCACCGGATTCGCGCGATTGTGCCCGGCCAGCGTGGGGGCCGCGCCGTGCACGGCCTGCGCCATGATCTGCGTGTCCGAACAGTTCACCGACGCCGCCATGCCGAGCGAACCGCTCAGCTCCCCCGCCAGATCGGAAAGGATGTCGCCGAAGAGGTTTTCGGTGACGATCACGTCGTAGTCCTGGGGCGCGCGGACCAGATGCGCGGCCGCCGCGTCGACGTGCTCGTCACCCACCTCGATGTCGGGATACTGCGCAGCCACCTCGTAGCAGACGTCGCGGAACATGCCCATGGTCATGGGCAGCACGTTCGCCTTGTGCACGATGGTCACCTTCTTCGAGCGCTCACCCGCGATCTCGAAACTCAGATGCGCGATGCGTTCGATCGCCGGGCGGGTGAACACGCCGACGGCCAGCGCCACGTCCGGCGACGGCTGGAATTCGCCGGAGCCCGCGGCCATATTGCGGTCGGCGTAGAGGCCCTCGGTGTTCTCGCGCAGGATCAGCAGATCCATGTCGGGGGCGACCGAGCGCACGCCCTCGAGGGTGCGGGCCGGGCGGATATTGGCGTAGAGCCCGAAGCGTTTGCGCACCGCCCCTGCCGGCGGCAGGCCCGTGCGGTGCTCGGGCGCGTAGGAGGCGCTGTCGTGCGGGCCCATGATCCAGGCGTCCAGTCCGGCCAGCCCGTCGAGGGTCTGCTCGGGTACCGGGTTGCCGTACTGCTCGATCGCCGCGTGTCCCAGCGGCAGCGTCACCCATTCCACCGGCGGCAGACCCGTGGCATGGAAGGCGTCGTCGACCACATCCCGGGTGGCGCGCACGATTTCCGGGCCGATACCGTCGCCCTCCAACAGGCCCAGGCGTACTCGAGTGTCGCTGTCGCTCATGGGAGCCATCCTCGCGCAACCCCCACGGCGGCGGCGCTCCGGCACACGGCCGCGCGTGTTTCGAGATCTCGGCGTAGGTTCGGGACACCATGGTGCAATCGGTGGAGCTGGTGCTCGACGTGACGGCCGAGGCCGAGGTGCGGCGGCAGTGGGCGCTGCTGCGCGAAATCGGATTGCACGCGCCCGGGCCCGAGCACCGGCCGCACATCACCCTCGCGGTCGCCTCCGAGATCTGGCCGCGACTCGATAAAGTCTTGGCGCGCCAGGAGTTTCGGCCCTTTCCGATCCGGCTGGGCGGACTGCTGGTGTTCGGCGCACGCACGCCCATTCTGGTCCGGGCCGTGGTGCCCTCCGCAGCACTGATCGCCCTGCAGCACAGGCTGTTCCGCGTCATCGAGGAGTGCCCGGGCATTCCCGCCAACGTGCGCCCGGACATCTGGACGCCGCACGTCACGCTCGCGCGGCGGCTGCGGCCGGGACAACTCGAGGCGGCGCTCGACGCGGTGGCCTGGGACAAGGACTTCCGGGCTACCGTAGAGGGCATCCGTCGATGGGACGGTGACCGGCGTGACGAGTGGCCCGTTTCCGGGACCGAACGACTCTGAACGACCGACCGGCCGATCAGCCAGGGAAGATAACCAGCGGGCCCCGTGTTGGACCGGGGGACATCGATACGAGAGGAAACCATGGCCACCCAGACCCTGACCGAGCAGAACTTCGACGAGGTAGTCACCGGCAACGACGTCGTTCTCGTCGACTTCTGGGCATCGTGGTGCGGCCCCTGCCGCAGCTTCGCCCCGACCTTCGAGAAGTCGTCGGAGACACACCCCGACGTGGTGCACGGCAAGGTGGACACCGAAGACCAGCAGGGCCTGGCCGCCGCCGCCAATATCCGCTCGATCCCGACCATCATGGCCTTCCGCGAGGGCGTGCTCGTCTTCGCCCAGCCCGGCGCGCTGCCCCCGGCCGCCCTCGAGGACCTGGTCACCCAGGTGAAGGCCCTCGACATGGACGAGGTCCGCAAGCAGATCGCCGAGCAAGAGTCGAAGTAGGCCGCGCTCCCCGCGAACTCAGCGCCGCAACGCCGGAAGGAGTTGCGGCGCTTGGCTTTTCAGCCGACATCTCAAGGCTTTCAGCAGACATTTCATGCAACCCGGCCCCGCTGCCTCAGCAGCGGGGCCGGGTTCCTGCTTCGCTCAGAAGTGCGAACCGAGCCGGTTGATGCCGGCGATCATGGCGCGGATGGTGGATTCGGCCGGATCGTCGGCGAGGGCGGCGCCCCAGCCGCGGCGGCCGTTGAACTCGCACTGGATGAAGGTGGCCATGCCGTCCGCGGTGCGGCGCTGGTGGAACGCGAGGATCTCCACCGGGTAGCCCTCGTCGTAGAGGGCCGAGGTCAGCGCCGCCACCGGGCTGCCCGTCGCCACGACGGTGCGCAGGTGATCGGCGATCTCCAGGGTGGCCGTGCCGGCGCGGTGGCCGATCGGGGTCCAGTCGCTGAGCTTGACCGGGCCCGTCGGGGCGCAATACCGGTCGTGGAACTCGGCGGGGGTCAGGCCGATGCACTCGGTCCGCAGACTCGCGGGGGCAGCGGCGATGAACGTGGCGGTATCAATGGTGATGGTCATTGAACTAGGTCTTCCCGACTTCTTCCGAAGAAAGTGACAGAGGGGACCAGCAAGAAAAGTTCATTCGGCCGCAGCGAGGGGCCGGTCCGAATCAGACCCCGCTACGGCGGAGAACTACGAGTACGCGCGCGCCAGCCACACTCGCGGTGAGCGAAATGAGCGCGGCGCGGTCGCGGTCGGCGACTTCGAGCGCTGCGCTGCGGCTGTAGGCGGGATTCGGCACGAAGTCGAGCATAGGGGGACACCCTCGCAATGGCAACCATATTCGCAATCGACCCATGAGTAACTTCGCCGCAGGTCACCGGATATGCGACGGGCACCACACCGGCCGAGAAAGAGTGCGAGCAAACACCATGGGGCCCGCAGACATCCGATACGTGAACATGCCCAGCTCACGGCCGGTCCGCCTCCCCGAAACTTCAGCGGACGGCAGTGTGCCGTCGGAGTCACACACCCGTGCCTGCGGTCAGGCGGGTACCCGAATTTCGGACGTACCCGGCGAGCTACCCATGGCGCAGCGAAATCAGTTGCTACGCGCCGAACGCCTCGACAGCGCCGGCCGCGCTTGCCTCCTAGTGCGCGGCCGAATCCCAGCTGCGGCCCACACCCACCGAGACCTCGAGCGGCACCGAGAGTTCGATGGCATGGGACATGTGCTCGCGCGCAAGCGATTCCAGTTGCTCGCGCTCGCCGGGAGCGACCTCGAAGACGAGTTCGTCGTGAATCTGCAAGAGCATCCGGGACTTCAGCCCGGCCGCCCGGATCGCCTGCTGGGTGTCGATCATGGCGACCTTGATGATGTCGGCCGCCGTGCCCTGGATGGGGGCGTTGAGGGCCATCCGCTCGGCGGCCTCGCGACGCTGCCGGTTGCTGGAATCCAGATCCGGCAGATAGCGGCGGCGGCCGAAGAGGGTCTCGGTGTAGCCGGTCTTGCGGGCCTGCTCGACAGCGTCGCGCAGATAGTCGCGGATGGCGCCGAAACGGTTGAAGTAGATGTCCATCTGGACCTTGGCCTCGTCGGCGCTGATCTTCAACTGCTGGGACAGACCGTAGGCGGACAGGCCGTAGGCCAGGCCGTACGACATCGCCTTGATGCGGCGGCGCAGTTCCGGATCCACGTCGGAGATGGGGATGTCGAAGGCCTTGGAGGCGACGAAGTTGTGCAGGTCCTCGCCGGAGTTGAAGGCCTCGATCAGGCCCTCGTCCTTGGAGAGGTGGGCCATGATCCGCATTTCGATCTGGCTGTAGTCGGCGGTCATCAGCGACTCGTAGGCGGTGACACCGTCGGAGCCCGCCCCGGTGCCCACCACGAAGGTGTCGCGGATGCGGCGGCCCATATCGGTGCGGATCGGGATGTTCTGCAGGTTGGGCTCGGTCGAGGAGAGCCGGCCCGTGGCCGCGACCGTCTGATTGAAGGTGGTGTGGATGCGGCCGTCGTCGGCGACCGATTTGAGCAGCCCGTCCACGGTCACCTTCAGCCGGGTGGCGTCGCGGTGCTCGAGCAGGTGCTGCAGGAACGGGTGCTGGGTCTTCTCGTAGAGACCCTCGAGCGCGTCGGCGTCGGTGGTGTAGCCGGTCTTGGTGCGCTTGGTCTTCGGCATGTCGAGCTCGTCGAACAGCACCACCTGCAGCTGCTTGGGCGAGCCCAGGTTGATCTGCCTGCCGATTTCACCGTAGGCGGCGTTCGCGGCGTCGGCGACGCGGTCGGCGAAGTCTCGCTGCAGCTCTTCCAGCTGGGCCGTGTCGACGGCGATGCCCGCGGCCTCCAGATCGGCCAGCACGCTCAGCAGCGGGAGTTCCATATCGCGCAGCAGGGCGGTGGACTCGATGCGCTCGAGTTCGGTGTCGAACGCGTCGGCGAGGTCGGAAACCGCACGGGCGCGCAGCATCTGGGCATTGGCGACCTCGGCGTCGACCTGCTCCTCGTCGTCGAGCAGCGACAGCTGGCTCTCGCCCACATTGTCGACGCGCAACTCCCGGCTCAGGTAGCGCAGCGACAGGTCCTCCAGGTTGAAGGTGCGCTGGCCGGGCAGGATCAGGTAGGCGGCCAGCGCGGTGTCGCTGGTGAGCCCGCCCAGCTGCCAGCCGCGGCCGCGCAGCGCGTGCATGGCGGTCTTGGCCTCGTGCAACGCCTTCGGGATCTCGGCGGCGGCGAGCCAGGCGCCCAGCGCCTTCTCGTCCTCCGGGGTGAGGGTGTGCACGTCGATGTAGGCGCCCTCGCCGGCGGCGGCGGCCAGCGCGATGGCCTGGGTGTCGCCGTTGATCGGCGAACCGGTGCCGACCACGGAAACACCGTGCCGCACACCGGTTCCGGCGTGCTCGGCCAGCCAGTCCGCGACGGTACCGGCCGCGAGGGTGCTGCCGCTGATCTCGAAACCGGCCTCGGCCTCGGGCTCCACCGGAGCCAGGGTGTCGAAGAGGCGATCGCGCAGGACGCGGAACTCCAGCTCGTCGAACAGGCGGTGGATCTTCTCCCGGTCCCACGGCTGCACGGCCAGCTGCTCCGGGGTGTAGGGCAGCGGCACGTCCTTCACCATCTCGGTGAGCTGACGGTTGAGCACGACGCTGGACAGGTTGGCGCGCAACGCGTCTCCGACCTTGCCCTTGACCTTGTCCACCTGGTCGACCAGCGTGGCCAGATCACCGTATTCGCGCACCCACTTGGCGGCGGTCTTCTCCCCCACACCCGGGATGCCGGGCAGATTGTCGCTCGGGTCGCCGCGCAGCGCCGCGAAGTCCGGATACTGCTGCGGGGTGAGCCCGTACTTCTCCTCCACCGCCGCCGGGGTGAACCGGGTCAGCTCGGAGACGCCCTTCTTCGGGTAGAGGACGGTGACGTTGTCATTGACCAGTTGCAGCGAATCGCGGTCACCGGTGACGATGAGCACCCGGAAACCCTCGGGTACGGCCTGCGTGGTGAGGGTGGCGATCAGATCGTCCGCCTCGTATCCCTCGATGGCCATCACCGGAATCCCCAGTGCCCCCAGCACTTCCTGGGTGGTCTCCACCTGGCCCCGGAACTCGTCGGGCGTGCTGATCCGGTTCGCCTTGTACTCGGGGAACGCCTCGGTCCGGAAGGTCTTCCGGCTCACGTCGAACGCCGCCGCCACATGCGTGGGCTTCTCGTCCCGCAGCAGATTGATCAGCATCGCCGTGAATCCGTACACGGCATTGGTGGTCTGCCCGCTCTGCGTCTTGAAGTTCTCCGCCGGCAGCGCGTAGAACGCGCGATAGGCCAGCGAATGCCCATCCAGCAGCAGCAGGGTCGGCTGCTCCCCGGACGCAGATGCGGGCACAACACCAGGACGCTGATCAGTAGAGGCAGGGGTCACCCGACAGAGTCTAGGTATCCCCTCCGACATCCGTGGGCAGCGGGCATACTCGGCCCGTCGCCGCAGGTCAGCAAAACCGATTTCATCGCGGCCGGGCTACCTGGTAGCGTATGCCCTCGCCAAGGGGTGTAGCTCAATTGGCAGAGCAGCCGTCTCCAAAGCGGCAGGTTGCAGGTTCGATTCCTGTCGCCCCTGCAGAAGGCTTCGGGCCGGTCACCGGAAGGTGACCGGCCCGAATGCTTTTCGGGGCCCGGGCGTCAGCCGACGCCGAGGTAGGCGGATTTGACGGCGGGGTCGTGCAGGAGGGCCCGGCCGCCGCCGGTTTTGGTGACCTCGCCGGTTTCCAGGATGTAGGCGCGGTCGCTGCGGGTCAGCGCCTGCTGGGCGTTCTGCTCGACCAGCAGGACCGTGGTGCCCTGGGCGTTGATATCGGCGATGATGCGGAAGATCTGCTGGATCACCATGGGGGCCAAGCCCATTGACGGCTCGTCGAGCAGCAGCAGCTGGGGGCGGGCCATGAGGGCGCGGCCGATGGCCAGCATCTGCTGTTCGCCGCCGGAGAGGGTGCCGCCCACCTGGCGCCGGCGTTCGAGCAGTCGCGGGAACAGCTCGTAGACCCAGTCCAGGGTGTGGGTGTAGTCGGCCTTGGCCTTGAACGGTCGTGCGTGGCAACCCATGTCGAGGTTTTCCTGGACCGTCATGCCGGGGAAGACGCCCCGGCCCTCGGGGGCCTGGATCAGGCCCGCTACGACGCGTTCGTGGGCCTTCATGCGGGTGATGTCGCGGCCCTGGAACATGATGCGGCCGCGGGAGAGCGGCAGCAGGCCGGACAGGGCACGCATGGTGGTGGTCTTGCCCGCGCCATTGGCGCCCAGCAGGGTCACCAGCTCGCCCTGGCCGACCGACAGCGAGATGCCGTGCAGGGCTTGGATTCTGCCGTAGTTGACCACCATGTCCTCGACCGTCAGCAGGGGCTGATCGGACGGGGTGTCCGGCACATCCGGCACTGGGATGGGCTTGGCCAGGCCCGGAATCGGTTGTGCGCCAGACATGCCCGGGTTCACCTCGGCGCCGGCGGCCGACGCGGCTGCGGCCTGCTCGGCGCCGCTGTCCGCGGCCTCCGCCTCGTCGGGCACGCCCAGATACGCGTTGATCACCGCCGGGTCCTGGCGGATCTGGTCCGGCAGCCCGTCGGCGATCTTGCGGCCGAACTCGAGCACCACGATGCGGTCGGTCACGCCCATGACCAGCCGCATGTCGTGCTCGATGAGCAGCACGGTGTAGCCGTCGTCGCGGATCTTGCGGATCAGATCCATGAGCGCCGACTTCTCGCTCGGGTTGAAGCCGGCGGCCGGCTCGTCCAGGCACAGCAGTTTCGGTTCCGTCGCCAGCGCGCGGGCGATCTCCAGGCGGCGCTGATCGCCGTAGGAGAGATTGCGCGCCTTCTCCACCGCGTGCGCGGCGATGCCGACGAATTCCAGGAGCGCCATGCCTCTTTCGAGCGAGTCGCGCTCCTCGCTCCGGTGCCGGGCGGTGCGGAAGATGGCGCCCGGGACCGAGGTCCGGTGCCGGGCGTCCGCGCCCACCACCACGTTCTCCAGCGCGGTCATCTCACCGAAGAGCCGGATGTTCTGGAAGGTGCGCGCGATACCCAGGCGGGTGATCTCGTTGCGCTTGGTCTTGGTGAGCGGCTTGCCGTCGAAGTAGACGGTGCCGCCCGACGGCCGGTACACGCCGGAGATGGCGTTGAAGCAGGTCGTCTTGCCCGCGCCATTGGGTCCGATGAGCCCGAGGATCTCGCCGCGGCGGATCTCGAAGCTCACGGCGTCCAGCGCGGTGAGACCACCGAACTTCACCGTCAGCCCGTCGGTGCGCAGCAGCGGCGCGCCGATCGCGGTCTCGATCTCCCGGTGCGGCGCAACGACTTCCGCGACCACCTCGTGGTCCTTGTAGACCGGCAGCACCTCGGTCACGTCCAGCGTGCCCGCGCTGGGCTCGACCTCCGGCGCCGCGTACCCGGCCGCCATGTCCTCGTTGTCGAAGAGCGCGTCGCCCGGCCCCGTCATTGCCCCGCTCCCGTCGCCTGCGCTGCCACCACCGGCCGTCGCACCGCCCGATACACCTGCCGCCCGTAGGCGAGCAGTTTCTGCCGAGCCGGGAACAGACCCTGCGGCCGGAAAATCATCACCACCACCAGCGTGAGTCCGAAGAACAGATACTTGTAGTCGCCCAGCGACTGCCCGCCCACGTTCACCGACATGAACCGGTTGGGCAGATACACGATCAGGAACGCACCGACGATCACGCCGAGCTTGTTGCCCTGGCCGCCCAGCACCACCGCGCACAGGAACAGCATCGAGTTGATGACGTTGAATCCGGCCGGGTTGATGAACTGCACCTGGCCCGCGTACAGCGCGCCGGACAGGCCGCCGATGGCCGCGCCGATGGTGAAGGCCCACAGTTTGAACTTGAAGGTGGGCACGCCCATGATCTCGGCGGCGTCCTCGTCCTCGCGGATGGCCACCCAGGCGCGGCCGACACGGCTGCGCTCGAGATTGCCGACCAGCATCAGCACGCCGACCACCAGCACGATGCCGAGCCAGTACCACCAGGTGCCGGAGTTGGCCCGGTCCAAGGGATTCCAGCTGCTCGTGTCGCCCAGGTTGCCGGAGGAGAAATAACCGCCGGGGTGACTGTCCGACTCACCGAGCTTCGGATACTGGATCCGCGACAGCCCGAGGCTGCCATTGGTGATCTCGGGCAGATTGTCGGCCAGCAGCCGCACGATCTCACCGAAGCCGAGGGTCACGATGGCGAGGTAGTCGCCACGCAGGCGGAGGGTGGGCGTGCCCAGGATGAGTCCGGAGATGGCCGTCAGCAGAATCGCGATCGGCACACACGCCAGCCACGCCCACTTGGGGTCGAGGAAGCCGCCGTTGGTCTGATTCCACGGGCTGTTCGGGCTGGTGAGCAGACCCACCGAATACGCGCCGACCGCGTAGAAGCCGACATAACCGAGGTCGAGCAGACCCGCCTGTCCCACAACCACATTCAGGCCGATGGCGATGAGGGCGTACATGGCGAACTGCGCCATCACCCCGCCGAAACTGGTGCCGGGGGTGTCCAGCAGCGGCAGCTTGAACAGCGGCAGCACGGCCAGCACGATGACCGCCGGTACGCCGAACGCCCACTGCGCGGGACGGGACAGCCCGCCCCACCAGTTGCGGATGGCGTCGCCGACGCCCCGTCCGGCGGGCGAATGCTGTGGCACGGGGGCCGGTTTCGTCGTCGTCATGCCCGCGCCCTCCCCAGGCTCTCGCCCAGAATGCCGGTCGGGCGAATCATCAGCACGCCGACCAGCACCACGAAGGCCACCACATCACGCCACTGCGTGCCGAACAGGATCTGCCCGTAGTCCTCGGCCAGACCCAGCAGCAGGCCGCCCAGCAGCGCGCCGCGCAGGTTGCCGATGCCGCCCAGGACCGCGGCGCTGAACGCCTTGATGCCCAGAATGAATCCGCCGTTGTAGATGATGCCGTTGGGGATCTTGAGCGTGTACAGCAGCGCGGCCGCACCCGCGAGCACGCCGCCGATGAGGAAGGTCAGCATGATGACCCGCTCCCGGGAGACGCCCATCAGCGTGGCGGTATCGGGGTCCTGCGCCACCGCGCGAATGCTGCGGCCGAATTTCGTTTTATTGATGAGCAATTCGGTGGTGAGCGCGAGCGCGATCGCCGCCAGCACGATCACCAGCGAGATATTCGTGACCGAGGCGCCGAAGATCTGGAATTGCTCGGTGGGCTTCACCAGCACGATCGGCTGCTGCGCATTGGTGCCGCCGAGCTTGTTGCTGGTCAGCTTCGGCAGCACGTAGTGCACGAATTCCTGCAGTACGAACGACATTCCGATCGCGGTGATCAGGAAGATCAGCGGTTTCGCGCCGCGTTTGCGCAGCGGGCGGTACGCGACCCGCTCCAGGCCCACCGCGGCCGCGCCGGAGACCAGCATGCCGAAGACCATGGCGGCGCCGAGATAGATGACGGTCGAGACGACGCCCTGGGAATACACATCGCCACTGGCGGCGAATCCGAAGACCATCAGCCCGACCAGCTGGCCGAACATGCCCAGCATGAAAACTTCTGAATGGGCGAAATTGATCAGGCGCAACACACCGTAGACCAGTGTGTACCCGACCGCGACCAGGGCGTAGATCGAACCGTAGGTCAAACCTTCGACGGTCAGCCGCCAGAATTGATCGACTACGCCGGAGACATTGAATTCGATGGAACTGCTCGCGAGGAGGGTCACATCGGCCAGAGCGGGTGAAGACATTCGTTACTTTCGCCGTCCGAGGAAAACAGCGTGCGCCGAAAACGATTCGGCACACGCTGTTCCGAATAGTGAGTGCTACTTGACCTGGTACATCCAGATCAAAGCGTTCGCCAATTCACCGGTGGGGCCCCACTTGTATTCGCGGGCCAGGCCCTGGCCGTCGTAGTTGCGCACGAAATCGACCAGATCGGGGCGGGTGACCTTACCGGCCTCGATGCCCTTGAGCACGATGGTGGTCAGGTCGTAGCCCTCGGTCGAATAGGTGCCCGGGTCATAGTTGTTGAATGCCTTGTAGGCGGTGGTGAACTTGTCCGTCGCCGGACCACACGGGCACGACAGCAGCGCATCCTTGGAGGCATTGCCCGCCTGCTTGACGAATTCGACGTCCTTGGTGCCGTCATCGGAGATGAAGGTCGCGGTCACGCCGCCATTGCGCAGCTGGCTGACCAGCGGGGACGCCTCGGCGTAGTAGCCGGCGTAGAAGATGGCGTCCGGCTTGGCCGAGGCCATCTTGGACACCGTCGCGGAGAAGTCCTTGTCCTTCTGCTTCACGTTGGCCGCGCAGCTCGGGTCGGCGATCGAGCCCAGGCCCTCGGTGACGGTCTTGGCCAGGCCGGTGCCGTAGTCCGAGTCGTCGGCGATGACGCAGATCTTCTTGAACTTGCCGGTGCCCTTGAGGTATCCGGCCACCGCCGGACCCTGGATGCCATCGTTGCCCAGGCCGCGGAAGAAGTTGTTCCAGCCGTTGGTGGTGAGGGTGACGTTGGTGGCCGACGGCGTCAGCGACAGCAGATTGGCCTGGTTGAGGATCGCGCCGGTCGCCTTGGTCTCACCGGAGAAGGTCGGGCCGATCAGGGCCACGATCGACGGATCGCTGACGATGGTCGGGATGACCTGGGTGGCCTTCTGCGGGTCGCCCTCGGTGTCGAATTCCTTGACCGTCACCTGACAGCCCGGGTTGGCCTTGTTGTGCTGGTCCAGCGCCAGTTTCACGCCGCGGATGATATTCAGGCCGAGGTTGGCGTTGTCACCGGTGAGCGGGCCCGCCATCGCGATCGTCTGGGATGCGCATTTCCCCTTGCCGTCGCCGGCCGGATCCGCGGCCGCGCTGGTGTCCTTCGCCGGAACTTCCTTGCCCTGGCCATCCACCTGCACGAGAGGCTGAATGGTCAGATTCGAGCCGCCACCCGAATTATCCGTTGATTTGCTACTGCATCCCGCCGACGCCAGAGCGAGTACGGCCGCCGCTCCGATGACCACCGCTCGCGCCGTGCGACTGCGTCGCAGGGACGACGTGCGCGTCAATGAACCAAGCACGATTCACCTCATGTTCTGTGCTCCCCCGGGGTGACCGAGGAGGGCCGCCCCATCGATCGGCCCGTCCAGAACATAGCCCCGCCACGTTAGCTCCGCATCACATTCGAACCATCCATGTAACATCGCAACAAAAGCAGAAGGCCCTGCTGTTACCGCACTGTTAATTCCTCCAGTGCTTTAGCGGCAACAACAGGGCGACGACGTGGCTAATGCGGCTTACTTCGGCGTGAGGTTCTCCAGCACCACTTCCGCGACCGCCTTCATGGTGGTGCGACGATCCATGGCCGTGCGCTGAATCCACTTGAACGCCTGCGGCTCGGACAGCCCCTGGGTCTGCATCAGCACACCCTTGGCACGCTCGACCAGCTTGCGGGTCTCGAGCCGGTCGGTCAGATTCGCGACCTCGCTCTCGAGCGCCGCGATCTCATGGAATCGCGAGGCGGCCAATTCGATGGCCGGCACCAGATCCGACTTGGTGAACGGCTTCACCAGGTACGCCATCGCGCCCGCGTCGCGCGCCCGCTCCACCAGGTCGCGCTGGCTGAAGGCGGTCAGGATGACCACCGGCGCAACGCGTTTCGACGCGATCTCGGCCGCCGCGTCGATGCCGTCCCGACGCGGCATCTTCACGTCCATGATCACCAGATCCGGCCGCAGCTCCTCGGCGAGATCCACGGCCTGCTGACCGTCTCCCGCCTCACCCACCACGTGATAGCCCTCCTCCGAGAGCATCTCCACCAGGTCCATCCGGATGAGCGCCTCGTCCTCGGCAACCACCACCCGCTTGGGGGCGGACGCTGCAGCGTCCTTCTTCGAACCGCCCCCTGCTGTCGTTCCCATAGATGAACCCCTGTCGCTTCCGAATACCGATACCCGATGCCACCTCGCCTTGCGCCACCCTCGCAGGACCAGCACGCATCGAGTCACCCCAAAGAGTACCGTTCACCCGCCCCCACAACCCACGTACCCAGCGCAAACCGACCAGTATCACAACCCGGCAGTCCCCCGACCCCCTCGATTAGTCTCTTCCCCCCTCCACCCGCTATCATTTCTTCCCGGTGCGCCGGGTTGGCGGAACTGGCAGACGCGACGGTCTCAAAAACCGTTGTCCGAAAGGACGTGTGGGTTCGAGTCCCACACTCGGCACCACGGTCGATCCCGACTCCAGGGATCATCTTCCGGCACTCCCCCGAACTGATATGCGGCGGAGTGTCCGGTTGCGGCAAGACTTCGATGATCCGAAGATTGTGCGGCGCAATGTCTTCCGCCTGATTCATCTTCGCCCGGTCGTCCTGTGGAAAAGTGCCCGGGACCGGTCCGCCTGCCGTTGCCGACAGCCGGTACCGATGGGGAAAACGTTGAGAATCAACCGGATTCAGCCCTCCTGGGCGGATTCGGCATGCTTCTCGTCGTAACGCTGCCGTGCGGCTGCGACCTGTGGCGAGTATTCGATAATCGTGGACAGCAGTTCGCCGAGTGAGTCGACGACTGCCTCGCCGGTCGGGGTAAGGCTGTATTCAACGTGAGATGGAATGGAACGCAACAGTTTCCGATCCACCACGCCGTCACGCTCGAGGACCTTCAAGGTCTGCGACAACCTGCGCTCGCTGACGCCGCCCACGGTGCGCTTGAGTTCGTTGTAGCGGAGCGTGCCATCGCGCAGCGCGATCAGAATGAGTAGCGACCAGGTGTTGGCAATGGTGTCGAAGGCCTCCCGCACGGTGCCCGCACGCGCGAGCACCTCACCGACCGATACTCGACGCCCCGGCCGTCGTTCGTCACCCATCGCTCCCACGCTCCTTTCCGCGCATGCAGCCTACACTTTGCGGGTACACCCAGATCGCATGTACTCTCATTTTGAGAGCGCTATTTCTTCCAAGGAGGTCTATGACATGGGCACCGAGTACAACGACTGGACCGTGGGCGACAGCAACACCGTCACCTTCCATGCCCCCGCCCACGCCGTCTTCGATCTGGTGACACAGGCCCGCTTCTGGCCCGAATGGCACGTCGCCAGCCACGACGTCGGTGGCGTCACCGAACGCCCCTACCGCGTCGACGATGTGATCTACGAACACGGCCGCCTCGAGGACGGCAGCGAACAACATCTCTACTGGCGCGTAGTCGACCAGGAGTACGCCAAGTCCTCCCTGATCGTCGACGACAACGTCGGCGCGGGCCTGCGGTACTCGCTCACCGAGAACGGCGACGGCACCACCACGTTCACCCGCCGCACGCTCTACCACCCCGACTCCCCGTTCTCCCCCGCCCAGCGCGCCCTCGTCGCCGAAGCCAGCGCCGAAAGCGTCCAGGGTCTGCACCGTCACATCACCGCGCTCCTGGACAAAGAGCACAGCAGCGTCCCCGCAGCCTCCGCATAAACGACCACCGCGGGCGGCCGTTGCCGAGGGTCCCCCGCGAGCGCGCGGACCTCCGAAGGAGCCCCTGACTGGTGAGGTTGCGCATTCCACCGTCGCCGGTTGCGGTCGATCATTCGGACCACTCGGGCGTCCGTTCGGCCACGCAGACGACGGACTACACCCCCGGCAGCGAATGTGCCGCCGAATCCGGCTGATGGACAACGAATTCGCCGCGTCGTTCAGCGAGCGAGGCGGACCATCGCAAGTTCGCATTCGATGCAATTGGTGGCACTTGCATTAATCGGAGGAAATCCAACGAAGTTCGCGTAGTCGCCGAAGGCCAGTCCCCAAAATGAGATCACCCGCGGCGTCCGCGCCAGCCTCGCGGCAGTCCAAGGCGAAGTGACGGCCACCGAAATCGACTGCGGTACAGGTCGTCTGGCATCGCTACGGAACACGCCTTCCCGCGGTGACGCACGACTGCATTCCAGGGCGGGGTTGCGAGAAGTGGTGTCCAGCAGGGGGTTCGGGGATGGTCAACCCTGGGTTGACGCGTTAGGGTGGCGGGATGCGCCTTGTGTTTGCCAGCCTCGCGACTGTGGGGCATGCGTATCCGCTGGTGCCGCTGGCGGTGGCGGCTCGGGAAGCGGGGTGCGAGGTACATTTCGCGGTGGGGGCGGGGATGCACGGGGTGATCGGGCGGCATGGGTTGGGGGCGTTTCGGCCGGGGGATTGTTTTTCCGAGATGTATGCGGCGGATATTGCGGGGGATTTGGAACGGCTGCGGCCGGATCTGGTGATTCATGAGTGGGGGGTGCCGGGGGCGGCGATTGCGGCGCAGCGGGCGGGGATTCCGGCGGTGTGGCATGGGTTCGGGCGGATGTTTCCGGAGGGGATCGGGCTGGAGATGCCGACGCGGATCGCCGGGGTCGAGGGGGTGCCGCATATCGATATTTGCCCGGTCTCGCTGCAGGACAAGGAATTTCTGAAAGAGGAACGGATCGAGTTGCGGCCGGTTCCTTACCCGGAGACGGGGGCGTTGCGGAACATACCGTCGTCTCGGCCACTGATCTACCTGACGCTGGGCACCGTGTTCGGCACACCGGGACTGCTCACGCGGGCCTTGTCGGGGCTCTCTCGGCTCGACGCCCAGGTCATCGTCGCTGCGGGGCGGCTGGATCCGGACGGGCTCGGTGCGCTGCCGGGCAATGTCAGTGTTCACGGCTGGGTGCCGCAGTCCCGGCTACTCCCCCACGTCGATCTCGTGGTGCATCACGGAGGCAGCGGTACCACGCTCGGGGCATTGAATTTCGGAGTGCCGCAACTGGTCCTGCCGCAGGGGGCCGACCAGTTCGCCAATGCGGATGCGCTGGAGGCGGTGGGTGCGGCGATTCAGCTCGGGGCGGGCGAGGTCGACGCGGACACGATCGCCGATCGGGCGGTGCGGTTGCTGGCGCGACGGGGCAATTCTTATCGAGAGGCGGCCGAGGCGGTCGCGGCGGAGATCGCTCGGATGCCCGGGCCGGACGAAGTCGTCGAGCGGCTGCGCGACTACGTCGTGAGCCGATAGGGGGACCGGAGCTCCCATATCAGGGTCGGATGGGGGATAAATCGGGGCGAACAGTCGGATTTCACTACGGCGGGCCGCCGCGTCGCGCATCATCGGTGTCCATAGGTCCGAGAGCATGGTGGAGGTTGCATGCGAATCCCGATATCCACGGTGGCGAAAGTGGGGCCGGCCGGGGTCGGCCTGGTGGCGGCGGTTATGGCGTTGTGCGCTGGGTGCGGGACGGAAACGGGCGGGTCGGCGGTACCAGCCGGGAGCGGATCTACGGCGGGAGAGACGACCGTGGCCAAGTCGACGTCGTCGAAAGCATCGAACCAGCCGTCGGACGGGCTGCCGGCGGCCGCGAACGGGACCGATCTCAGCGCCTGCGCCAACGGCAATTGCGAGGTCCGAGTCGACGGGCCGACCACGATTCCGGTTCCCGGATTCTCCCGGATCAACAATGTCCGGATCGAGCAGATCATCCCGGGCATGGTCACCGCGTCGACGACGGTGTTCGGGTTGCCGGTGTTCAGCTCGACCGCAGTCGGCGGCACCATCGCCCTGAACGGCCTGAACGTGAAGATCGTTGCCGTCCACGGCAACTCGGCCGTGCTGCGGCTGAGCACCTAGCAGGCGCGCCGACCGCATCCACGTTCCGGCCGCGCATCGCACGGCGGACTAGACTTCGGGCAGGACGAGGAAACAGCGCCTTCGAACCGCGAGCACAGCGGCGCCGTAGTCCCGCACAGATCAGCGAAACGTGCGGAGGTCACGAATGCGGGTGGAGAGAATGACCGCGGACCTGTCCGAATATCCGGATCTGGTCGTGATCCTGCTCGGAATGCGCGTACGCAAGCCGCGTGGAATCCTGCGGCTGCTGGGCGTCGGCCCCAAGCTGTACCGGTCACATCACGACATGCCGGACGGGCTCCTGTCACACGAGGATGTGGTGTGGTCGCTGTGGCCGCCGCACTGGGGTGCGCGGCAGTACTGGCGGGATCTGGAGAGCCTGGAACGGTGGACGCGGTCGGACCCGCACCGGCAGTGGTGGCAGCAATTCCTGCGGGATTCCGGCGGCACCGGATTCTGGCACGAAGCCTATTTCGCCAGGGGCGGAATCGATTCCGTGTACGACGATATGTCCGCAGCCACCGGGCTGGCCCGGTTCGCACGAACCGTCCCTGCTCGGGGGCGGTTGTTCTCGACGCGCGGCCGGGTCGGCGACACGGTCCGGGCCGGAGATCGGGCCGTGCCCGAAATCGCGCCCGTGATAACGGAATCCGCGTTGTACGACACGGCGGACACCAATAGCTGTTCGGCTATTGATTTGCCGGACGCGAACGGGCATGCTCACATTCCAGGGGCGTTGACCTGTTGCCGAACGGACACTCCGGTAAACGAGAATCAACATCAGGTGAGCGACATTCGACCGCGCGATGAACATCGCGGTTGAAACGTGTGATTCGGTCACGGAACAGTTTCGAAGCGACAACGGCGGGCATAAGTTATCCGCATGCATGTGTTGTTCGTGTGCAGCGGAAATGTTTGCCGATCCGTCATTGCCGAGCGCCTCACCCTGGCGGTGGCCGCTGAACATGGACTACAGGAGCTGTCCGCCGAGAGTGCCGGCGTACGCGCGCTGGTCGGGTTCCCCGTGGAACCCCTTGCCGCACAGACGATTGTGGGCCTCGGCGGCAATGCCGACAACTTCAAGGCCCGCCGCCTCAAGGCGGAGATGGTGCACCGCGCCGACCTGGTACTGGCCATGACCGAGAAGATTCGCGACCAGGTGCGCGAACTCGTGCCCGAGGCGCTCCCCCGCACCTTCACGCTGCTCGAGGCGTACCGGATCGCCAAGGTCAGCGGCGCGCGCACCGTGGTCGGACTACACGCCGCGCGCAACGATCTCGCGTACGTCGGCCGGGAGAACATCTCCGATCCGGTCGGCCTGTCGCCGCAACAGTTTTGCGATGTCGGCGACCGCATCGCCGAGGCGCTGGTGCCGCTGCTGCTCGCCCTGCACGCCCATCAGCATCCGCAGGCCACGCTGCGCCCGCGCAGCGCCGCGGACGGGCAGCCCCCGCTGCTGGTGATAGACGGCGGCCGGGGCGAGCAGGGCAGGCGAGCCGCGCACCCGCGGCCGGCCGAATACTCCGGGCCGGCAGTCGAACCGACCCGGCACGCGGCGGAATCCGCCGGATAGCAGGCAAATCCGGCAACCGAGCCCTGGACCGTCGCGTGTCAATGCACCTTGCTGCCTGGTTGGTCCGGTAAGGGATTACACTCTCGCGCGGAACACTTATCCGTTCCGCCGAACGCCACTGCCGGTGGTTCGACACAAGAACAGGACCAAGGACATGCCGAAGCGAATTTCGGATGTTTCGCTCCATGTTTACGTGACACCTCAGACCCTGCACCGCGTCACCGAGACGGTGTGCCGGGTGGTCGATGAATACGTCGCCGATCGAGATATCTTCGCGTGGCGCTTCACCCTCCCGGTGGAGTGCGACGAACCCACCCACACTGTGCTCGAAACCCAGTGGCGGCTGGACAATCCCGACGTGGAGCCGGGCACCCGCCGCACCTACGAGATCGCGCTCAGCCTGGTGGGCGAGGCCCGTCAACTGACCAAGGCGGGCATCGCCAAGCTCGAGCAGCGCCTCGTGCTGGAACTGTCCGCCGACGAACCGATCCCCTACATCGTGCACGCCCTGCAGCGCGAGAACTTCGAGCTCGAAGAAAACCGCGAGCTGATTTAGGTCAACTCTCGGGACTGTCCGGCACGCCCATCACCCGGATCGCCCCGCCCCATCAGCTCGAACGCGTCACCGCATCACCTGAAAAGCGCGTCGGGCCGCACCCCGAAGGGCACGGCCCGAGCATGCGTGCGTCGTTGTCCGAGCGATCGTGTGTCAGCGGCGCGCCGG
The DNA here is from genome assembly GCF_053601595.1 of Nocardia sp. NPDC004711. Classification (NCBI taxonomy): domain Bacteria; kingdom Bacillati; phylum Actinomycetota; class Actinomycetes; order Mycobacteriales; family Nocardiaceae; genus Nocardia; species Nocardia sp. NPDC004711. The sequence goes on along the minus strand of NZ_JBSGCB010000016.1, from coordinate 120,011 downwards.
GAAGTGGCGGATCACGCCCTCCTGCACCGTCGTCGCGAGCAGGTCGCCGTTGCGGGCGTAGAAGTGGCCGCGGGCGAGGCCGCGGGAACCCGCCGCCACCGGGGACTCGGTCGCGTAGAGCGACCAGTCGTCGAAGCGGAAGGGCCGGTGGAACCAGATGGAGTGGTTCACCGTGGCCGCGATGATGCGGTCCCAGCCCCAGGACAGCCCGTGCGTGGTGATGATGGAGTCCAGCACCGTGGTGTCGGACGAATATGCCAGCGCCGCAACGTGAATCAGCGGGTCGTCGGGCAGCTGCCCGTCCGTGCGCATCCAGACCCGGTTGTGGCCGAGGCTCTCGCCCTTGCCCTTGAGGATCCAGGCCGGGTCGTTGGTGTAGCGCATCTCGATGGGATGCGGTGCGTCGACGAACATCTGGAGCTTGTCCTCCAGACCCGCGAACGATTCCTCCACGCGCGGAAGGTCGTCCGGCCCCGGGACGTCGGGCAGGGGCGCGCCGTGTTCGAGCCCCTTGCCCCAGTCCTGGAAGGCGGCGAGCATGACGAACAGCTCCTGCCCGTCCTGGTACGCCGTGACCGTGCGGTTGGCGATGGAGCGGCCGTCCCGATGCCGATCGACGTGGTATTCGATCGGCTGCTTCGGGTCACCGCCACGGACGAAGTGCGCGTTGACCGCGTGGATCGGACGCTCCGGACCCACCGTCCGTCCCGCGGCGATGATCGCCTGCGAGACCAGCTGACCGCCGAACGTGCGGCTCCACACCTTCTCGGGATGGTGTCCGAGGAAGATGTCGGGGCCGTTCTCCTCCAGATCGAGCAGGCGCAGCAGCTCCCGCAGATCGTCGGACAGACCGGTCCCCTCGGGGTCCGCGACGACGTCCGAAGACGTCTCGTCCAGCGACGCACTCAAATTAGTGGTCCTCCTCGCCGATGCGATGCACGTGGATCAGGTTGGTGGACCCGACAGTACCCGGCGGCGAGCCGGCCACGATGACCACGAGGTCACCCTTCTTGTACCGGCCGATCGAGAGCAACGCGTTGTCCACCTGGTGGATCATCTCGTCGGTCGTGCCCACCGGAGGAACGATGAACGTTTCCACGCCCCACGTCAAGGCGAGCTGACTGCGAATCGCGGCCTGCGGGGTGAAGGCCAGCAGCGGCAGCGGGGTGTGCAGGCGGGCCAGGCGGCGCACCGTGTCACCGGACTGCGTGAAGGCCACCAGCGCTTTGGCATTCAACCGCTCGCCGATGTCGCGGGCGGCGTAGGAGATGACACCGCGCTTGGTCCGCGGCACGTGGGTCAGCGGCGGCACCCGGGTCGAGGACTCGGATTCCACGGCGTGCACGATGCGGGCCATGGTGCGCACGGCCTCGATCGGGTAGTCGCCGACCGAGGTCTCACCGGAGAGCATGACCGCGTCCGCGCCGTCGAGCACGGCGTTGGCCACGTCGGAGGCCTCGGCGCGGGTCGGGCGGGAGTTGGTGATCATGGACTCCAGCATCTGGGTGGCCACGATGACCGGCTTGGCGTTCTCGCGCGCCATCTGCACCGCGCGCTTCTGCACCAGCGGCACCTGCTCGAGCGGCAGCTCCACGCCGAGGTCGCCGCGGGCGACCATGATGGCGTCGAAGGCCAGCACGATGGCTTCCAGATTGTCGATGGCTTCGGGCTTTTCGAGCTTGCCGATGACCGGCACCCGGCGGCCCACGCGATCCATGATGTCGTGCACCAGCTCCACATCGGAGGGTGAGCGCACGAAGGACAGCGCGATGAAGTCCACGCCCAGGTTCAGGGCGAATTCCAGGTCGTCGATGTCCTTTTCGGACAGCGCGGGCACGGACACGTCCATGCCGGGCAGCGAGACGCCCTTGTTGTTGGAGACGGGGCCGCCCTCGGTGACCCGGCAGATGACGTCGTTGTCCTCGACACGCAGCACGGTCAGCCCGACCTTGCCGTCGTCCACGAGCAGCCGGTCGCCGGGCTTGGCGTCCTTGGCGAGGTGTTTGTAGGTGGTGGAAACCCGGTCGTGAGTTCCTACGATGTCGTCGACGGTGATACGGACTTCCTCGCCGGTGTTCCAGACGGTCTTGCCGTCGCCCTCGAACCGGCCCAGCCGGATCTTCGGGCCCTGCAGGTCGGCGAGGATACCGACAGCGCGGCCGGCCGTATCGCTGGCAGCGCGCACCTTCTTGTAGTTCTCGGCATGATCGGAGTGCTCGCCGTGGCTGAAGTTCAGGCGCGCAACGTCCATGCCACTTTCGACGAGCTCACGAATCCGGTCCTCGGATGACACTGCTGGTCCGAGGGTGCACACAATCTTCGTTCGTCGCATCACGCGTTCAACCCTAGACCTGTGACAACCCTCATGCCGACCCCGGCACACACATATACAGATCTCGTAAGCAGCCGTTCAGCTATCTCACGATCAACGCGCAACGTGCCGGGCCAGACGGGTTTCCAATCGAGTCTGACCGAAGCCGAGGACCAGGCATATTACCCAGTAGTAGATTGCCGCGACGCCATAGAGCGCGAAGAAGTCGAAGGTGGGCGCGGCGGCCATTTGCGCGGTGCGCAGCAACTCGGTCACCAGAATGGTGGAAGCGAGCGACGTGTCCTTCACCAGGGAGATGAGGGTGTTGGACAGCGGGGGCACCGCGATGCGGGAGGCCTGCGGCAGGATGACCAGCCGCAGCGCCTGCGCGTAGTTCATGCCGACCGAGTAGGACGCCTCCCACTGGCCCTGGGCCACCGAAAGGATCGCGGCCCGAATGATTTCCGCCGCATAGCCGCCGACATTCAGGCTGAACGCAATGATGGCCGCCGGAAACGGCTCCAGCACGATATCGAAGGCGGGCAGGCCGAAGAAGATGATGAACAGCTGCACCAGCAGCGGCGTGCCGCGAATGATCGAGATGTAGAAGCGCGCGGCCGCGTGCAGCGGCCATACGCTCGACATCCGGGCCAGCGCCACGAACAGCGCTATCGCCAGGCCGATCACGAAGCTGATGGCGGTCAGCGGCAGCGTCTTGGTGACCGTGGCCTCGAGCATGGGCCAGAGGTTGTGCCGTACCAGCGCCCAGGTGGCGTCGTCCATCGTCGAATTGCCCTGTGCCGCTTACTTGCTGACGTCGGTGCCGAAGTACTTGTCGGAGATCTTGGCGAGGGTGCCGTCGGCGCGGAGTTCGTCGAGTGCCTTGTTGACCTGATCGGTCAGCGCCTGCGAGTCCTTGCGGGCGGCGAAGGCCTGCTTGGAGACCTCACCGGTCTTGCCGACGACCTGGATGGTGCCGGTGCCCTGCTGCTTGGTGTAGGCGTTCACCGCGAGGGTGTCGTTGACGGTGGCGTCGGCACGGCCCGTCTTGAGCAGCTGTACCGCCTCCACGAAGCCGGGGATGGCCTCGACCTTGCAGCCGGCGCCCTTGGCGGTGTCGGCCCAGTTGGAGGTCTCGGACTGGGCGCAGGTCTTGCCGTTCAGATCGGCCAGGGCGTGGACGCCGTCGTTGCCGGTCTTGGTGACGATGACGCCCTCGGAGACGGTGTAGGGCTGGGAGAGCGAATACTTCTGCTCGCGTTCGGGTTTGATGGTGACCTGGTTGGCGATGAGGTCCACGCGCTTGGATTCCAGTGCGGCGAACAGCGAGTCCCAGGGGGCGGTGGTGAATTCCACCTTCTTGCCGATCTTGTCGCCAACGGCCTTGATGACGTCGACGTCGTAGCCGGTGAGGGCGCCGTTGTCCTGGTAGGTGAACGGGGAGTAGTTGCCCTCGGTGCCGACTTTGAGCGTGTTCGCGTCATCCTTGGTCGAGCTGCATGCGACGAGCCCTGCGGCGGCGACAACGGCGAGCATGACGGCGGCGAGCTTACGGCGCACGGCGGGGACCTCTCCTCGGGCGTGGCTGACCACGCGACGAAACAACCGACAAAGGGTACGCCGCGGACCGACCGGACGGCACGGCAACCATCATGATGCGCGAAACGCTGGCGCGAAATCGCGCCCGATGATATGCGCGAACGGCCGCCACCCGGTCGGGTGGCGGCCGTCGGACGCGGAAGTAGCGCCGTCAGTCGCGCAGTGGACGTCCCTGCAGGTCGGGGACCTTGCCGGTGAGCATGAGAATGCCGTCGATCAGCGACCAGACCCCGCAGCCGCCGCAGGTGATCAGCTGCAGCACACCGATCGTGGTGTAGCCCAGGTAGAACCGGCCGACACCGAAGTGCCCGATGAAGATCTGCAGCAGGCCCGCGGTGAGCTTGCTCTTGTCCGAGAACGGAACTCCGAATTGGTCGCGGCCGAACGGCGCTTCCGGGTCACCGCCGTAGGGCCCGGCCGGGCCCGGGATCGGATACGGCATCGGTTGGTCGTACGGCTGACCCGGCTGCCCGTACGGCTGACCCGGTTGGGCGTAGGGCTGCTGGCCCGGGTACGGCTGCTGACCGTAGGGCTGCCCGTACTGCGGGCCGGTGCCGGGAACGCCGTACTGCGGCCCGTCCTGCATCGGCGGCTTGTCGAATGGGTCGGTCACTCACGTCCTCCTGATCGCGGTCAGGAGCCATTCTTGCCGGACTCGACCGTCTTCGCCTGGTCGACCGCGGTGGACTCCGTCTCCTCCGGCTCGGAATCGCCGGTTTCGGAAGAGATATCGCGCGCGGTCTCGGATTCGTTGCCGGCGGCCGCGGATTCCGCTCCGGTGTCACCTGCGGATTTTTCGGCGGTCGGTTCGTCGACCTGGGTGACGGCCGCCTTCGAATCCCCTGCCGCGGAACCGGTTCCGGCTGCCGCACCCGCCGCACCGAACGCCCGCAGCGCACCGATCTGCCACGGCCAGGGCCGTTCCACGCCGGCGCGCAGCTGGTCGGCGGTCTCACGGCCCTTGGTGGCGAACAGGAAATAGGCCACGGCGCAGACGAATACGATCGCCGAGGTGAAGGTGTTGACGCGGAGGCCGAGGATGTGGGTGGCCTCGTCGTCGCGCAGCAGCTCCACGAAGAAGCGGCCGAAGCAGTAGACCGCCACGTAGAGCGCGAACAGGCGGCCGTGGCCGATGCGGAACTTGCGATCCACGTAGAGCAGCACGGCCACGCCGAGCAGGTTCCAGATCAGCTCGTAGAGGAAGGTCGGCTGCACGATCTTCTCCGCCGGGCCCGCGGCGGTGCCGTTCATCATGTCCAGCTGGCCGCTGTGGTCGTAGCGCAGGAAGATCTCCAGGCCCCACGGCACCTTGGTCTCGCGGCCGTAGAGCTCCTGGTTGAAGTAGTTGCCGAGCCGGCCGATGGCCTGGGCCAGCAGGATGCCCGGAGCGATGGCGTCGCCGAAGGCGGGCAACGGAATCCGGTACACCCGGCAGCCGATCCAGGCGCCGATGCCGCCGAGCAGCACCGCGCCCCAGATGCCCAGGCCGCCCTCCCAGATCTTGAGCGCGTTGATGGGGTGACCGCCGGCGCCGAAGTACTTCTGCCAGTCGGTGGCCACGTGGTAGAGCCGTCCGCCGATCAGGCCGAACGGCACCGCGAACATGGCCACGTCGAGCACCATGCCGGTCTGGCCGCCGCGCGCCACCCACCGCTTCTCACCCAGCCAGATGGCCGCGATGATGCCGAGGATGATGCAGATGGCGTACGCCCGCAGCGGGAACGGCCCAATGTTCCAGACCCCGCGCGGCGGGCTGGGAATGTAGGCCAGGACATCGGCGCCGGTGCTCTCGGCAAGGGCTCGTATGGTCACGAGTCCCCACCGTAGCCCAACAGTCCTGCGCCGTGCTGTCTCAGGTCAGCGCGCGCCGTGGGATTCGCTGCCATGGGTGGCACCGGCACCCGGTAACGCAACGGATATACGAAGCGGCGCGCATCCCCGCACTGCCGCACAATGCCCAAGGGTGCGTACCGAATTCGGTACGCACCCTTGGATATTGCCGTGGTTACGAGGAAACCGCCGCCGAACGGACGCCCTGCGCCAGCTCCGCCGTCAGCGTCCGGACCGCGTCCAGACCCTGCGCCGCCGCGGTCACCAGGGCCGAACCCACGATGACGCCGTCGGCGTAGGAGGCGATTTCGGCCGCCTGCGCGCCACTGCGCACACCCAGGCCGACGCCGATCGGAATATCGGAGTGGCTGCGCACCCGCGCGCACAGGGCCGGGGCCATGGACGACACCGCGTCGCGCGCACCGGTCACACCCATGGTCGAGGCCGCGTACACGAAGCCCTTGCTGGCTTCGAGGGTCTTGACCAGGCGCTCCTCGGTGGACGACGGCGCGACCAGGAAGATGCGGTCCAGATTGTGGGTCGAGGACGCCACGAACCAGTCGTCGGCCTCCTCCGGAATCAGGTTGGGCGTGATCAGGCCGAGGCCGCCCGCCGCCGCCAGATCGCGGGAGAAGCTGTCGACGCCGTACTTGAGCACCGGGTTCCAGTAGGTCATGACGACGGCCTTACCGCCCGCCTGGGAGATGGCCTCCACGACCTTGAACACGTCGCGCACCCGGACGCCGCCGGCCAGCGCCTGCTCGGCGGCATGCTGGATGGTCGGGCCGTCCATCACCGGATCGGAGTAGGCGACGCCGACTTCGATGATGTCGCAACCGGATTCGACCATGGCCTTGCACACGTCGATGGAACCCTGGAGGTCCGGGTAGCCGGCGGGCAGGTAGCCGATGAGCGCGGCCCGGTTCTCCTCGCGGGCGGCTGCGAAGGTGTTCGCGAGGCGGGACTGCTGGCTCACTGCTTCTCCCCTGCGTTCTCTTCGGCCTTGTCGAACAGCCCGAACCACTCGGCGGCGGTGTCCATGTCCTTGTCACCGCGACCGGACAGGTTCACCACGATGATCGCGCCCTCGCCGAGCTCCTTGCCGAGTTTCACCGCGCCCGCGACCGCGTGCGCGGACTCGATGGCCGGAATGATGCCCTCGGCACGGCTCAGCAGCAGCAGCGCGTCCATGGCCTCGGTATCGGTGATCGGGTAGTACTCCGCCCGGCCGATGTCCTTGAGGTAGGCGTGCTCCGGGCCGACACCCGGGTAGTCCAGACCGGCCGAAATCGAATGGGATTCGATGGTCTGGCCGTCTTCGTCCTGGAGCAGGTAGGAGTACGCGCCCTGGAACGCACCCGGGGTGCCGCCGGTGAAAGTCGCTGCGTGACGGCCGGTTTCGACACCGTCGCCGGCGGCCTCGTAGCCGACCAGGCGCACGCCCGGATCGTCGAGGAAGGCGTGGAAGATGCCGATGGCATTGGAACCACCACCGACACAGGCGGTTACGGCGTCGGGCAGGCGGCCGGTCAGGGCCTGCACCTGCTGGCGCGCCTCCAGGCCGATGATGCGCTGGAAGTCGCGCACCATGAGCGGGAACGGGTGCGGGCCCGCGGCGGTGCCGAAGCAGTAGTAGGTCTGCTCGGCATTGGTGACCCAGTCGCGCAGCGCCTCGTTGATGGCGTCCTTGAGGGTCTGCGAACCCGTTGTCACACTGATGACTTCGGCGCCGAGCAGCCGCATGCGGGCCACGTTCAGCTGCTGGCGCACGGTGTCGACCGCGCCCATGTAGATGACGCACTCGATGCCGAGCAGCGCGCACGCGGTGGCGGTCGCCACGCCGTGCTGGCCCGCGCCGGTCTCGGCGATGACGCGGGTCTTGTTCATGCGCTTGGCCAGCAGCACCTGACCGAGCACATTGTTGATTTTGTGAGAACCGGTGTGGTTCAGGTCTTCCCGCTTCAGCAGGATGCGCGCGCCGCCGGCGTGCTGCGCCAGGTTCCGGCACTCGAACACCGGCGACGGGCGCCCGGTGTAGTCGCGCTGCAGGCGATCCAGCTCGTCGAGGAAGTTGGGATCGACCCGGGCCTTGTCGTATTCGGCGGTGACCTCTTCGATCACGGCCATCAGCGCCTCGGGCACGTGCCGCCCGCCGTACACGCCGAAGTGCCCGCCCAGATCGGGTTCGTGGCTCTTGTGCGTGATGCCGTCACTGGCCTGCGGGAGGCCGAGAACGTTCTTGCCGGAGGCCATTTCGGAAGAAACTCCGTGAGTTTGCGTCATCGGCTCTTTCACCGTCCCCGGCGAACCGGCTTCGGGCACGACGGGTGGGTTCCGGCGGTCACCAGCTCGGCCACCGCGGCGCGCGGGTCGCCACTGGTCACCAGGCCCTCACCGACGAGCACGGCGTCCGCGCCCGCCCCGGCGTAGGCCAGCAGGTCGGCGGTGCCGCGAATGCCGGACTCGGCCACCCGGATCACTTCACTGGGCAGGCCGGGGGCGATGCGCGCGAACACATCCCGGTCCACCTCGAGGGTCTTGAGGTTGCGGGCGTTCACGCCGATCACGCTGGCGCCGGCCTCCAGGGCGCGGTCGGCCTCCTCCTCGGTGTGCACCTCGACCAGCGCGGTCATGCCGAGCGATTCGGTGCGGTCGATGAGCGAGGACAGCACGTCCTGTTCCAGGGCGGCCACGATCAGCAGGATCACGTCCGCGCCGTGGGCACGGGCCTCGTGGATCTGGTACGGGCCGACGATGAAGTCCTTGCGCAGGATCGGAATGTCCACCGCCGCGCGAACCGCGTCGAGATCCGCGAGGGAACCACCGAAGCGGCGCTGCTCGGTCAGCACGCTGATGATGCGCGCGCCGCCGTCCTCGTAGGCCCGGGCCAGGTCGGCGGGGTTCGGGATGTCCGCGATCGCACCCTTGGAGGGGCTGGCCCGCTTCACCTCGGCGATCACTCCGATCCCCTCCGCGTGCAGGGCGGCCTTGGCGTCACGCGGGGATTTGGCCTGCGCGGCGGCTGCCTTCACCGCCTGGAAATCCAGAAGGGCTTCCCGAGCGGCCACATCCGCGCGGACCCCGTCGAGAATCGAGTCGAGTACCGTCATCTGGCTCGAATCCTTTCTGGGGAGACGGACTTGCTGCCTGAGAATCCCCCCAGGCGCTGTCTCACCGATGCTGATAAAGAGTAAATGGCTATGTTCCCGTGCTTGACAGCGGGGCGGGTACCGGCGGCGCTGCCGATCCCCCACCCAGCTCAGGGGCGGTTGTCACGCGCTGCCCCGTTACCCGGATCATCGTGCGCGGCAGGGTGATTGGTTTCATCGTCGGTCGGATCGACACCCTCGTCGAGGGCATCCCACAGCACCCGGCCCGACAACTGCTTGTCGGCGGCGGCCGGGGTCCCGGATTCGTGGTCCTGAACCCGGGCCTGATGTGCGGCAACCTGCTCGGCCGCCGACAGCTTCCGCGCCGCCGGACTGTCGTACCTACCGGACATCCGGGAGGTCCCGGACGACTGCCGGACCAGGAGCAGACCGGCCACGAACGCGGCCACCGCACCGGCCAGGCACACCACGGCCGGCAGCGTCGAGGTCGTCACCGCGCCCGCGTGGTCACCCCCGTGCAGTTCGGCCAGCCGGGTCGCGCGATCGGCGGTCCCCTTGTGCATGAGCAGGGCATACGCGGGCACCGCGGACACCGCGGCCAGGACCGCGACCACCACGCCGACGCCGCGCCGCCACCAGCCGTGGGTGGCGAACACGGCCGCGATGGTGGCCAGGAAGACCAGCGCCAGTGGTGTCAGGGCCCCGAACCAGACACCGCCGTTGAGATCTCGATGGCGCGGCAGGCCGTAGTCACTGGTGATCTCAAGCCGGGCCCACGTCATGCGGGACGACCCCCAGAGCAGCGCCGCCGAGATCGCCAGCAGCGCCACCGCGGCGATCGGCCGCGACCGCTTGCGCGCCCCCACGGCGTTCGTGTCGGCTTCCGCCGCAGCGGCATTCGCCTCGGCCTCGGCCAGGTCCGCCGCCCGCGCGCGTTCGGCAGTGCGGGCGGCGTCGGTCTCGGCGTGTGGATCGGCGCCGGCGGCACCGGTTTTCCCGGTGTCCGCCCCGGTGTCCGCTCCGGCGGGCTTCGAATCGGCTTGCGCCGCTGCGTTTTCCCGCTCCGCGCTGTTTTCCGGTGTTGCGCTGCCTTCGGGTGTCGCTTTCCGTTCCGGGCCCCTGTCCGGGTCCTGATCGCTCATTGATCCGCGCCGTTCGGGCGGTAGGCGCGCACGGTCTCGGCGGCGGCGATCGCCTTGAGGACAGCCATGGCCTTGTTGCGGGATTCGACGTCCTCGTAGTCCGCGTCGGAGTCGGCGACGATGCCGGCGCCGGCCTGGACATAGGCGGTGCCGCCCTTGACCAGGGCGGTACGGATGGCGATCGCGGTGTCGGCGTCACCAGCGAAGTCCAGGTAGCCGACCACACCCGCGTAGACACCGCGGCGGGTGGGCTCGAGCTCCTCGATCAGCTCCATGGCACGGACCTTGGGCGCGCCGGAGAGGGTGCCCGCGGGGAAGCAGGCCTGGACCGCGTCGAGGGCGATCTTGCCGGCGCGCAGGCGGCCGGAGACCGTGGAGACCAGGTGCATGACGTGCGAGTAGCGCTCGACGTGGCGGTACTCGGTGACGCGCACGGTACCGGGCTCGCAGACCCGGCCCAGATCGTTGCGGCCCAGATCGACGAGCATGAGGTGCTCGGCGTTCTCCTTCTCGTCGGCGAGCAGGCCCTTCTCGAGCAGGAGATCGTCCTCCTCGGTGACGCCGCGCCAGCGGGTGCCCGCGATCGGGTGCGTGGTGGCCACGCCGTCCTTCACCGTCACCAGCGATTCGGGGCTGGAGCCGACGATGGAGAACGCGGTGCCGCCGGAGCCGTCCGGGATGTGCATGAGGTACATGTACGGGCTCGGGTTCGAGGCCCGCAGCATGCGGTAGAGGTCCAGCGGGGTGCCGTTGTAGTCCATCTCGAAGCGCTGCGAGAGCACCACCTGGAACGCCTCGCCGGCCTCGATCTCCTTGACCAGCCGGCGCACGCCCGCACCGAATTCCTCGGAGGTGCGCTGCCGGCGGTAGTTGGGCTCGGGGCGGTCGAACACCGAGACGGTGGAGTCGGCGGGGGCGGCCAGGGCCTCGGTCATGCGATCCAGGCGGGCCATCGCGTCGTCGTAGGCCGCGTCCACGTGCTCGTCGGTGCCGTTCCAGTTGACGGCATTGGCGATGAGGGTGATCGCGCCCTCGTGGTGGTCGAAGGCGGCCAGGTCGGTGGCCAGCATCAGGACCATCTCGGGGACCTGCAGGTCATCGGTGGCGATGCTGGGCAGACGTTCGAGGCGGCGCACGGTGTCGTAGCCGAGGTAGCCGACCAGGCCGCCGGTCAGCGGCGGCAGACCGGGCAGGCGCTCGGTGCGCAGCACCTGCAGCGACTCGCGCAGCGCGGCGAGCGGATCGCCGCCCACCGGCGCGTCGGCGGGAGTCTGGCCGAGCCAGGCCGCCGCACCGTCGATCACGGTCAGCGCGCTGGGACTGCCCGCGCCGATGAACGACCATCGCGACCAGGAGCGGCCGGTCTCCGCCGATTCCAGCAGGAAGGTGCCGGGCCGGTCCGCGGCCAGTTTGCGGTAGGTCGAGAGCGGAGTCTCGGAGTCCGCCAACACCTTTCGGACCACCGGGACCACCCGGTGGTCGGCCGCGAGCGCCCGGAACTGTTCCCGGGAGGTGGTGGTATCGATAGCCACGTTCAGAGGCAAACCATGCGCGCCGTGCATTCACCCATCATTCCAGGCCCGCCCGGCGCGATCTAAATCGCTCTCCCCGCCCAGCCGAGCAAGCGGCTGCGGCGAATACCTGAAGCGGTCATCACTACACGCGCGGCGGTCTCCACATGCGGTGGATCGTCACTGCTCCGGCAGCAAGATGGAGAGGTCGTCCGCGGTTATCCCCCATTTTCGAGAGGAGTTCAACACAGATGTACCCCTCGCAACCGATGGCACCGGAGGGTCCACGGCACACCGCTCCGCAGCTGGCTCCGGGCGGGCTGCCCGGCCACCCGCCGCGGATGATGCCTATGAACCACGGCGGGAAGCACTCCGCCATCGCCTCGTTCGTCACACTTGTGAAGGCCCTGGAAGCGCTCGATCCGCGCAACTTCCCGGACGAGTACGCCGAGCACAGCGACCGCATCAGGGAACTCGAGCCGTTCCTGCGCGCCCACGGGATCCTGGACGTCATGAATATCAAGAACCCGGAGGTCGCCGCCCTCATCGGCGTGTGAGGTAGGACCGGCACCCGGCGCCGGGGGTGGTTGGGGCTCCGGGGGCTGTTCCCCGGACCCCCAGGCAGAGGACCGGTGGGGGCCCGGTTCGCGAGGCGCCAAGCCCGAAGCCCAGCAAAGGATTTCATCCGGAGCTCTGATAGCTCGTGCACGATGAATTGGGGGTAGGGTGCGGGTATGAAGGTTGGTCAGCTCGCACCCAATTTCGAACTTCCGGACCAGTCGGGGACCGTGCGGTCGCTCGAGTCGCTGCTCGCAGACGGACCGGTGGTGTTGTTCTTCTACCCTGCGGCGAACACGCCGGTGTGCACGGCCGAGGCGTGCCACTTCCGGGATCTGGCAACGGAATTCAAGGCCGCCGGGGCGACCTGCGTGGGGATCAGCGCGGATTCCGTCGAGGTGCAGTCCGGGTTCGCGGAGAAGCAGGGACTGGGCTATCCGGTGCTGTCCGATCCCGGAGCCAAGGTGGCCGCCGAGTTCGGTGTGAAGCGCGGCCTGCTGGGCGCGCTGGTGCCGGTGAAGCGGACGACCTTCGTCATCGATCCGGACCGGACCGTCGCCAAGGTCATCAACAGCGAGATGCGCGCGAACGTGCACGCCGACGAGGCATTGAAGTTCCTGCGCGAGCGCTGAGCCGGTTCCCGCGCCAGCGCTGAGCCGGTTCCCGCGCGAGCGCTGGCCCCCACCGCGTCGCTCCTGGGCGCGCCGACAATTCGGACATACGCTGAGCGCATGACTACGCCCAGCACCGACCAGGAGCGAAAGCCTTCAACCTTCGTCACGTGGCGCAATCGCATCATTGGCGGAGTGGTGGCCGCGGTCGTTTTGTGGCTGGTGTATCTGATGCTCGCCGCATTCATTCCACGGTGGTGGGCGCAGCGCATCGGCGAATGGGTGAGCGGGAGTTTCGCCAAGGGCATCTGGTACGGCCTGATAATGGGCGCGGTATGTACGGCTGTGCCACTTTTCCTGTTCCTGGCCGCAGGACTCCGCTGGCGTAAACGGGGCGGCATGTTCATCGCGGGCGGCGCGGCCGTTCTCGCGATCGTCATCGCCATCCCGAATTTGATGACGCTGACCATCGTGTGGGGCAACTCGAATGCCGCACACGCCGGTGAGCGCATTCTCGATGTCGACGGGCCCGGATTCCGCGGCGCCACGCTGGCGGGCGCGATCGTGGCCGCGCTACTGTTCCTGCTGGTGGCATTCCTCTTGGGGCGCAGGCGATTCCGCCGGTACCGTGCCGAACGTCGGCACGCCGAACCAGAAAAGCCACGAGCAGAGCCCGAAACTCCGACACCGCCTCCCGAACTCGGCGCGAACTGAATCCACTCGCGACACGCGTGATCGATGTCACGTCATTCGGCAACACCGTGACTGGCGAGCGAAATCGTGGCAAACTTTGACCTGCGAGTGACTCGTTCGAATCTGTTTCGCAGGCTCTCCCACGGGCCGGCACAACACGTCACTTGGCTGCTACGAGAGGGCGCGCACGGTGACCAAGTGGTTGAATCCCATGGAACAGCGAGCGTGGCGTACCCTTGTCGCGCTCACCACCAGACTCCCCGCCGCATTGGATACCCAGCTACAACGTGAGTCCGGGATTACCCATTTCGAATACTTCGTGATGACTCTGCTCTCCGAAGAACCAGGTCACCGGTTGCAACTGAGTGACCTTGCGCAAAAGGCAAACGCATCGCTATCCCGACTCTCGCACGTGGTCTCCAAACTCGAACGGCTGGGCTGGGCCGAGCGCGTCACCATTACCGGTCGCCGCGGCGCGCAGGCGGTGCTGACCGACGCCGGATATCAGAAGATCACCGAGGCGGCGCCCGGGTATCTGGAGTGCGTGCGCGGCCTGGCGTTCGACGGGCTGGACGCCGAGCAGACCAAGCAACTGCTGGAACTGGGCGAGACCCTGGTGGCACAGCTGGACAAGGGCATGGCCCGCGGGCTCGGCCGCGCGGGGCGGCCGATCTCGCATCTGGACATGGACCCGAACGAATCGGGTTGACGCCGAAGGCTGTTCGTCGACGCCGCAAGCCAGCTCGCCGAGGCCGGAAACCGTTGCCGCTCAGTCCTCGTCGGCGAGCAGCCGGTCGCCCTGGGACAGCAGCACGTCGGTGTCGAAGCAGGTGTGGGTGCCCGTGTGGCAGGCCGCGCCCTCCTGATCGACGACCAGCAGCACGGTGTCGCCGTCGCAGTCCAGCCGTACCTCGTGCACGTACTGGGTGTGGCCGGAGGTCTCGCCCTTGACCCAGTACTGCTGGCGCGAGCGCGAATAGTAGGTGCCCTTGCGGGTTTCCAGGGTGCGGGCCAGCGCCTCGTCATCCATCCACGCCATCATGAGCACATCGCCGGTGCTCTTCTCCTGCGCGATGGCGGCGAACAGCCCGTCGGAGTTGCGCTTGAGGCGGCGCGCGATCGCGGGATCCAGGGTGCTCATCGGACGGTGATTCCTTCCGCGCGCATGGCGTCCTTGACCTGGCCGATGGTGAGGTCGCCGAAGTGGAAGACACTGGCGGCCAGCACCGCGTCCGCGCCGGACTGCACGGCGGGCGCGAAGTCGGCGACCTTGCCCGCGCCACCGGAGGCGATGACCGGCACCGAGACCGCGGCGCGCACCGCGCGGATCATCGGCAGGTCGAAGCCCGCCTTGGTGCCGTCGGCGTCCATGGAGTTGAGCAGGATCTCGCCGACGCCCAGTTCGGCTCCGCGCACGGCCCATTCGACGGCGTCGATGCCGGTGCCGCGCTTGCCGCCGTGGGTGGTGACCTCCCAGCCGGACGGGGTCGCGGGCTGCCCCTCCGGCACGGTGCGGGCATCGACCGACAGCACGATGCACTGGGAGCCGAACCGCTCCGACATTTCACGCAGCACCTCGGGGCGGGCGATGGCGGCGGTGTTCACCGATACCTTGTCCGCGCCCGCGCGCAGCAGCCGGTCCACGTCCTCGACGGTGCGCACGCCACCGCCGACCGTGAGCGGGATGAAGATCTGCTCGGCGGTGCGAGTGACCACGTCGATCATGGTGCCGCGGTCGCCGGTGGAGGCGGTGACGTCGAGGAAGGTCAGCTCGTCGGCGCCCTGGGCGTCGTAGGTGGCCGCGAGCTCCACGGGATCGCCAGCGTCCCTGAGGTTTTCGAAGTTGACGCCCTTGACCACGCGCCCGGCGTCCACGTCCAGGCACGGAATCACGCGTACGGCCAACGTCATTTCATGACCTCTGTCCTCAGCATTGCTCTGCCTCTCCTCGGACCCGGTCCGCGGTGTCCGCGATCAGGTCCAGTAGTTCCTCGTGCACGCCGGGGGCGGCGGCCAGCACCGAACCGGATTCGATGGTCCAGCCCCGGCCCTGCAGATCGGTGACCACGCCGCCAGCGGCCCGCACCAGGGCCACGCCCGCGGCGTTGTCCCACGGATGATGTCCGAACACCACGGCCCCGCCCAGAATTCCCGAGGCGGTGTAGGCCAGGTCGATGCCGGTGGAGCCGTACATGCGCTGGCGGCCGGACAGCCGGCTCAGCGCACCCAGCAGGTTGAAGCGGAAGATGCCCGGAATCCGGCCCGCCCCATCGATATTGAAGCTGCCGAAGCCGATCGGCGCGGTGGCGAGCTTGGCCGGGGCCAGGCTCGGCAGCGGGTTGCCGTTCAGCAGCAGCGGGCCGTCCGCGACCGCCGCGTAACGCTGGCCCAGGATCGGCAGCCAGGTCAGGCCGATGACCGGGTCGCCGTCGCGCACCAGCGCCAGCAGCATGCCGCACATGGGGCTGCCCGCCGAATAGTTGAAGGTGCCGTCGATGGGGTCCAGCACCCAGGCGGTGCCGGAGGTCAGCTGCGGACCGCCGAATTCCTCACCGTGCACCGGGATTCCGGTGCGTTCGCCCAGCCGCTGCGAGATGGTGCGCTCGAGCTCCAGGTCGAGTTCGGTGGCGAAGTCGTTGCGCCCCTTCTCGACCGCGCTCGGCGCTCCGATGCCCTCGACGAAACGCGGTGCGGCGGAGTCGAGAACCGCACTGGCGATGCCGAGCAGTTCGGCGAGTTCGGCGGCCACGGCGCTAGCGAACCGCGGCCAAGGCTTCGGGCAGGGTGAACCGGCCCGCGTACAGGGCCTTGCCGATGATCGCGCCCTCGACGCCCTCGTCCACCAGCGTCGCGATGGCACGCAGGTCGTCGAGCTGAGAGATGCCGCCCGACGCGATGACCGGGGCCTCGCAGGCATTGGCGACCTGGCTCAGCAGGTCCAGGTTCGGCCCGGTCAGCGTGCCGTCCTTGGAGACGTCGGTGACCACGTACCGCGAGCAGCCGTCGCGCTCGAGGCGCTCGAGCACCTCCCAGAGGTCGCCGCCGTCGGTCACCCAGCCGCGTCCGCGCAGCCGCCACTCGCCGTCGATGAGCTTCACATCCATGCCGACGGCGATCCTGTCGCCGTACTCGCCGATGGCCCGGGCACACCACTCCGGATTCTCGATCGCCGCGGTGCCGAGGTTGACGCGCGCGCAGCCGGTGGCCAGCGCGGCCTTCAACGACTCGTCGTCCCGAATCCCGCCCGACAGCTCGACCTTCACATCGAGTTCGCCGATCACCTCGGCCAGCAGTTCGCGGTTGGAGCCCTTGCCGAACGCGGCGTCCAGGTCGACCAGATGCACCCACTCGGCCCCGGCGTGCTGCCAGGCCAGCGCGGCGTCGCGCGGCGAACCGTAGCTGGTTTCGCTGCCCGCCTCCCCCTGAACCAGGCGCACAGCCTCACCATTGGCGACATCGACGGCAGGTAGCAGCACAAGACTCACGGGGTAAGCCTAGTGGTTGCCCGCCGTCCCACCGACCGCAGGGTGAACCGCGTCAGCCGCCCACCGCGCGGCGGGAACGATTTTCGGGGCGGGGGCACGCGGGCGGGGGCACGCTGTTGGGAGGTCGGGGTCGTCGATCGACGGGAGCTCGCTGTGCTGGAGGCGGGTCAGCCGTCTCGGGTATGGGATTCGAGGACGCGGTTCAACGTCAGTACGAAGTTGGCGCGTTCGGCGGCGGTGAAGCCCGGGAGTAGTTCTCGCTGGGCCGCTTCCAGGCGTTCGTCGAGGTCGGCCAGGTGGGCCCGCCCGGCGGGGGTGAGCGTGAGGGTGTTGCGACGGCGGTCGGTGGGGTCGGGGGTGCGGTGGACGAGGCCGCGGTCGGCCAGGTCGTTGACCGCGGCGACCACGTCGCTGCGGTCGATGCCGGTACGGCGGCCCGCCTCGGCCTGGCTGAGAGGGCCGTGTTCGTCGAGGGTGGCGAGCAGGGCGTAGTGGTAGCGGCGGGAACCGGTGGGCTCCAGCGCTTTCTCGGTGCAGCGGTTGGCGATGATCGCGACCTGGCCGATGAGGCGGGTGGGAAGAGCGCGCAGCCGGCCGGAGGCGCCTTCGGGCGCGGTGTCCATGAGAGGAATCTAGCAACACTTGTTGGGGACACCCACAATCGGTTACATTGGTTTCACCAACGTTGGAGCCACCAACAATCTCGTCGAAAGACCGTAGCCATGAACGCGATCGACACCACCACCCGGCAGTTCCAGGATCTGGCCGACAAATTCGAGATCACCGAGCTGGTCCACCGCCTCGGCCGTGCCCTCGATGAAGGCGACTGGGAGGAGCTCGCCGCGCTATACACCGCCGGTGCCACCGCCCGCACCCCCGGCGGTCTGGCCACCGGCCGCACCGCCCTGGTCACCCAGGCCGGCCGAAACCACTCCCCCGACCGGCAGATCCAGCACGTCATCAACGGCATCCTGATCGATCTGGACGGCGACACCGCCAAGGTCCGGGCCAACCTCCTGGTCGTCTTCGCCTGGGGTCCGGCCCAAGACCCGACCCTCGGCTCGCAGCCACGCCTGACCCTGGGCGAGGTCTATCGCTTCGACGCCGTCCGTACCCCCGACGGCTGGCAGTTCTCGAGCGTGGCCTCCAAGCCCATCTGGTCGGTCGGCACCCGGCCCGAGCCAGCGGCGGCCTAGAAACGCCGAAACCCCCGCCGGGAGCGGGGGTTTCGGTCGTTTCGGGGGCCGGTCAGATCGAGTCGACCCAGTTGCGCAGGAGCTGGGCTCCGGCGTCGCCGGACTTCTCCGGGTGGAACTGGGTGGCCGACAGCGGGCCGTTCTCCACGGCGGCGAGGAACGGGACGCCGTGTTCGGCCCAGGTCAGCTTGGCCGGGGCGATCTGGCTGCCGCCGTCGTCGGTCCAGGCCCAGTGCTGGGCGGCGTAGGAGTGGACGAAGTAGAAGCGGGTGTCGGCGTCCATGCCCGCGAACAGGACGCTGTCCTCGGGAGCCTTCACCGTGTTCCAGCCCATGTGCGGGAGGACGGGGGCGTCGAGACGCTCTACGGTGCCGGGCCAGTCGCCGCAGCCCTCGGTTTCCACTCCGAATTCGACGCCGCGTTCGAACAGGATCTGCATGCCGACGCAGATGCCGAGCACCGGGCGGCCGCCGGAGAGGCGCCTGCCGATGATGCGGTCACCGCGCACGGACAGCAGGCCCGCCATGCAGGCCGCGTACGCGCCGACACCGGGGACCACGAGACCGTCTGCGTTCAAAGCGATTTCGGGGTCGGCGGTGATGGTGACGTCAGCGCCGGTGCGGGCCAGGGCGCGGCCGGCGGAGTGCAGGTTGCCGGAGCCGTAGTCGAGCAGGGCGATCGTCTTGGTCATAGCGAGCCCTTCGTGGAGGGGACGCCGGACACGCGCGGGTCGTATTCGACGGCGGCGCGCAAAGCCCGTGCCACGGCCTTGTATTCGGCCTCGGTGACGTGGTGCTGATCGCGGCCGTAGAGCACGCGCACGTGCAGGGCGATGCGGGCGTTGAGCGCGATGGACTCGAAGACGTGGCGGTTGATCACGGTCGAGTACGACGCGGTCGGGGCCACGCTCGGAATGATGGTGTGCAGCATGTGATCCGGCTCGCCGGTGTGCACGCAGTACGGCCGCCCGGACACGTCTACGACGGCGTGCGCGAGGGTTTCGTCCATCGGGATGAAGCAGTCGCCGAAGCGGCGGATGCCCTTCTTGTCGCCGAGCGCCTGCCCCAGGGCCTGGCCGATGACGATGGCGGTGTCCTCGACGGTGTGGTGGGCCTCGATCTCGATGTCGCCCTTGGCCTGGACCGTCAGGTCGAAGCTGCCGTGCTGGCCGAAGGCGGTCAGCATGTGGTCGTAGAAGGGGACGCCGGTGGAGATGTCGGTCTTGCCGGAGCCGTCCAGATTGAGCTCCACCACGATGCTGGATTCGCGGGTGGTGCGCTCGACCCGGGCGATGCGGTCGGCACGGTCGATGGTCATCGGGCGATCAGCTCCTCGGACGCCAGTTTCGCGCTGACGCGCAGGAATTCGTCGTTCTCGGCGGCCAGGCCGATGGTGGTGCGCAGGTAGCCGGGGATGCCGACATCGCGAATGAGCACGCCCTCGTCGAGGTAGTGCTGCCAGGCGCGCGGCGCGTCGGCGAAGCGGCCGAACAGCACGAAGTTGGCATCCGACGGGATGACCTCGTAACCCAGCTCGGTCAGCGCCGCCATGACCCGGTCGCGCTGCGCCGCCAATTCGGCCACGCTGCCCAGGGTTTCGTCCGCGTGCCGCAGCGCTGCCCGCGCCGCGGCCTGGGTGACCACGGACAGGTGGTAGGGCAGGCGCACCAGCAGCATGGCGTCGACGACCGCGGGTGCGGCCACCAGGTAGCCCAGCCGCCCGCCCGCGAAGGCGAACGCCTTGGACATGGTGCGGCTGACCACCAGCTTGGTGGGGTACTTGCTGATCAGGCTGATCGCGCTGGGCGCGGAGGAGAACTCGCCGTACGCCTCGTCCACCACCACGATGCCGGGCGCGGCCGCGAGGATGCGTTCCAGGTCCGCGAGCGGAATGCTGTGGCCGGTCGGGTTGTTGGGGCTGGTCACGAAGACCACATCGGGGTTCTTCTCCCCCACCGTCAGCACCGCGTAGTCGATGTCGAGGGAGAAGTCGCCATTGCGCTTGGCCTCGATCCACTCGGTGTCGATGCCCTCGGAGATGATCGGGTGCATCGAGTACGAGGGCACGAAACCCAGTGCGCTGCGGCCGGGTCCGCCGAACGCCTGCAGCAGCTGCTGCAGGATCTCGTTGGAGCCGTTGGCGGCCCACACGTTCGCCGTGTCCACCGCGACGCCGGTCTGCCGGGTCAGGTAGGCGGCCAGATCGGCGCGCAGCCCCACCGCGTCGCGATCCGGGTAGCGGTGCAGGTCGGCGGCCGCGGCGCGCACGGATTCGGCGACGTCGTCGACGAGGGCCTTGCTCGGCGGGTGCGGGTTCTCGTTGGTGTTCAGCTGCACCGGAACGGCCAATTGCGGTGCGCCGTAAGGACTCTTGCCACGCAGGTTCTCCCGCAGCGGCAGATCGTCGAGCGAGATATTCGATCCGGGGACGGTCACGGCGCCTTCTTCCAGGCCGGCCTGGGCGCTCACCGCAGCTCTCCGAATCGCGCCTGCACGGCCTGGCCGTGTGCGGGCAGGTCCTCGGCATTGGCCAGTGCGACCACGTGCCCGGAGACATCCTTCAGCGCCGCCTCGGAGTACTCGACGACGTGGATGCCGCGCAGGAAGGTCTGCACGCTCAAACCCGAAGAGTGCCGAGCGCATCCGGCGGTGGGCAGCACGTGGTTGGAGCCGGCGCAGTAGTCGCCGAGGGACACCGGCGACCACGCGCCGACGAAAATCGCTCCGGCGGAACGGACCCGGGCCGCGACCGCGGACGCGTCGGCGGTCTGGATCTCGAGGTGCTCGGCGGCGTAGGCGTTGACCACGCGCAGGCC
The DNA here is from genome assembly GCF_053601595.1 of Nocardia sp. NPDC004711. Lineage (NCBI taxonomy): Bacteria > Bacillati > Actinomycetota > Actinomycetes > Mycobacteriales > Nocardiaceae > Nocardia > Nocardia sp. NPDC004711. The sequence continues at coordinate 99,150 of NZ_JBSGCB010000016.1, read as the reverse complement.
CTGGGCGATGTCGTCGACCAGCACGGTGCCGGACTGCTTGCCCGACAGCGCCTCCGCGACGCGGTCGTGGTGCTTGACCACGGTCATCTGCGCGGTCAGCGCCGCGTCCACGGCGTCGGCGAGCTCGACGCTGTCGGTCACCAGCACGCTGGCGGCCAGCACGTCGTGCTCGGCCTGCGAGATGAGGTCGGCGGCCACGTGCACCGGATCGGCGGTGGCGTCGGCGAGAATGGCGATCTCGGTGGGCCCGGCTTCGGCGTCGATGCCGACCAGGCCGCGGCACAGCCGCTTGGCGGCGGTCACATAGATATTGCCCGGGCCGGTGATCAGGTCGACCGGTTCCAGCTGTGCGCCATCGGTGTCGGTGCCGCCGTAGGACAGCAGCGCCACGGCCTGCGCACCGCCGACCGCCCACACCTCCTCGACGCCCAGCAGCTTGGCGGCGGCCAGGATGGTCGGGTGCGGCAGGCCACCGAACTGGGCCTGCGGCGGCGAGGCGACCACCAGCGAGTCCACGCCCGCGGCCTGCGCGGGAACCACGTTCATGACCACCGAGGACGGGTAGACGGCATTGCCGCCCGGCACGTACAGGCCGACCCGCTCCACCGGCACCCACCGCTCGGTCACGGTGCCGCCGGGCACCACCTGGGTGGTCTTGTCGGTGCGGCGCTGATCGTCGTGCACCTTGCGGGTGCGCTCGATGGCGACCTCGAGGGCCGCGCGCACGGCCGGGTCCAGCTCGGCCAGGGCCTTGTCCAGCTCGGCGGCGGGCACGCGCACCGCGGCGGGCCGCACACCGTCGAACCGCTCGCTGAATTCCAGCGCGGCCTCGACGCCCCGATCCCGGATGGCCTCCACGACCGGTCGCACATGATGCAACACCGAGTCCACGTCGACGCCCCCACGCGGCAGAGCCGCGCGCAGTTCGGCAGCAGTGGGAGTACGTCCGCGCAGATCCACGCGGGCGAGCTCGATGCGGCTAGTCATAGCGCTGTGCAGTCCTTGTCTGTGCTGATGTCGAGGGGTTCGCGACACGGCCGAAACCGCTTGCGACCAGCTACCAGACTATCGGGTCACCGCCAGCGCTTTACGTCGCGGCCGAGCTCGCGCGGGTGTTCCCGGCCCGCGACCCGGGAACACCCGCCGGACCGGCGGTTATGAGACGCTGGCCGCGGCACCGCTCAGACCGTGCTGCGGGCGGCCTCGGGACCGAAGCGAGCGGCCACCAGATGCTGCTGGGCGAAGGTCCACGCGTTCTGGGTGACGAAGTAGAGCAGGATGGCGATGGGCATCACCGGGCCGACCAGCAGTGCTCCGGCGGGGAAGACCCACTGCGAGAGCGTGTTCATGATCCGGACCTGCGAGCCCGCCGCGCCTTCGGCGGGTTGCGGCTGCCGGGCGACGGCGGCGCGGGCGGTGAAATGGGTCGCGATCGCCGCGACGATCATCAGCGGAATCGCCACGGCGGCAACGGTTCCGAAGGACGAGCCGGCGGTGGACAGGGTGGCCTCCAGCGGTGCGCCGAACAGTTTGGCGTCCAGGAAGGACTGCACCTGCGTGGCATTGAACACGTAATTCTGAGTGTGACCTGGCTGGAAGGACCGCAGCACGTGGTAGAGGCCGATGAAGACCACCGTCTGGCCGATGATCGGCAGGAATCCGGTCAGCACATTGACGCCGGACTCCTTCTGTAGCTCCTGCATGGCCAGCGCCTGCTGCTCCCGGTCGCCCGCGTGCTTGCGCTTGATCTCCTGCAGCTTCGGCTGCATCTCGGCCAGCGCGCGGGAGAACTTCAACTGCGCGATGAACGGCCGGATCAGCAGGGCCCGCAGGGTCATGACGAGGAAGACGATGGCCAGCACCCAGGCCAGGCCACTGGTCGCGCCGAGCAGCGACGCGAAGGCGGTGTGCCACAGCCACAGCACGGCGGACACGGGGTAGTAGATGAAATCGAGCACGGAGTACCTCGCTGCGCAGCGCCCGCACACGGGTGCGGGCGAAAGGAATTCGGGACGGCGGAGAACCCGACAGCGCGCACGACCGGGACAGGTCGTGCGGGCGCGGTCAGGCCGCGAGGACTCCGGGTGCGCGCGGGCGCGGGCGGCCCGGGGCGTCGGGATTGCTCTGCCGCAGGAACGCGCCGCGGCGCCGCCGTCCGGCCGACTCCGCCGGACCGGTGTGCGCGGTGGCCGCGAGCCGCGGACCGCGCGCCGACAGCACCGCCGCGGTCACCGCGACCAGCGCGGCCGCACCGAGGACGAGCAGCGAATCGGGGGTGGCGGCGGCGAGATACAGCACCGCCCACGCGGAGACCACGAGCGCGCACAGCAGCAGCGCCGTCGATCGAATCCGCGTACCCATGCGCCCGACCCTACCTGCGTTCCCCATCCCCGGCACCCCATGTGCCGGACGCGACATACCCCGCCCCCGGACCGCACCGTATCCGGCTCGGGCGCACCCTGATCCGGGCCCCCGCGCGACCGCGCCCCCACCGGGGACACCGGCGGGGGCGCGAGGATCGAGGGCTCGACCGCTATTCGGCGACGAGGCGGCGGATGATCATGGGCTCGGCCACGATGCCCTCCAGGACTCCGGCCACGTGCTGGAAGTGCTCGGTGGCGAAGTGCTTCTCCAGGGCATCGGCGTCCTGCCATTCCTCCACCACGACCATGTGGGCCGGGTCGTTCGGGTTGGTGAAGGGCTGATAGGACAGGCAGCCGGGTTCGGCCAGGGAGGGTTCGATCATGGCTTCCAGGGCGGTGCGGAGGCGGTCCTCCTGGCCGGCGGCGGCGTGCAGTTCGGCGACGACGTGCAGGGTCATGGTGGTGTGCTCCTTCGGGAGTGGATGCTCGGTTTTCGGATCTTGGTGACGCTCAGTGCTGGATCGGGCCCTCACCGGCGCCGGTGGTGCGCAGCGCGGTCGCGATGGCGTCCAGGTCGGCGGGGGTCAATTCCAGTGCGGCGCCGCCGATCCAGCCGTCGACCTGCTCGGGCCGGCGGGCGCCGGCGATGGCGCCGGTGACGCCGGGCCAGGTCAGGGTCCAGGCGATGGCGACGGCGGAGACGGTGGTGTCGTGGGCCGCCGCGATCGGACGCAGTGCGTCCACCAGCGCGAGATTGCGGTCGAGTTCGGTGGTGAACTCCGGGAAGCCCTTGCGCCAGTCGTCATCCGGCAGGCTCGCGACGCGTTCGGCCGAGAAGGCGCCGGTGAGCAGGCCGGAGTGCTGCGGCTGGTAGACGATGCCGCCGGTGTGATGCGCTGCGGCCCAGGCCAATTCGTCCGCCGCGCCGCGCTTGATCAGCGAGAACTGCGGCTGGATGGCGTCCACGTGGGCAATGGACTCGGCGATCTCCAGTTGCGGCACATCGTGATTGGACAGGCCGATGGCGCGCACCTTGCCCGCCCGCACGAGGTCGGCCATGGTCTGCCAGTACTCCGCGAGCGGGGTCGCGGAGGCAGGGTCGACGCCGTCGGGGTCCGAGAAGTCCAGGGAGGCACCGGTATCGGGCCAGTGCACCTGGTACAGGTCGATGCGCTCGACGTTCAGCCGGCGCAGCGAGTCCTCGACCTCGCGGCGCACGCTGGCGGCGGCCATGATCCGCTTGGGCGCGGCAGCGCGGTCGTTCTCGTCCCAGACCAGTCCGGCCTTGGTGAAGACGAACGGCCGATCGGCCTCGGGCAGTCCGCTGATCGCCTTGCCGACCACCTCCTCGGAGTGGCCGAGTCCGTAGACGGCGGCGGTGTCGATCCAGTTGACGCCGGCCTCGACGGCCCGGCGGATGGTGGCGATGGAATCGGCGTCGTCCTGTGCGCCCCAGGTGTAGCGCCAGCCCGAACCGCCGACGGCCCACGCGCCGAATCCGATCCGGCTGATGTGCATGTCGGTGGTGCCGAGCTGACGGGTGGGGAGAGAGGTCATTGTGTGCTCCTCGTGTGGCTTTCGCCGTCCGTTGCGGCGCTGAGCACTACTTTCGCCGGATGCGAGCGGGGCAAACAGTGCCGCGTCTGCCTGGGCACCGCATGACCAGGATGCGGCGCTGGATGGAATTAGCCGCGCTCATGGTTACCGAAGGCATGACCTTGGACCGTCGCGCCGAACTCGGTGAATTCCTGCGCTCCCGCCGCGCCCGGCTCAGCCCCGCGGAGGTGGGCCTGATGGATCACGGTGCGCGCCGCCGTGTTCCGGGCCTGCGCCGCGAGGAGCTGGCGCTGCTGGCCGGGGTCAGCGTGGATCACTATGTGCGCCTGGAACAGGGCCGCAGCCTGCAGTTCTCGGAGTCGGTGCTGGATGCGGTGGCGCGGGCACTGCGACTGAATCAGGTTGAGCGCGACCATCTCTACCGCCTGGCCCGCCCGTGGTCGGGTGAGGAGCCGCCCGTCGTGCAGGAGGTGCGCCCGGGTCTGCGCCGGCTGCTGGACGCCGCCCATGACGTCCCGGCCTACATCGTCGGCCGCGGTGTCAGCGTCCTGGCGTGGAATCGGCTGGCGGCGGCCCTGATCACGGATTTCGGCGCGCTCCCGCCCGCGCAGCGCGACTTCCTGCACCTGGTCTTCCTGGACGAGGGCGCGAAGGATCTCTACGAGGACTGGGACGACAAGGCCGCCGACACCGTGGCCTACCTGCGCCTGGATGCCGCCCGCAATCCCGGCGACCCGCGCATCACCGCCCTCATCGGCGAAATGAACACCCGGAGCGCGGAATTCGCGGAGCTGTGGCAGCGGCACGAGCTCAAGGACAAGACCCACGGGCGCCATATCTACCGCCACCCGATCGTGGGCCGTCTGGAGCTCGGCTTCGAAACCCTCCGTCTCCCCGACGATCCCGATCAGGCGCTGGTCGCCCACCACGTCGAACCCGGCTCCCCCAGCGCCGACGGACTACGGCTGCTGGCCTCCCTCGCCGCCGATCCGGCGAAGCTCTGCTGAGCAAACCCACCCCCGTAACGCACTGCGCCGCACCGGAAAACCGGTGCGGCGCAGTGTGCTGCCGGGATTACTTGGTGTCGCTGTCGATCTGCAGGCTGCCGCCGCCGGCGTCGATCACCCGCATGCTCACCGATTTGGTCGGGCCGTTCTTGGTCTGCAGCGAGTCCAGCACGATATCGGCCGAACCATCGGGGTCGACCGTGCCGCCGCCATTGGCGCCCCGGATGCTCGAGTACTTCTGGACCGGGTTCCCGGTCCAATACGTCTGGAATGCCTGCTGACTGCCGTAGACCTGCTGAGCGGCGGGGGTCAGCAGCTTCCAGGCATCCGAGTACCGGGTGTAGGTCACGTCGTCCCAGAAGGACTGCACCGCGTCGACGGCGGCGTCGAAGCTGACCGTCCCGGCGCTCTTGGTCTGGCCGAGGCCCGAGGGCACGCCCTTGGTGGCGCTGGCCGTGACCGACGCCTTCACCGAGCTGCTGTTCGTGCCCGCGCCGGAGGTGCTGCTCGAACCGGAGTTGCCGAACAGGCCGTACGCGATGCCGCCGGCCACCACGACCACCGCGGCCATCAGGATCAGCACCAGCTTCTTCTTGGAGCCGGAATCCGAATCCGGTTCGGGCGCCGGATGATTGCGGGTCGGCGGGCCGGCGTTCATGGGCGGGCGCGGCGGCGGGGTCTCCAGCAGCTGTGCCTGGCTCATGGCGCCGGTCGGGATGTCGGCCGACTGACGGCGCTCCATCTGCCGGGTGGTCTGCCGGGGCGCGGAGCGCTGGGCGGCGCCGGCCGACGGGGTGGCCGGGCCCGAGCGCCGGGCGGCCAGCACCCGGGTGGCCTCGGCATCCGGGCCGACCTCGGCGAATTCGGCCATGATGTCGCGCACGTCGAGCATGCTCGGCCGGTCCTCCGGCTCGAAGCTGAGCAGGCTGAGCAGCAGATCGCTGAGCGGTCCGGCATTGCGCGGTTCGCTGATCTGGCCGTTGGCGGCCGCGTACAGCAGCGCCAGCGGATTCGGGTTGGTGCCGTAGGGCGGTTCGCCTTCCAGTGCGTGGAAGAGCGTGGCGCCCAGGGCGAATACGTCCGCGGCCGGCGTCGGTTCCGCTCCGCGCGCGACCTCGGGGGCGAGGTAGGCGGCGGTGCCGGAGATGAGTCCGGTGGCGGTCAGCGTGACATCACCCTTGGACTTGGCGATGCCGAAGTCGGTGATCTTCACGGCGCCGTTGTCGCCGAGCAGGATGTTGCCGGGCTTGACGTCGCGATGGACGATCCCGGCGCGATGCGCGGCGATGAGCGCGGATGCCACCTGTTCGCCGATGCGGGCGACCTGCGGCAGCGGCAGCGTGCCCTGCGCGGACAGCACCACCGCCAGACTCTGCGACGGCAGATACTCCATGACCAGGCACGGGTCACCCTCGTGCTCGGTGATGTCGAATACGACGATGGCGTTCGGGTGCTGGAACCGGGCCGCGTTGCGAGCCTCGCGTGCGGCGCGCTGCCGCACGATGTCCTTGTCTGCATCCGACAGGCTCGGCTGGGTGAGGATCTGCTTGACCGCCACGGAACGTTCGAGCCGCTGATCCACGGCTCGCCAGACGACACCTGTGCCGCCGCTACCAATCCGTTCGACCAGGCGGTAATGCCCTGCGATCACTTGGCCGGTTTCGATGGCACTACTCCGAAGTTCTCCGAGATGACTGTGACAATGCGGTTGCCCGCGCGTTTCCCCGCACGAGTGTAGCGGGCGTCGCGCGGATCTCCGACGTCAGCGTGAGATATGAGCGAGATCTCGGTGAGATCTACGCCGCAATCGAGTGACCGCCGCGTAACCGGTTAGGCGAACCCGCTGGTCGAAGCCCATCTATGACGGGACATAGACCAATTGGTTTGGTGCGTGTTTGCTCCCACACACCGACGGCGTTCAGCTACCTTTCACCCCCGAAGCCGGGGCGGGGACCGCCGCGGGCCACTCGGCGCGCGTCAATTGCGCCGCGTCCGCCTGGTCGAGCTCGACGTCGAAGACCTCGGCGAGCACCTTCGGCAACTCGGCGACCTCGAGTTCGCGCACCTCCTCCGAGCCGTCCGGGTAACTGGTGGTCCAGGTGGTGCCGTCCAGCTGGTGGTGCACCTCGGCGTGGAAGCGCTGCACGAACGGCCGCATGGTGAACGGCGAACGCGCCGAGGTGGACACGTAGTGGTTCCCGACCGCGAAATCGACGCGGTACTGCGGAGTGGTGACGAAGGTGTGGCGGTCCACCCAGCCGTCCCGGCCGAACTGGTACAGCGTCCACAGCTCGCCGCCGGCCGCGTCGAGGGACCGCTCCAGCCGGAAACGCCATGCGCCCGCGCTGAATTCACCGCGATCGGGAGCCAGCTCGATCGGTTCGACCGGCCCCCACCCGAAGCCGACATCACACAGCCAGCGGCGATCGTCGTCCACGGTCTTGACCCGCAGCAGCGCGTGGGTGGCCGGGCGCAGGTTGGTCGCGCCGCGCGTGACGCGGGCCGACATGGCGGTGAACTCGAAGCCGAGCCGCTCCAGCGCGGCGGCGAACAGGCCGACGTTCTCGTAGCAGTACCCGCCGCGCCGCCGCCGGATCAGCTTGTCCTGCAGCGCTTCCGGATCCAGCGGGATGCCGCGGCCGAGAATGATCTCCAGGTTCTCGAACGGGATGGTGGTGGTGTGGGCGCGCACCAGTTCGCGCAGGGTGGCCAGGGTGGGCGTGCGCTCGCCGGTGAATCCGATCCGGGCCAGGTAGGCGTCCAGGTCGAGGTCCGCGCCCTGCCAGGTGTACGAGGGGTCCGCCGGTGTGGTCATCGCTGCCTTCCTGTTGCGCCGGATTCGCCAAGATCAACGGTATTCGGCGGGAAAGTGTTCCGGCGGCAGCGGGTGCCGGATCAGCGCACGGAGTCGGCCAGGGTGGGCAGGCCCTCGCGATAGGTGGGGTACATCGGCTTCCAGCCCAGGTCGGCGCGCGCCTTGGCGTTCGAGACGCGGATGGAGAAGTCCAGCATCTGGGCGGCCGCCAGCGGTGAGGCCATGCGCACCAGGCGGGCCGGGAGCCGGCGCGGCGGCCGCGCGCCGACGGTCTCGGCCATGGCGTCGAACATGGTGTCCCAGGTGATCGGCTCGTCGTCGACGATGTTGTACGCCTGGCCGGCGCCGCCGCGTTCGAGGGCCGCGACGGTCGCGGCGGCGGCGTCGGCGAGGTGGACGAAGCCGACGTATCCGGTCCCAGTGCTCGGCAGCGGGAGCATGCCCAGCCGCAGCGCCCGCACGAAGCTCTCCGACGCGCCGGGACCGTAGAACAGGCCGTAGCGCAGGGCGATTCCGTCGATGCCGGGTGCGCGCCAGGCGCTCGATTCGGCCTCGTGCAGTGCGCCGATGATGCCGTCGGTGACATCGCCCTGGATGCGGCCGAACGGGTCCTGCTCGGTCACCAGCCGCGAGCCGTGGTCGCGCAGACCGTATCCGACGATCAGCGACTGGGTGAGATAGCGCCGCGCCCCGGTGCGCTGGGCCAGCTCCACCAGATGCTTGCTGCCGATCTCGCGTAACGCGTTGGTGCGCAACAGACCCGGCGCGTGATAGTGGGTCGGCGGCGAGTACCGGTAGGAGGTGAGCTGGTGGATGACCGCGTCGGCGGTCAGTCGTTCGGTGGCGCGCATCAGGTCCGAGCGGTCCATGACATTGGCGACCAGCGGGGTGGCCCCGAGCGAGCGCGCGACCTCGGCGCCGCGACCGCCGCGGGTGAGCGCGTACACCTGATGCCCGGCCTGCCGCAGCGCCGTGACCAGTGGCCGCCCGATCGCTCCCGTCGCACCAGCCACCACGACTTTCATTGCGCCTCATCCCGTCTCACCGCGCCGATATCGACTGCGAGCCTACTGTCCGGGGACGGGATCGGGTGGATCGTGGTCAGCACCGAACGGCCGCGCTCAGGCCGCGCATTTGGCGTTCGGAGGCGCGGGCGGGGCGGTGTTCACGCCGGCCGCGACATCGACGAGGTAGTCGTGGTCGCCGCCCAGCGGCTCACTGCCGAGCAGCAATCGCTGGACCGCACAACCGGATTCGAAGAACACCGGATTGATGCCGTGGTCGCCGGGCACCACGCGGCCCTCCAGATCACGGCCGCTGACCACGGTGTACATGGAGACCGGGTGGCCGGAGAGGGTCAGTGAGGCGCGCATTTCGAGCGACTGGGTGTAGGGCACCAGGGGGTCGGCGGTGCCGTGCAGCAGGACCGCGCGCTTGACGTCCATGCGGTTGGTCATGAGCGCCGGCGACCGGTCGAGGTAGGACTGCAGGCAGGCCGCCGGGGTGCAGCCGCCCGCGTCACGTTCGATCTCGGCCCGCAATTGTGGTCCGGCCAGGCCGGATTCGAGCCAGGCGGTGACGTCGTCGGCGTGACCGAAGGTGTCGACCCAGTAGTCGTAGGTGCCGGACGGGGCATAGGCGGCGGCCAGCCCGCTGGTCACACCGCCCTGACTCCAGCCCCAGAGCACCGTGGGACCGATGCCGGGGTGCTCGCCGCGGTACCACTGGGTGGCCGCGACGGTGTCGCGCCAGCCCGCCCAGACGTTCCACTCCCCGGTCCGCCAGGTGCCGGCGTCGGAGCGCTGATCCATGGTGACCAGGGCCGCGCCGGTCTGCCGGACGATCGAGGCCAGGTAGTCGGGGAAGTCGCTCGCGCTGCCGGCGTGGCCGTGCACCGCCACGATGAGTCCGCGGGCGCCGCCGTCGGGTTCGTAGACCCGGCCGGTGGCGGTCTCACCGTCCACCGTGAGCGTCACCGGCCGCATCGACACGTCGCCGGGCGGCTCGCTCGAAACCATCGGGGCCGCAACCACCGTCGCCGCGAACACGCCCGCGACCGCACCGACCACCCGCATCCCTCGCCAACGGACACCCACGCCCGGCATCGTCGCATGTGCGCGGGGCCCGGCCGGGTACCCACGCCGGGCGATTTCCCGGGCGCGGGGTGCCCGCGGATTCGGATGGCGGAGGCTAGGATTCGACCATGCGTTCGATGGATGCCGCGGAGCGGCGGGCTCGGCTGGGGGTGCGGCACCGGCTGGCCGCCGGGGTGCGCGGCGACGCGGTCGAGCAGATCGTGCGGTCGATGGTGGTGCTGCACGCCACCGATCCGGCCACCGTGTACCTGTCCGTCGCGGCGCGCGGAGTGGGGATCGAACCCGGGCACGTGGAACAGGCGCTCTACGACGATCGGACGCTGCTGCGCATGCTGGCCATGCGGCGCACCATGTTCGTCGCGCCGGTCGACCTGGTGCCGGTGCTGCAGGCGTCGGTGGCGGATGCCTTGGCGCACAAGCAGCGCAAGACCTACGGGCGGTACATCGAACAGTCCGGGGCGGTGACGGGCAATGTCAGCGCTTGGCTGAACGAGGTCGAGGCGGAGACGCATGCGGCGCTGCTGGCGCGGGGCAGCGCGACCGGGGCGCAGTTGAGCAAGGAGGTGCCGCGCCTGCGGACCCAGGTCGACACCGCGCCGGGCAAGCCGTATTCCAAGCCGACCAATATCACCACCTGGGTGCTGGTGACGCTGGGTTGCGAGGGCCGGATCGTGCGCGGGCGGCCCAATGGGAGCTGGGCCAGCAGTCAGTACACGTGGGCGCCCATCGAATCCTGGCTGCCGGAGGGGATTCCGGCGGTGCCGGTGGACGAGGCGCGGGCGGATCTGGTCCGGAAGTGGTTGCGCGCCTTCGGTCCCGCACCGGTGAGCGATCTCAAGTGGTGGACCGGGTGGACGCTGGGCGAGGTCCGCAAGGCGCTCGCGCCGGTGGATACCGCCGAGGTCGACCTGGGTGGCGAGACCGGCCTGGTTCTCGCCGACGATCTGGAATCGACGCCCGCCCCGGAACCCTGGGCCGCGCTGCTGCCCGCCCTCGACCCCACGCCGATGGGCTGGCAGTCCCGGGACTGGTACCTCGGCCCGCACCAGCCCGCGCTCTTCGACCGCAATGGCAATGTCGGCCCGACGGTGTGGTGGGACGGCCGCATCATCGGCGGCTGGGCGCAGCGTCCGGACGGCGAGATCGTCTGGCGGCTGCTGGAGGACGCGGGCTCCGACGCCGAGCGCGCCATCGCCGCGGAAGCCGAACGCATGGGGGCGTGGTACGGCGATGTCCGCCCGATTCCCCGATTCCGAACGCCGCTCGAACGCGAGCTCACCGCCTGAGCCCGCGCCGGCACTCCGTCGAATACCGCCGCGCCGGTCCGCGATCCGGGCCGCAGATCGGCTGCGAGTTTGCGATCGAATGTCGATCCCATTGCACGGCAGGGTATTCGACGGTTGTGGCCCGGCCCGGACACTACTGTGAGGTTGCTGCCCACGAGTATTCGGAGAAATTCTGCGGGCCTACCGGGCGGCAGGCTGTTACTGTCGGCATTGTTATTCGCACGATCCGGGCCGGGATACGGGGAGATCCAGGGGTTCGGCGAGTTTTCGGAGTGTGTCATGGCGTTGACGAATCGGCTGGTCTCCCCGGCTGCACCGCACATCGATTCGGCCGGCGCGCCGCACGGTAACTCCGCCGAGGGGCGGCCCGCACCCGCGCCGCCGCGAAACGACCTGTGGGGCGACGCCTTCCGGGATGCGGCGCTGGGTATGTGCGCGGTACTGTCGGCGACCGACGGGCGCATCGATCCCGCGGCGCGCATGCGGGTCGCGCAAATGGTCGGCGCGCACGAGGTCCTGCGCCTGCGTTCCCCCGAGGACCTGCGAAATCTGTTCGAGGACAACTGCGCCCGGCTCATCATGGACCCCGCCTTCGGGCACGCCTACGTGATGGCGCAGATTTCCAAGGCCACCGATTTTCCCGAGCAGGCGGCCGCGGTGGTGCGGATCGGGCTGGTCGTCGGGCAAACCGACGGCGAACTCGGCGCACACGCGCTCACGGTGATTCGCGAGGCTTGTCAGGTTTTGCGTCTGGACCCGCACGAATTCGGTCTGTAAAGCCCTCTGGCTTTTGCTGGACATTGCCCGGAGCCGTCCCGCATTCTTGGAGCGTTTGCTGCCTAGCGAGGGGATTCACTCTGCATGGCGATCCAAGGGTTCCTCAATATTCTGCTCGACACCGTCCACCCCAATCGGGGCTGGCGGTACTGCGGCTGGTGCGAAGGCACCGGGGCCGCAGGCTATTCCGACAGCGGGTCAGCGATCCTGTGCACCGGCTGCGGCGGCATCGGCTGGCTCGTCGATCCGCCCGTGTACCGGCGCTGACCAGACGATTCACCCCCGGCGGAGTGGCACACCGGGGGTGAATCGACGGAAAGGGCTGTCTCACATATCGAGTCCGAGGTCCAGTACTCGGACCGAGTGGGTGAGCGCGCCGACGGCCAGGTAGTCGACGCCGGTGCGGGCGTAGTCGGCCGCCATGTCCAGCGAAAGTCCGCCCGAGGACTCGAGTTTGGTGCGCGGCGACCGGGTGTTGCGGCGCTGTACGGCCGCCTGGGTGGCCCACAGCGGGAAGTTGTCCAGCAGAACCAGTTCCACGTCCTCGGCGAGGACGGCGTCGAGCTGGTCGAGGCTGTCCACCTCGACCTCGCACTCGATGTCCGGGTTCAGTTCCCGCACAGCGCGCAGCGCGGCAACCACCGAGCCCGCGGCCACCACGTGGTTGTCCTTGATGAGCGCGGCATCGCCCAGCCCCATGCGGTGATTGACGCCGCCGCCGACCCGCACCGCGTACTTCTGCAGGGCCCGCAGGCCGGGGAGGGTCTTGCGGCTGTCGCGGATGCGGCAACCGGTGCCCGCCACCGCGTCCACCCACTGGGAGGTGGCGGTGGCGATTCCGGACAAGTGGCACACCAGGTTCAGCAGCGTGCGCTCGGCGGTGAGCAGCCCGCGGGTGGGTGCGGCCAGGCTGAGCACGACGTCACCGGGCTGCACCCGGGTACCGTCCGCGACGCGGCCGGTGACCTCGTAATTGCCCGCGCCCAGCACCTCGTCGAGCACGAGCAGGCCGACATCCAGGCCGGCCACCGTGCCCGGCTGGCGAGAAGCCATGTCCGCCTTGGCGACCGCGTCCGCGGGCACCGTGGCCAGCGTGGTGATATCGGGCCCGTACCGCAGATCCTCGTCGAGGGCGGTGCGGATGAGCGCGACCACCGCGTCGCGGTCCAGTCCGGCGTCGAGGGTCATTGCTGCACTCCTTCTTCGATGACGTGTCCTGCGCCCCGGGCGATGCGGTTCCGGACCGCAATGTCGTTCCGGACCGCGAAGCCGTGCGAGACGGCGAGCCCCGGCATGACGGCCGGGCCCGTCACGAGGCGACGGGCACGGCGGCCCGGCCCCACGCCTGCCCCGGCTCGATGCCGTCGGCAACGAGCTTCGGCCGCCCGTCGGACCCGAGCCGCACCGCGATGCTGCGCCGCAGTTCCTCCCGCGGCTCCGGGTAATCCGACCGCGTATGGCAGCCGCGGCTCTCGGTGCGCGCCGCCGCCGCGACCAGCAGCGCCCGCGCGGTCAGCGTGAGCGCGGAGTCCTCCAGCTCGCGAATGATCGCCGCCGCCGAATCGGAGTGCGCGACTGCGCCATCGCTGGACGCGTCCACGGCATCGTCGGCCCGGCCGACAGCTGCGCCGTTCCCGCTCAGCGCCCATTCGACGGTGATGCCGGGCGCGGCATTGTCGGCGACCAGGCCGACCATGCGCAGGACGGCGGCGCGCAGGCCGTCACCGTCGCGAACGACCGAGGCGTGCTCGGTCATCAGCTCCTGCAGCAACTTTCGATCCGCACGGGGGAAGCGTAGCGGGCCGACCTCGGCGATCGGGCGGGCCGCGCCCCGGCGTTCGGCGGCCGCCACGCCCGCGCGCTCGCCGACCACCAGGCCCTCGAGCAGGCTGTTGGAGGCCAGGCGATTCGCGCCGTGCAGGCCGGTGCGGGCCACCTCACCGGCGGCGTACAGACCGGGCACCGTGGTGCGGCCGGCGGTGTCGGTGAGGATGCCACCGCACTGGTAGTGCGCGGCCGGCGCGACCGGGATCAGATCCGTGGTGGGGTCGATGCCCGCGGCCAGGCACGAGGCGGTGATGGTCGGGAAGCGTTGCGGGAAGCCCTCGATCGAGCGGCCGTCGAGGTACACGTGGTCGGTGCCGAGCTCGTGCATGCGGGCCGCGATGGCGCGGGAGACCACGTCGCGCGGGGCCAGATCGCCGCGCGGGTGCACGCCCGCGGTCACCGAATTGCCTTCGGAATCCACGAGAATCGCGCCCTCGCCGCGCACCGCCTCGCTGATCAGCGGGCGGCGGCCCAGGCCGCCGGGCGTGAACAGCACGGTGGGGTGGAACTGCAGGAATTCCAGGTCCGCCACCAGCGCCCCGGCCCGCAGCGCCAGCGCGATGCCGTCGGCGGTGGCCCCGGCGGGATTGGTGCTGCACGCGTACAGCTGGCCCAGCCCGCCGGTGGCGAGCAGCACGGCGGGCGCGTGCACGATGCCGAAGCCCTGGCCCGACACCACGATGACACCGCGCACGCCCTCGGGCCCGGTCACGATGTCGAGCACGACGGCCCCGAACAGCACCGGCAGTCCGGCCGTGTTCAGCGCCCGCTGCACCTCGGCACCGGTGGCGTCACCGCCCGCGTGAATGATGCGGCGGGTGCTGTGGCCACCCTCGCGTGTCCGCGACACCTGACCATCGCGCCCGAGATCGAACACCGCGCCCAGATCGGTCAGCGCGGCCACCGCGTGCTGCCCGCCCTCGACGATGGACCGCACCGCGTCGGCGTCACACAGTCCGGCCCCGGCGACCACGGTGTCCTGCACGTGCGATTCCACCGAATCCCCGTGCGGTGCAACGACCGCGATCCCGCCCTGTGCGTACTGCGTGGAGGTGTCGGTGGGCCCGCCCTTGCTGAGCGTCAGCACCCGCAGCCCGCGTAGGGACGCGGTCCGCGCGGCGGTCAGGCCGGCCACCCCGCCACCCACGACGACGAGATCCGCCTCGGCTTCCCAGGTGATGGAAATCGATGTATTCACCATTGCTCATCCCTCCCCTGACGGGGGACGACGTGGCTACTCGCCGCCGCCGGGGTTGCCGATCTCGATCATGCGCTGCACCGAATTGCGGGCCAGGGCAGCGGTTTCGGCATCGACGTGGACCTCGTCGCGGTTCTCCACCAGGCAGCGGAGCAGGGCGGCGGGGGTGATCATCTTCATGTACTGGCAGGAGGCCCGGTCGTTGACGGGCTGGAAGTCGATGCCGGGGGCGGCTTTCCGCAGCTGGTGCAGCATGCCGACCTCGGTGGCGACCAGGACCTGGTTCGACTTGGCCGCCTTCGCGGCGTCGATCATGCCTCCGGTCGAGAGGATGTGCACCCGGTCGGCCGGGAACTCGCCCGCGCCCGCCAGATAGAGAGCCGAAGTGGCGCAACCGCATTCGGGGTGCACGAACAGCTCGGCGTCCGGGTGGGTGCGGGCCTGCTCGTTGAGCTCGTCGCCGTTGATGCCGGCGTGCACGTGGCACTCGCCCATCCAGATGTGCATGTTCTCGCGGCCGGTGACGCGCTTGACGTGCGCGCCCAGGAACTGGTCCGGCAGGAACAGCACCTCGCGGTCCGGGTCGATGGAGGCGACCACGTCGACGGCATTGGAGGAGGTGCAGCAGATGTCGGTCAGCGCCTTCACCGCGGCGGTGGTGTTCACGTACGAGACCACCAGCGCGCCCGGGTGCTCGGCCTTCCAGTCGCGCAGTTCCTCGGCGGTGATGGAGTCGGCCAGCGAGCAACCCGCGCGCTGGTCCGGGATGAGCACGGTCTTCTCGGGGCTGAGGATCTTGGCGGTCTCGGCCATGAAGTGCACACCGCAGAAGACGATGGTGTCCTCCGGCGCCTCCGCGGCGATCCGGGACAGGGCCAGGGAGTCGCCCACGTGGTCGGCGATGTCCTGGATCTCGGGCAGCTGGTAGTTGTGCGCCAGGATGGTGGCATTGCGCTCACGCGCCAGCCGCTTGATCTCCGCCGCCCATTCGGGGGTGGCCTCCACACCGGAGTATCCCGACGGGCCGTCCGTGATGCGCTCGGTCAGCGTCATCGTCGCGCCCACTGCTGCAGCCATGGCATGGCTCCTTCTCTCATGCGCCCGGCAACCTCGCCGATTCGCATCCAACCGGTTTTCGACTTAGAATCGAAAACGTGGCCCATCGTAGCACCATCCACGAAACACTCACCGCGGTGTTCCAGGTTCGTCGCTTCCCTGACACCATCCGTGCAGGTGAGAGCACTAGCGTGGGTGGGATTGCCATCTCCGACCGCTGCCCGCCGGGTCAGCGCACCGAACTCGCGGTGCTGTTGTGGGAACGCGCCCTGGACCCCGCCAAGGGCACCTGGTCACTGCCCGGCGGCCGCCTGCGCGACGACGAGGATCTCGATACGTCCGCGGCCCGCCAGCTCGCCGAGAAGGTCGATGTCCGCGAGCTGACCCACCTCGAGCAGGTGTGGGTCTTCAGCGACCCCGACCGGGTGCCCGGCGACCGCCGAATCGCCTCGGCCTATCTGGGTCTGGTGCCGTTGACCGCCGAACCGGTGCTTCCCCACGACACCAAGTGGCACCCGGTCTCGGATCTGCCGGACATGTCCTTCGACCACGGCACGGTCGTCCGCCACGCGCGAAACCGCTTGGCCGCCAAGCTGTCCTACACCAATATCGCCTTCGGCCTGGCCCCCGCCACCTTCACCATGTCCACCCTGCGTGAAATCTATTGCGCCGCACTGGGCTACGACGTGGATACCACCAACCTCCAACGAGTGCTGACCCGCCGCAAGGTGATCACCCCCACCGGCGCGACCTCCTCCCCCGGCCGCACGGGCGGGCGGCCGGCCGCCGTCTACCGCTTCACCGACTCCGGGATCCGCGTCACCGACGAATTCGCCGCCCTCCGCCCGCCCAGCTAGCCGCGCGGACCGACCCGCCTAGGCCGGTATTGTCGCCGCCCGGTCCGGATCGGTCACCGGGTCCAGCTTCCGGACCCGGATCGTGATCGCGACCACGATCGCTGCCAGCACGAAAAAGCCTGCGCCCCAGTAGAACCCGACATCGTAACTGTGAATCGCGGCGCGCGCCGGCAGATCCGGGGTGGGCGGGTGATTGCGCGCGTATCGCGTCGAGACCTGCACCGCGATCGTGGTGAGCAGCGCGGTTCCGATCGAGGCGCCGATCTGCTGCACGGCGTTCAGCAGGCCGCTGGCCACACCGGCGTCGCGATCGTCGATCGCGTACAGCGCGGTGGCCTGCATGGCCACGAAGATCTGCGCCATGCCGAGCGCTATCACGATCTCGGCCGGCAGCACGGCCGCCCAGTAGGGGTACCCGGCCCGCAACTGCGCCAGATAGATCAGGCCACCCGCCCCGAGTTGCGCACCGGCCAGCATCAGCACGCGCGGCCCGACCTGGGGCAACAACTTGCTGGCTATACCCGCGGAAACGACGATGCCGAAAGGAAAGGGCAGGAAGGCGATTCCGGCCTGCAACGGCGAATACCCGAGCGTCTGCTGGAAGTAGTAGCTGAGGAACAGGAAGACCGCGTACATCGCGACCGGAACCAGCAGCGCGACCAGGTACGAGCCGCCCCGATTCATCTCGCCCGGAATACGCAGGGGCAGCAGCGGATTGGCGACCCGCGCCTCGATGGCAACGAAGGCCAGCAGCAGGCAGACACCGGTCACCAGCAGCGCGACGGTGCCGGCCGCGCCCCATCCCGTCTGCGCCGCACGATTGAACCCGTACACGACGCTCGCCAGTCCCGCGGTCACGAGAACCACACCGGGCAGGTCGTAGCCGCCCGCCCGGCGGACCGGCACGTCCCGCACGACGACCAGCAGGGCCGCCGCCGCGGTGGCGGCCGCGATCGGAATGTTCACCAGCAGGCACCAGCGCCAGGACGCGTACTCCGTCAACGCTCCGCCGCCGATGAGCCCGACCGCGAACCCCGCTCCGGACACGCCCCCGAAGACGGCGAAGGCGCGAGCCCGCTCCTGCGCCGCGGTGAACGTCACCGACACCAGCGACAGCGCCGAGGGCGCCAGCAGTGCCGCGAACATGCCCTGCAGCGCCCGGCCGGCGAACAGCATGCCCGGGCTCACCGCCGCCCCGGCCAGCGCCGAGGCCATCGCGAACCCGACCAGGCCGATGAGGAAGATCCGCCGCCGTCCGACATAGTCGGCCAGGCGGCCGCCCAGCAGCAACAGGCCACCGAACATGAGCGTGTAGGCCGTGAACACCCATTGCTTGTCGGCATCGCGGATGCCGAGATCGGCCTGCGCGTAGGGCAGCGAGATCGTCACGATCGTCGCGTCCAGGACGACGAGCAATTGCGCGATCGACAGCACCAGCAGTGCCCACCAGCGACGATCGGATGCCGCCCGTTCTTCGGACATGAAGCTCACCCCTTACTTGTCGGTTTCCTGCGACCGCGCCGGTCTCACGCGACCGCGCGATTGGTGAAGGTCCGCCCGGGAAGGCGGCTCGCCACGAAATCCACCGCGGATCCGAGCACGCCGATGACGAGGATGATGGCCACAACCTGGTTGTAGGCCAACTGATCTCGGGCATTGAGGATCTGATAGCCCAGACCCGACCGGACCCCGAGCATCTCCGCGGGTACCAGCACGATCCAGGCGGTACCCAGACCCAGGCGCAGACCGGTCCGGACATGATCACGCACGGCCGGAATGATCACGACCCGCAGCTGTTCCACCCGCGTCGCGTGAAACGACCGCGCCACGTCCAGAAAGCCGCGGTCGATGGCGTGCACCCCGGAGACGGTGTTGAGCAGGATGGGCCACACGGCTGCGGCCGCGACCAGGAAATAGACCGGCTGATTGCCGATTCCGAACAGCGCGATGGCGATCGGCGTCCAGGACAGCGGCGAGATCATGCGCAAGAACTGCACGATGGGCGTGGCCGCCCGCTCGATCCGCATGCTCAGGCCGATCAGCAGACCCGCCGGGACTCCGATCACCATTGCGATGGCCAGGCCGATGACCAAGCGCCACAGGCTGATCGCCGCATCCGATACCAGCACGCCGCGCTGATACAGATCGACGATCGCCGGTAGCACCCGCTGCGGGGCGGTCTGGCGCAGCAGCGAATGCTGCGGCGCCAGTATCGAAGTCGCCAGCCACCAGAGCAGAACGGTGAGGATGATGGCCGCGGCCGCGGGCCACGCCTTGGCGACGGCCGACCGGGACGCGGTGCGGGCGGTCGGGGCGGATCGAACGAAGGTAGAAGTCACAGCAGTTGCACCTGTTCAGCTCTGACGAGGTCGGCGGGCAGCCCCAAGGCCTGTGTCCCTCCGTGTGCGGCAATCGAATTCAGCACGAAGGTGTCGTCGACCAGCCCCGCGTGCGCCGTGCTCGGATCCAGGTCGTCCAGAAAGCCGCGGTCGCCGTCGACCACGGTGTCGTGCATTGCCTCGACCAGCTTCCGGGTGAAGCTGGGATAGGGGTACGGCTGGAATCCCACCAGTTGCGGTGACCAATCGGGGTGTCGCAGGTGATAGGGCGGCGCGGGATAGGTCAGCGCCGTCCGAACCGCGGGCAGTGGCTGGGGCAGGTAACTACCGGACGTCAGCGCTCCGGCGGATCCATTGCGGTCCGCGGTGATTCGCACTTGGGCGGCAACCACCGCATCCGTGACCACCTGCACCGCGGACGGGCGCTCCGCGATCACGTCGTCCCTGGTGACCAGTACGCAGCAGGCATGTTCACGCCACACGTCGCCCAGAAAGGTATGGATCCGCCCGATCCCCTCGAGCTGCGCGATGGCATTGAACGGGTCCGCCACCACGTACCCGGCGATGGAGCGATTCGCCAGGGCGGGAACCATATCCGACGGGCTCATGACGACGAGTTCGACAGTGCGCTGGGATCGCGACGCACTGCGCCGCACCACCGGAGTGATGTCGTGCGCTCGCAGCAGTTGCTGGAGGACGATGTTGTGGATCGACCACCAGAACGGGATGGCGACCTGGGTTCCCGCCAGCTGCTCCAGATCCGTGATGTCCGGGGCGACAGTGAGTGCCGAGCCATTGGTGTGATTCCAGCCCAGGACTCGCACCCCCGCACCCAGAACGCGCTGGAGCTGCAGCGCCATCGGCATCAACAGATGCGCGACATCGATCTCACGAGAGACGAACGCCTCCGCCAGCCCGGCCCAACTTCGGAACATCACCGGCTTACCGCTGCTCACCCCGGAGGAATAGAGGCCCGCCGAATGCGCGATCAGCAGCGGCGCCGCATCGGTGATCGGCAGGTAACCGATGCGAAGCGCGCTCTCCCGCCGTCGCCCGATGGTGGCCGCGCTGTGGACGAGGTCCGCCGAGCCGAAGAGCCCGGCGGCGACGGTGAGCCCCGTCGCGCCCGCCAGCAGGTACCGTCTCGAAATATCCGTCAAAGAACCGCCACCTCGTCCGGGTGGTACTGGTGGAGGATGTCGTCGCGCAGCGCCGGCGTATCGCCGGTTCGGACGTCCCGCCATTCACGGCGCACGCTGCCCCGGTCGAGCAGCACGATCCGATCCGACAGCGCGATCGCTTCGTCGACGTCATGCGTGATGAGCACGACCGTCGCCGCGAGTTCGGCGACGAGTTCGGCCAGCCACTGCCGCAGGTCGATTCGGGTCGCCGGGTCCAGGGCACTGAACGGCTCATCGAGCAGGAGCAGCCGTGGCCGGGTCGCGACCGCCCGCAGCACGGCCACGCGCTGCGCCTGGCCGCCCGACAGCTCGCTCGGATATCGGTCCGCGAGGCCGTCCAAACCGAAACGCCGCAACAGGGTTTCCGGATATCGATGGTCGAATTCGTGCCGGTGAGCGGCGAATCGCCGTGCCACCGAGATGTTCTCGATGACCGTGAGCCAAGGCAGTAGCAGGGACTGCTGGAACACCACCCCGGTGCGCGGGCGAGCGCCGTCCGCGCTCCAGCTCACCGTTCCCGCGGTCAGATTCTCCAAGCCCGCCAATATCCGCAGCAGCGTGGACTTTCCGCTGCCGCTCGGGCCCAGCACGGCGAGAAACTCACCGCGATCGATCGAGATGCTCACGTTGTCCAGCACGAGATTGTCGCCGAACTTCTTCGTGCCGCAATCGAGGGTCAATTCATTTCGCAAACAAGGACACCTTCGTGAGCGGAATCGAGCGAGCGCGCCGACCGTCGACGACAGCGCTCACTCGCTTCCGGGGGTTCGCGCTATGCGCCCTTTACGCCGGTCAGCCGCGTGTACATGCCGCCGTGCACGCTGTCGACGACCACGTCGCTCAGCTGTTCACGGAATACCCGCTCGAACGGCTCGAGCTTCTTGTAGTGCGATCCGACGATGAACGACTTCAGGAAGTTGTACCCATTGATGGCGGGGTACCCGAATCCGGAGGTTCGCGGCAGGGCATCGATGATGCGCACACCGGTACCCGGCTTCAGGTTCGCGAGGAGCTCTTCCAGTTTCCGCGAGGGGTCCGGAACGCAGCTCATCGCAATGCAACTGAAGACCACGTCGACGTCTCGAAGCAGCGGTGTCGTCGCGATGTCGTCGACCACGAGCTTCACATTGTTCCACCCGTTCGCCGCCACCCGCTTCTCCGCCTTGGCGAGAATGGCCGCGTTGTTGTCCAACCCGATCACCCGGCCCGACGGGCCGATCGCGTCGATCAGAGCCGGGAAGGCAAGTCCGGTACCGCATCCGAGATCGGCCACCGTCTTGCCGGACAGGTCCAGTCCGGCGACCAGGGCCGGGTGCAGCTTGTCGATTCCACCGAGTGACAGGACCCACGCGGTCCGGTCGTAGATCGGTGCCGCGATATCGTATCGTTCTGCGAATTTCATACCCACTCCCTCAGGTTCTCTTCGGCCGAAGCAGTTATCGTCGAGTCAGTCGAACTCGGAAGCCGCCCTTGATCACCGGCGCCAGGCCGGGATCCTCGCGAAGTGACCACTGTGGCGGCACTTCGATCTTGTAGCGGCTGAAGATCAAGGCCACGAGGTACGGCGCGATCAGGTACCCCAATTGGGCGCCGGTGCATCGGTGCGGGCCCGCACCCCACGCCAGATAGTGCAACACCCGAGGCTGATCGACGCGTTTGCTCTTGTCGTAGAACCGATTCGGATCGAACGTGTCGGGATCGGTCCACCAGCGCGGGTCGCGGTGGATCGTCGAGATCGGAACGCCCAGCATCGTATTGGGCGCGATGTCGAACCCTTGGAAGTTCGCGCCGGTCGAGGTGAATCGGAGCAGGAGCGGAAGCCCTTGCATTCGCATCGATTCCTCGAAGCAGGATTTCACCCAATGCAGGCTGCGCACCGACTCGATGGACGGTTGTGAAAGATCGACAGTGCCACTCTCTTCCACGAGGCGATCCGTCGCTTCGGCGTCGAGGACGGTACGAACGACCGTTTGGGTGATCGCGCCGGCGGTAGTGCCATACGACGCGCTGGTCATGGTCGCCACATCGAAACAGAGGTCCCAGAAGGTCATGGGGGTCTTCAGCTTCTCGTACCCCGCGAGCATGCCGTCCAGGACATCGCCGTAGGTTCCCAGAGCCGGCGAGTTCTGCCGCTCGACAACGCGATTCTTGACGATCTTCGCCGCGGTGTACACCGCCCAGGGCCGGATCTTGTACGGACCCCACGGGCGCACCAGATTCGGCGGATCAGCGATCTTCAGCGTCGATCCGAGGAACTTGGTGAAGGTCGAGAGGCCGTTGTGCAACTCATCGATCTCATGGGGAGTGAAGGGCTCGGTGAACGTCTGCTTCAGCACTCCTCGCAAGAGGGTCTGAAAAATCGCCTCCTGCAGATCGGTGACCCCCTCGGCGTCGGTCGCCACGGCGATGTTCGCATCGAGGCCGTCGAGATAGGCTTCGACATTGGCATTGAACGTGCTCTTCAGACCGTCCCGAGTGACCAGCGGACTGACGATCCGACGCCTTTCCCGGAAGAGCTCTCCCTCGATGAACGACAACCCGTTCTGCCGCTTCGCAATGACGGGATGATAGTTACCGAACTTGCTGTAGTCGCCGGAGGTATCACCCATGGCCGCGTGTGCGTCCTGCGGGTTACCCAGGACGACCAAGTCCCGCAGCGGGAACCTGATTCGGCTGACATCTCCGTACTGCCGGACAGTGTCCCGTAGGAACTTGTTGCGGTCCTTCGCGAACTCGGGGTATGAACCCATGAAACGGTGTCCCGGCGGCCCGGGCAGGTGCTCATTCGAGAAACGGCGGCTGATTATGCTGGTTTCAGAATGCACCTTCGGCGCCTCGACGTGCGGGCATTTGCTGGACATGAACAACCTTTTCCATCTCTACTTGCGGAACACATAGGCGCGAACCATGCCGCCGTGGTACCGCGCTCGGGAATCCAATGTGAGGCCGGCCTTTTCGCAGCGGGCTATGGTGTATTCCGCGCCGCGGTCCATCTCCACCTCCCTGGTCATGTGGGCGACGGGCGCCGAACCGAGAAGTCCCGCGATCCGGCGAATCAGCAACAGGCGGTACTTCAGCACCGTGCGCAGCAACTCGCTGTCCGGCAGGGCGAGTTCGATGAGCAGAAAGCGTCCGCCGTCGCGGAGCACCCGTACCGTCTCCGCCAGCGCGGCCGACGGGTCGTCCATGTCATCGAGCGCGAAACACATGACGACGGCGTCGAAAGTCGACGACTCGAAGGTCAGCGCCTCCGCGCTTCCGTGCACCAGGGCCCACTCGCTCCGCGGCCACTCCTGCCCCAGCCGCGCCAGCTTGCGCTCCGCCACCGCAAGCATCTGCTCATTGAGATCGACGGCGCAGTAGGACATCGGAAAGCGATATTCGGCGGCCAGCGCGGACGCGATCTCGGCCGTCCCCGCGGCGACATCGAGCACCCTCGAACCGGCCTCGAGCCGGAGCAGGCGAACCGCCTCGCGCCGGAGCCGCTTGTCGCCACCCAATGTGAGAATCGAATTGACCAGGTCGTAGCGCGGGGCTATTTCCGTGAACATCGCCTGCGGCGTAGCCGGACGTGTCCCGACCATTCGCGTCCCTCCTCTCTGATTGCCTGACAGTTTCTGATTGCCTGACAGTTCATTCGCTTCGCGCTACCCGGCGAATCAGCTGGACAGCCGCGTCGGCGCCCACCGCCTTCACCATCGACCACGCGCCGGATCTCGCGGCCTTACCGTCGCGCAGCCAGCCCGACACCAGTCCCACGACCTGGCGGACATGAATGCGTCCCGCCAGCGCGGGAGCCTCCACCGCGGGGATGCGCGCGTCGATGAGCATCGGGCCCTCGGCGCGAAGCGCGGATCGGAAGGCATTCCCGAATTCCTCGGATGTCCGCGCCGTCACCGCGGGCAGCCCGCAATGCCGCGCGAAGCTCGCGAAATCCACTGGCGCGAATTCCGATGAGGTATCCGGCCATCCCATGATCCAGCTCTCGAACTTGATGGCGGCCAGCGCGCTGTTGTTGAAAACGACGATCACCGTTGTCGATTCGACCTTCGCGGCATTGCGGAGCTCGGCCAGCGTGATGCCGATCCCGCCATCTCCCACGATCGCCACCGAGATTTCCTTCGGTCTGCGTGCGGCGACGTCCACCGCGGCCGGCACCGCGAATCCCATGGTGGCGAAGGATGCGGTCCACAGATATCTGGACGCGGACCGTACGTAGCGGTAGGCCCAGAGCGTGTTGATACCGACATCCACGCTCAGGGTGGATGCTCTATCGGCTTGCGCGAGCTCATGATCGATGATCTGCGCGGCCGCGGCCGCGCGCAGTTCCCGCGCACTCTCCCGCGGTCCATTTCGCCGCGATGCGCCGGGCCGGGCGATATCGCGCACGGCGACAGGATCATTCGACGATCCGATCAGCGCCTCCAGCAGCTCCCGTGCGTCTCCGAGCAGGCCGATCGATTCGGGTGGGAGACGAAGAAAAGTCAGTGGATCGGCATTGATCGACACCACCGGACCGTTTCCGACGAGCTCGAATGCGGAGCCGCGCCAGGACACGCCCACCAAAACGACAAGTCGGCTCTGCCGGATGTTCTGCATCGCTTCGTCATGGCCGGATGTCCCCACCAGGCCGTCGCAGTGTTCGCCTAGAACATCCGCGGCCAAGGCACCCATGGTGCAGTAGAGCGGAGCTCCCGTGCGTGACGCCAACTCGAGCAGTTCACGCCGTGCGCCGGCTGCGCCACGGCCCACAACGATCGAGACATTCTCGGCCGCTTCGAGCAGTTCCGCGGCCCGCGCGATCTCGTCGCGGGCGGCCATCGTGCTGCCGGGAAGCCCGATCAACGACGTCGGAATCCCTTGCGCGTTCGAACTTTCCACGAGCGCCGCACTGTTGCCCGCCGCTATCGCGGAGCTGGCGACGTGAATGTGCGTCACGCCCTTACCCCCGGCGGCCACGGTCTGCAACGCGTCTCGAAGGCGAGTCGAATCCTTGGCGGTGCCGTCCAGAACCACCGATATCGCCGATATCTCCCCCAGCACGTCCACCGGATCCAGGAACCAGCGGTCGATTTCGAAGGAGACCAGCAGCACCGACGCGCTGTCGAACGAAGCGTCGTAAAGCCCGTTCAGCTGCGCGAGCAGTTCCGCGGGCGAGGTCACCAGGGCACACGCCGTGGTCCCCTCGGCCTTGAAGGTCGCGGTCGCCCGCATGGCGGCCGCCTGCGTATCGGCGACGACATGCACGTCGAGGTCGGTCGATTCACTCGCCGAACCGAGCCGCGCACAACTGCTTCGCGAGAGATACACCGAGTCGACGCCGCGACCCGCTATCGCACCGAGCAGATCGCTCGCGAACCGGACGGCATCGGCGTCGACCCTCCCGCCGGACAGCGCCGGTTCCATTCCCAGCGCGGAGGTCAGGATCACGACCGGACCGTGCTCGCGGCCGGCCTCTTCCAGCCTCGAATTCAGCTCACTCGGGTTTCCGGCCCAGAACACCGGGATTCCGAAGGCCCGAGCCAGATCTCGGATCGTCGCACCGGATTCCGCTGCGCACACGACGGTGACGGGAACCGCGTAGCGTGCGGCGGTGGACAGCTCCGCGATGTACTGGTCCAGGGACGCGAGGTCGGTCAGCGCATAGCATCGATCACCGGCCGCCAGCGCGAGACCGATCGACATCGGCAGCGCCGACCCCTCGCCCTCCAGATTCCACGCACTGTGGACATTCGCGTGCTCGCTCAGGAATCTGCGCGACAACCGCTGGATCGGTCCTGGGTCGACGGCCACCGACGCACCCGCCAGTCGCCGTGTGAGCACCGCCCACCCGCCGGGCAGCTCGGCGTCGCCCGGTGTGCCGGAGGGCTGCTCCGATGATGCTTGTGCCGGAACGTCTTTGCGGCTCGACACCGCGGAGGTCAGGGACTCCAGAATCGCCGGAATATCACCGGCGATTCCAACCCGCCGGCATCCGGCGTCGAACCCGGACGTGGCGAGATCGGTGATTTCGATCAGGATATTCGCCGCGGGAAAGTACCGCTCCACTCCGACGGTTCGCCGCCCGATCAGCAGCACGCTGCCGTCGGCCGCGGATGCTTCACGGTCGTCGACCGGGGTTACCAGCGCCTCCGGGATTCCCGACTCGGGCAGGGCCACCAGTGGAGCCGCCAGCGCGTGTGCGAGCAGGCGCGCGCGATCGACCGATTCCTTGCTGCCGGAACCCAATACGATTGCCGTCGGGTTCGCGCACAGGTGGTCGGCAAGGTCGTCGATGCGTTTCTTGTCGACCCTCGTGGCACTGCGGCGATCCAGCCGATACGGGCTCGCCTGTTCCCTCTCATCGACCGGTGCGTTCAGCAGATCCGACGGGACCGCGACATGAGCCGACGTCTGCTCGAGCCGTATCGCGAGCATGATCTGGTCGAAGACGCCGATCTGGTCGGCCGACATGATGTCAGACGAGCGCCACGTACCGTCCCGGAACAGCCGCGAGGATTCGATCTCCTGGAACGACTTCGTCCCGACACCGGCCAGCGGAACCTGTCCGGATATCGCCAGCACCGGCACCCGGTCGTAGAGCCCGTCATAAACGCCGGGCAACAAATGCGTGGCGCCGGGGCCGGCCGTACCGAAGCACACACCCACGGTGCCCGAGCCGCGCGCGTAACCGACGGCCATCCAGGAGGCCGCGCTTTCATGGCGAACCGCGATGAGCCCGATCTCTACCCGCCGCCCGACCGCGTCGACGAGGCAATTCACCGATTCCGCGGGCATCCCGAAGATGTAGCGCACATCGTTGCGGACCAATCGATCCACCAGCGCATCGGCGAACCGGGGACGGCCCATCAGATCGGCCCCCAGGTGCGGATTCATCTGTGGCATGGGCTTGCCTCCATTCCGCGGTATCCCTCCGCGAGTACATCGACAATGTCGGCTAGGTGCTCGAGTGCGGGCACGGTGATCCGGACGCCGAGGTCCGGATATTCACGGACGGCGATCCCCGAGCGGGCGAAGCAATCGACAAGAGATGCCGTGTGCGGCATGGGCATCCAGAGAAAGTTGCCGCCCGATTCGGGGACCGCGAGTCCGTGCTCGCGAACCGATTCGGTGAACAACGACCGGCACTGCACGACCGAATCGACCTGGGCGGCAAGCTCGTTGCTCACCTCCAGCGAGGCGATCGCCGCGGCCACCGCCATCCGGTTCACACCGAAGGGCAATGCGGCCGTTCGACAGGCACCGATCAGATCTCTATTGCCGACGGCGTATCCCACGCGGAGCCCCGCCAGCCCGTAGGCCTTCGAGAAGGTCCGCATGACAACAAGATTCGAATACAGGCGAGTCAGGCGGAAGATCGCGGCAGGATCGACGGTTCGATCGAAATCGATATAGGCCTCGTCCACCACGACGACCGTGTGCCGCGGAGCCGTCCGGAGCACCATCTCGATCTCGTCGAGACGCACCCGCTCACCCGTCGGGTTGTGCGGCGAACAGATCAGGATCGCGGCCGCGTCCGATCCGGCCGCCGCCACCATGGAATCCAGTGGCTGCCAGCGTCTTTCCGTGCCCGGCACCGGCACCGGCGTGCCGCCGGAGTCCACGACGACTCGCTCGTACGCGTCGAAGGCCGGAACCGCGAAGACGACCCGGCCACCATCCCCGGCAACCCGTCGCAGCACGTATCCGAGCACGCCTACGCTGCCCGGCCCGACGATGACCTGATCGGCGGCGCAGCCCACGAACTCGGCGATGGCTCCCCGCAGCGAGCCATACGACGCGGAAGGGTAGTCCGCGGCGCGGTCCACCTCTGCCTCGATCGCCTTGCGGACGCTCGGCAATGGAGCAAAAGGCAACGCATTGTTCGAAAGGTCCAGCGCGACTACCGAATAGTTGTTCTCCTCACCCGAGCGATACTCGTTCCACACGACACCCGGACGCGCCTTCATCAACCTTTCCACCGCATCCATCAGGCGACATCCTTCTTTCTGCGGGTATCGAGCTTCAGCGCATCCATGAGGAAAATGACGACCAGCGACCCGGCCACGATGCTGATCGATGAAACGGAGGGATCCATCAGCAGGATCCAGGTCGACAAATACCCCGTCGATACCACCATGTCGAAACGAAGCATGTTGTTCGCCGACTGGCTGTCGTCACGACGGATCATCCGCGCGCACTGAACGCATACGACCGGGAACCATACGAGGGCCAGCAGATACTTCTCCCCGAACTGACCGGCGGCCACCAGGAATACCGGACCCAGGTAGACGATGATCGTCCCGGCCGAGGCCACGATCGCGGCCTGCAATCGTGTTCGGCTGATGGTCGCCGAGGTCGTCAGACCGGCAGCCCTGTCGCCGTAATAGTCGGGCAGATTCTTCACCAGCCCCTTGGCCGCGAACCACACGAACAAATATGCGGCCATGCTGATGAAGGGCCAATTCCCGAGAACCGCCGGTCCGTGCTGCGCGACGGCGGGAGCCATCAGGAACGGGAAGGCGACATCCAGGGCGAAGAGGCAGATCGACAGCACCGGCCGCGCCTTCACCCGAAACGGCGGCAGGGAGTACTGGTGTGCGATGAGAACACAGATCGCCGTCATCACGACGAAGACGGGGCTCACCAGCGTCGCCAACCCCAGCATGATCGCGGACACGGCATAGGAACTCAGCAGCAGCCGCCGCCGGCCGTAGAGACCGAGCAGGTACAGGCGGGCCGGCAGGTTCTCATTGTCTTCCGCGACATCGGAATAGCCGTTGAACAGATTCGCGACCGCGCTGTACAGGAAGGTGATCACGAAACCGATCAGCACATCGAGGTCAACCGTCAGACCGAGGAGCTTGCAGGAAAGGCAGAACGCCAGCATTCCGGGTAGGCATGTACGCGGGCGGGCGAACGAAAGGAACAGCTCGATCCGCCCCAGAATTCCTGTCGTGTATCCCTCGGACGAATGTACCCAATCGAGTCTCTCTTCTGCCGACTTGTCCAGAAATTCGTCAAGTGTCGGTATCGACATAGTTTCAGCCACGATCACAGCTCACTCGTCATGCGCAGTTGGATATTGCCCGCCCCGGGCCCCCAGCTCCTGAAACCGAAACCCTTGCCCCACGATCGGCACTCAGAACGCAACTCGTCAATGCTTATACGGTGTATTGCGATTCCACCGGTGTGAGCATACACGAAATCCGTTGTCGCCCAAGGGTGTTCAACCGCTGCTTTCATCAGTTGCACACCCCCATGCGCGGTCGAAAACCGTTGGCAATTCCCGTGATTCCGCGTGGGCGAGGTATATCAGACGTCGTCTCGTATCGCAGAGAGGGTTTCAATGCTGATCGACTTCGTTCCCGACCGGAATCTGTACCCCTTCGACTCCCGCTGGTTCGACTCGTCCGCCGGCCGGGTGCACTACATCGACGAGGGGTCCGGGCCGGCAATCCTGTTCTGCCATGGCGTTCCGACGTGGAGTTTCCTCTACCGCCACATCGTGCGGGAGCTGCGCGACCGGTATCGCTGTATCGTCGTCGACTACCTGGGGTTCGGATTGTCCGAACGTCCGCAGGGATTCGGTTACACGGTCGCCGAGCACATCTCGGTCCTCGGCGAGCTGATCGATCACCTGCGACTCGACGACTTCATCCTGATGGGACACGACTGGGGCGGACCCATCGGCCTCGGGGCGGTCACCACGCGCGCGGATCGGCTGCGCGGAATCGTGCTGGGCAACACCACGTTCTGGCCACCCGAAGCGCGGGCGAATCGGGTCTTCAGCATGCTCATCCGCACCCCCCTGATGCAGCGGCAAGTGCTCGAGCGGAACTTCCTCGTCGAGCGCGTCCTACTCGGCGAGCTGGGGCGCAAGCTCAGCGCGGCCGAGGCCGACCACTATCGCGGCGTGCAGCCCACCCCGGCGGCTCGGCCCGGCCTCGGCGTGATCGCCAAACAGATTCGTGACGCCCGGCCGCTACTGGAGCGTCTCTCCCGAGACGTGCCCGCCATACTCGCCGACAAGCCGACCCTCTTGGTCTGGGGCATGCGGGACCTCGTCTACCGCCCGAAGGCCCACATCCCCCGAATGCGGGCGACATTCACCGACCTCGAGGTAGTCGAGCTGCCGAGCGCACAGCAGTTCATCCAGGAGCACGCACCCGATGAGATCGCGACGGCCATCGCGAAGCGGTTCCCCTGAGCCTGGTGAAACGATGGGCGGCGCTACCACTCGGTAGCGCCGCCCACGTCGATCAGGTTCGGCCGCCTGCCATTTCGAGCGCGCCTAGTTCTTCCGGCCCGGCGCCTTCATCCCCGACTTGAACCCCAGGCCACCCGGCTTGGCGGCCGGCGGCGCGACGGAGCCATTCCCTTCCGGCGTGCCATTGCCCTCCGTCGCGGCCGGAGCGGCGGGCTCGGCTGCCGGAGCCGGAGCCTTGGCCGGGGCTGGAGCGGCCTCGGCCGGAGCCGAATCCGCCGGAGCCGCAGGCGCTTCCGGAGCCGCAGCGGCGGCCGGAGCGGCGGTACCCGGGGCCTTCGGGCCGGGACGCTTGAGGCCGGACTTCATGGCCAGGCCCTTGGGCGCGATGGACGGCTTGGCCTCGGCGGCCGGAGCCGACGCGGCCGGAGCCTGGGTGGCCGGAGCCTGGGTGGCCGGTGCGGCAGCCGCGGCCGGTGCGGCGGCCTGCGCCACGGTCTCGGCCGCAGCGGCGTCGGTGGCGGGCTTGGCGCCCGGCGCCTTGGCGGCACCCTTCATCTGCAGACCCTTACCGCCGGGAGCCTTGAGGCCACCCTTCATCGCGAGCCCGCCCGGCTTGGCAGCCGGAGCCGCCGGAGCCTCGGCAACGGCCTCGGCGGGAGCGGCTGCGGCGGGAGCGGCTGCGGCGGAGGCGGATTCGGCGGCGGGAGCCTTCGCACCCGGCGTCTTCAGGCCGCCCTTCATCTGCAGACCCTTGCCGGGGGCCTTGGCCGGGCCCTTCATGGCCAGACCCTTGACCGGAGCCGGAGCCGGAGCCGCGGTCGCCTCGGCGGCAGGGGCAGCCTCGGCCGGTGCGGCGGCCGGTGCGGCGGCCGGGGCGGCGGCCGGTGCGGCGGCCTTCGCGCCCGGGGCCTTGAGTCCGCCCTTCATGGCCAGACCCTTACCACCGGGAGCCTTCGCGCCACCCTTCATACCCAGACCACCACCGGCCGGAGCAGCCTTCGGTGCAGCCTCGACGGGAACCGCCGCC
>NZ_JBSGCB010000016.1:0-67477 GCF_053601595.1 Nocardia sp. NPDC004711 | reverse complement strand
GCCCTTCAACGTGTCCAGTGCCTCGTCGACCCGGTCGATGTTGATGCGCTTACCGAGCTGTTCTTCCATCCACATCCGCGCACCACCCGCGCCACAGCACATGGAACGCTCGGCGTGACGCGGCATCTCGACCAACGTCGACCCCGACGCCTGCATCAACTCACGCGGCGCGTTGTAGATCTTGTTGTGCCGGCCCAGATAACACGGGTCGTGATAGGTCACGTTCTGCGCCACCGGCGACACCGGCACCAACGCCTTGCCCCGCACCAGACGATTCAGCAACTGCGTGTGGTGCACCACCTCATAGGTGCCACCGACCTGCGGGTACTCGTTGTTGAGCGCGTTGAAACAATGCGCACACGTGACCACGATCTTCTTCTTGGCCTGCTCCACACCCTCGAACACCGAATTCAGCAACTCGATGTTCTGCATCGCCAACTGCTGGAACAAGAACTCGTTACCCGCACGACGCGCCGAGTCACCGGTGCAGGTCTCCTCCTGACCCAGCACCATGAACTTCACACCCGCGGTCGCCAACAACTCCGCGACGGCCTTGGTGGTCTTCTTCGCCCGATCCTCGTACGCACCCGCGCAGCCGACCCAGAACAGATACTCATACCCGTCGAAGGAATCCGCATCGCGACCGAACACCGGGATCTCGAAGTCCACCTCCGAGATCCAGTTCAGCCGATCCTTGGCGTTCTGACCCCACGGATTGCCCTTGTTCTCCAGGTTCTTGAACAACCCCGCCAACTCGGAAGGAAACTCCGACTCGATCAACACCTGGTAACGACGCATATCGATGATGTGGTCGACATGCTCGATGTCCACCGGGCACTGCTCCACACACGCACCACAGGTCGTGCACGACCACAACACCTCGGGATCGATGATCCCGCCCACATCCTCACCACCGACCAACGGCCGCTCCGCCTCCGCCCGCGCGGCCTCCGAAATCCGCGCCAACGCACGCTCGTCCGGCTTGCCCTCGGCATCGACCAGACCGATCTCCTCGCCACCCATGTCCTTACGGCCACCAGCAAGCAGGTACGGGGCCTTCGCGTAACCATGATCACGCAACGACATGATCAACAGCTTCGGCGAAAGCGGCTTACCGGTATTCCAGGCCGGGCACTGCGACTGACAACGACCACACTCGGTACACGTCGTGACGTCGAGAATGTCCTTCCACGAGAAGTCCTCGAACCTACCCACACCGAAGGTGTCATTGTCCGGATCGGCGGTCTCCATCTCGATCGGCTTACCACCCGACATCATCGGCTTGGCCGCACCGAGGGCGACATCACCGTCGGCCTCACGCTTGAAGTAGATGTTCGGGAAGGCGGCGAACCGGTGCCACGCCACACCCCAGTCGATATTGCGGCTGACCACCACGACCCACACCAGCGCCGTCATCAGCTTGCAGAACGCGAAGACCGAGACCGCCGCGGCGCTCGCGGGCAGCAGCTTGGCGATATTCATGCTGACGAAGTCGCTGACGGCATGGTGCTCACCGGTGTAGGCCTGCACCAAGGCCTTCACACCGACCATGCTGATGCCCTCGGCGAGCACGATGAGCTCGACGAAGTAGGCCGCCAGGAAGTTGGAGCCCGAGAAGCGCGAGAGCCGCGCGGGCCGCCGCGGGTGGTTGGCCTGCCGAATGATGATGAGCGCCAACGCACCGACGATGGTGCCCAGGCCCAACAGCTCGTCGAGCAGGTGATAGACGAGGGTGTCACCGATCCACGGCCACGTGAAGGTGGGGCTGAAGATCTGCCCCTGCGCCTGGAAGACGGTGACGAACCCGAGCAGGAAGCCGACCATGACCAGCCAGTGCGCCCAGCCGACGGTCCGGAACTTCACCATGCGGGTGTGCGCCGCGAATTCCTTGACCAGGGTGGCGATTCGGGGCAGGAACGGCCCGAACCGGTCCGGTGCCGGCTGCCCCAGCCGAATGGTGCGCACGATATTGCGCACCGCCAAGACGAACCCGGCCCACGCGGGCACACCGACCAGTATGGAGATGATGCCCAGCGTTATTTGCAGGGGGCTCATGCAGTGGCCTTTCATTCACGAAGCGACGCTGTGTCGCTCGGCGCTCGTCGCATCATAACTTGCACTAAGTTACCCGCGGGTAACTTAGTGCAATCCATGTTACCCGCGGGTAGGGTATCAGCATTCTCGGCGAATCGAGGCGCTCTACACGCACCGGATGTGGTGTGCCGCAAATTCATTCGATATGACCGCGCTGATCTCAGCGGAGGCGGCTCGTCGGTACGATGGGCCGCAGCGGATTCCGGGAGCGCCGGGCGTAGGCGCCCGGGTCGATGCCGCGCAGTCGGCAGATCTCGGCGAGCCCGCCGGTCAGCAGCACGTCGGCGTCCGCCAGCGCGCGCACGGTTTCCGCGCCGAGCACCACCATGAGCTGCCGGATCTGCGTGATCCACGCGGTGATCGCCGCGATCAGCGCATCGACGCCCTCGGATTCGAGGATCGTCAGGAAGTACCCGGATACCCCCACCGCGCGGGCGCCGAGCGCCAGGGCGCGAACGACATCGAGCGGAGTGCGCACCCCGCCGGAGGCGAGCAGCGCGACCCCGTTCGTCAGGGCCGCCTCGGCTCCATCGACCAGGCAGGCCGGGGTGGACAGGCCCCAGTCGGCGAGCAGGCCGAAGTCGGCTCCTCGCCGCCGGGCATTCTCGATCAGCGCGAAATTCGTTCCGCCATTGCCGGACACGTCGACGATCCGCACGCCGAGCTCGGCCAGCCGCGTGACCGTGTCGGCGCTGATCCCGAACCCGACCTCCTTCACGATCACCGGTATGCCCAGCGTCTCGGTGAGGCGAGCGATATGGCGCGGCCAGCCCGAGAAGTCCCGATCGCCCTCCGGCATCACGATCTCCTGGATCGCATTGACGTGCACCTGCAGTGCGTCGGCATCCAACAGCTCCACCGCGCGCATCGCCATCTCCGGTGTGGCATTGGCGTTGACGTTGGCGATGACGTAGCCGTCCGGATTCTCGCCGCGCAGCACGCGGTAGGTCTCGGCCACCGAACCGTCTGCCAGGTATGCGCTCATCGAACCCGACGCGATCGCCAAGCCGGTCTCCCGGGCGGCGATGGCCAGTCCACGATTCACCTCGCCGGTGCGGGCGCTGCCGCCGGTCATCGCGTTGATGTACAGCGGCACCGGCCACGTCGTGCCGCCCACCTCGGTGGCGAGCGAGACGGCGTGCTCCGCGGTACCCCGCAGGGCGTGATGGACGAAGGCGACCTCGTCGAACGGAGACGGGCGTTGCCCGGCCATCGATTCGCGATGCTGCGCGACGGCCAGGCGGACATGATCGTCCTTGCGGCTGGCATAGCTCATCTGATGCTCTCTTTCCTCTCGGACACCCGGAGATTCAGCGGTTCGATGCCGGCGGCTCGCCAGCGCTGCCGCAGGGCCGGCGCGCGGGCGGGATCGATCAGGGCGATTCCGCAGTCGCCGCCGCCCGCGCCGGAGCTCTTCGCCGCGGCTCCGAGTTCTTCTGCCAGAGAGCGCAATCGAGACAGTTCGGGGCTCTCGATGGCGGCACCGGACACCGCGGCCAGCTCACGGAGCAAGCGACCGGCGGTGCTCAGCGCGAGCTCGGCCGCTCGATCGTCGCCGGAACGGCACGCCGTCGCGAACTGCTCGACGCACTGATCGCTGGCGGTGACGAACTGCCGATAGGCCGAACCATGGTGTCGGACGGCCTGTTTCATGGCCGCTACCAGTACGCTCGAATCCGCCGGTCGCCCAACCCATCCCACTTCCAGGGACAGCTCGCGAGGGGGCGGCAGCGACCGTACCGTCAGGTGTTTCCACGGCTGCCGGATCAGCGCCCCGAGTTCGGTGTCCGGCCGCGCCAGCGCCGCGGTCAGGGCCGCGCGATCCGGGGTCCGGTAGTACACCCAGCCGCCGTGCGCCGAGGCCGCGACATCACCTCCGGAGCAGTGCGGATCCACCGAGAACACCGACAGCAGAGCCAGTTTCGTCTCGGTGTCCGGATCCAGCAGCAACCCGTAGAGCCGGGCGACAGCCCGCACCACCGCGACGGTCACCGCTCCGGAAGATCCCAGCCCGTATTTGCGTCCAGTGGCGGAATCATCCAGTTGGGAGTCGATTTCGAGGGTGAAGCCCACCGGCTGCCGACCTGATCCGGCCGCGTAACGGTCGACGATGGCCAGGGCCGCCAGCACGTGGGACAGCCCGGCCGCGTCGGCTGAGTTCGCCGGTACTCGCTCGAAACCCGTTTTCCGGCAGATGAATTCGACGCGGTGCCCGGGGGCGCGGCTGGTCGTGATCGTTCGGTGAGCAGGACCGACCGAGCTCACCGGGGTAAGGCGCACGCGTACGAAGCGATCGATGCCGACCAGCACCGCCGCGCTGCCCGGCTCCAGGACCGCGTATTCGCCGACGATGTACAGCTTGCCCGGAACGGCAACGGTGATCATCGTTCTCCGCTGTCGGAGACGGCGGCACCGGGCCCGGCGGTGGTGACCACGATCCGATCCACTCCCCCGGTCACCTCGGCGACGGCCGCCGCGACGACGGCGCTGTCGCGGGAATCGCACAGCACCTTCACATTCGGACCGGCGTCCATCGTGGCCCAGGCGCCGATGCCCGCGGCACGCAACTCCAGCACCAGGTCCAGCACGCGCAGGGTGCCGGGTGCGAAATACCGTACGGCCGGTCGAGCGCCGAGCATGGTGGCATGCATCCCGAGGGCGTTGGCCTCGGCGATCTCCCCGACGGTCGTCAGATCGCCCTCGCGCAGCGCCGCCCGCATGCGGCCCAGGTCCCGGGCGGACTCCGCCACCCACGGCGGATAGAACGGCGACGTGGCCATGGTCCGCCGCATGGCTTCCCTACTGGGAACCGCCTTTTCGCGGGTATCGACCAGGGCCACCACCAGCGCCGGGTCCAGCAGCGGCGCGTCGATCGGCTCGGCGAAGCTGGTCAGGTCGCCGGCCGCGCCGGCACCCACGCCACGCCACCACACCGCGAAGCCTCCGAAGACCGAGCGTGCCGCACTGCCGGACCCGCGGCGCGCCAGCCGGGACAGCGCGGCTCGATCCAGGTCCAGTCCGTAGGCGGTCGCGGCGGCCAGCGCCAGTGCGGCGAAACCCGCTGCCGAGGAGGCCAGTCCGGCTCCGGTCGGCACCGTGTTCACGGTGTCCACCACCGCGTACCGCCGATCGCCGGACCGCTCGCGCACCAGCTCGAGAAACCGCGAGACCGGTGCGGCGAATGCCTCGGGCGCCGGGGCTCCGGCGAAGGTTACCCGGTCGGCGGTCGGGTCCGGCCCCACCGTGACCCTGGTCGTGGTCGGGAATTCCCGCAGCGTCAGCGACAGGCTGGTGGTCATGGGCAGGTGCAGGACCTCGTCCCGCTTGCCCCAGTACTTGATCAGGGCGATATTCGGATGCGCGATCGCCGCAACGGAATTCATACGTCCACCGGATTCAAAGGAACCTCGAGACAGCGCTGGGCGCCCGCCGCGAGCAGTGCCGTGCGGACGGCGGGGGCGTCGGTGGTCAGTGCGATGACGCAGCCGCCGAGTCCGCCGCCGGAGAGTTTGGCGCCCAGCGCTCCCCCGGCCAGCGCGGCGGCCACCAGCTCGTCGACGGCCGGGCAGCTGACGCCCAATCGCACCAGAATCCGCTGTGCGCCGGTCATGGCATCGCCCAGCTCGGCGAACCGCCCGAGCCGCAGATCCACGGCGGCACCGTGGGTGAGCTGCCCGGCCCGCTCGAGCAGATCCTCACCTGCCGCGCCGAGGGCGTGCAATCGCCGGCGCACGATCGCCACCGCCTCGCGGGTGCTGCCCGCCACACCGGTGTCGCCCACCACCAGGACCGCTCGATCCGCGCTGTCCGCCACCGGAAGTGGCCGGGCCGCCCCGTCCTGGAACCAGAGCGGCCCGGCCGAGCCGACCACCGTCCGCGCGTCGACGCCGCTCGCGTTCCCGTGCGCCAGCGCCTCCGATTCCTGAATCAGCGTGAAAAGTGTTTCGCCGGAAAGCTTTCGATCCCACAGATCGGCGACCGCCCTGATGATGGCCGCCGCGATCGCCGCGCTCGAACCCAGACCCCGCTGGCTCGGGATGTCGCTGTCGATGGTGATGGCCAGGC
Source organism: Nocardia sp. NPDC004711 (assembly GCF_053601595.1). Classification (NCBI taxonomy): domain Bacteria; kingdom Bacillati; phylum Actinomycetota; class Actinomycetes; order Mycobacteriales; family Nocardiaceae; genus Nocardia; species Nocardia sp. NPDC004711. The sequence goes on along the minus strand of NZ_JBSGCB010000016.1, from coordinate 61,318 downwards.
CCTCGTCGGGAACCCGGAGATGGTGGCAGACCGCCGCTACCGCCAGCCGCGACACCGCAGTATCGCCCGGCCCCGCAGCCGGTCCCCGGCCTGCCGCGTTCGTCGACGCCACAGTGACCGGGCCCCTGGATCGGCGCGCGGCGGCGGTCACCCCCACGAGCGGCACCGGCAGCGAGATCGCCGGGCGACCGTAGAGCACCGCATGCTCACCGAGCAGGATCAGTTTGGCGACGGCGCGGCCATGACCGAGGGTGGGGTCCGCCGACCGTTCAGCACCCACCCTCATGCCTGAATCAGGTGACGTGCCTCGTACATTCGCGAATGCTCGGCGACGGCCCGCAAGCGGAACGGTCCGGCCCCGTCGACCGCCAATGTCTTCGACGAACCGTCCTCGGGTAACTCGAAATCCCTTATCTCACGATATCTTTCGTAGGAGATCCGCTCCCGTCGCGCGATGGCGGACTGGTTGGCCGAGGTCCGCAGTCGCCGCCGATATCCCGGCACCATCGACAATTCGAAAAACTCCGCGACACAACCCGATCCGTAGCTCAGCATTCCGACGGAGCGCCCGCTGAGGTCCTCGGCATGGTCGAGCAACGACATGAGACCCACGTACAGCGAGGCCGTATAGCTGTTGCCGACAAGGCGATTGTAGATAGTGGTAGGTGCGAGGTCCGCGTCCAGCCGAGCGTTATCGGTGTCGATGCCGTGGATTTCCAGCAACCGCGCGTGCGCCTTGTAGGCCATTCTGGTGAACGGCTGGTGATAGCAGAACGCCGCGAAATCCTGGATCGCCCGGCCGCCGCGGGCTTCGTAGTCCTTCCAAACCTGTTCCACCGCTTCGAGATACAACGAGACCGACAGCTTTCCGTCCACCATCGGTGTCGAGCGGTAGTTGGGTCGCCAGAAGTCCTGCACATTGGCGGTGTACAGACCCGACACGGGCTCGAGGACCGCGACAGCCGGGTCCGCCGACACCAGCATGGCGACGGCGGCCGCGCCCTGCGTGGCCTCACCGGCGGAACCGAGATCGTATTTCGCGATATCGCTGGCGAGCACCAATACCTTGTGGTCGGGGTCGCGGTGCACGAGTCCGGCCGCGAAGTGCAGCGCCGACGTGCCCCCGTAACACGCTTGCTTCAATTCCACCGCCCGCGTCGAGGACGGTAATCCCAGCAGGTCCTGCACATAGATCGCGGCCGCTTTGGACTGGTCGATCCCGGTCTCGGTGGCGAGCAGGACGGTGCGGATATCCCCGGCATCGTGCTCGGCCAGGATCTGCTTCGCCGCGGCGGCGGCCATGGTGACGATGTCCTCGTCCGTCGCCGGAACGGTCTGCGTGCTCTGCCCCAGGCCGATGGCGTACTTGCCGGGGTCGACGCCGTGCCGCTCCGCCAACTCCTCGAGGTCCAGCGCGTAATGCCCGGTCGCCAACGCGATATCGTGAATTCCAATAGGAAACACCACGTCAATTCTCTCTATCCGATGGTGGGCGTTCGAAATTCAGATGCGTCCGCATCAGTTCGCCGGCGTTCGTCTGGGCCGCCAGCAGCGACAGCTCGCCGCACAGCACCGCCGCCGCTGTCACCACGGCGAGCCGGCGGGCATTCTCCCCCGTCGCCCGGTCCGCACCGCAGCCCAGCCTGGCGAGATTCGCCGCGGCGAAATCCAATCCCTTTCCGTTTCCGACCGTTCCGACAATGATGTTCGGCAGCGTGCACGAGAAATAAAGATCACCATCGCGGTCCTCGGCGTGCGTGATGCCCTGCGAGCCCTCGACGATATTGGCCGCATCCTGGCCGGTGGCCAGGTAGACCGCCAGCAACATGTTCGCGTAATGCGCGTTCGCGGAACGGATTCCGCCCGCCAGACTCGTTCCGATCAGGTTCTTGCGGACATTGAGAGCCGCTACCCGCCGCGCGGTCGTGTGCAGATCGTTCGCCACCACGGCACGCGGGATCAGCAGTTCGGTCACCACATTCTTGCCGCGGCCGAGAATGCCGTTCACCGCGGACGCCTTCTTGTCCGTGCAGAAGTTCCCCGACACGGATTCGTAACGCAGACCGGGGAATACGCGCACCAGGTACGCGAGGAGGGCATCGGCGGCCAGGGTGGCCATATTGTGGCCGGAGGCATCGCCGGTAGCGAATTCGAATCGCACGAACAGCAGATTTCCGGCGATCTGGTGCCGGACATCCAGGAGTTCGGCATAGCGGCTGCAGTCGGCGACGATCCGGCGCATCTCCCCCATGGCATCCCCGAGCCGGCGGACCGCCGCCAGTGCCGCACCGGCGTCGTCGGCCTCGAGCAGGACCGACCGGGTCATCCGTTCGTCGACGAGCGTGCACACGACGCCGTGGTCGCAACGCCTGGTGATCTTGGCGCCGCGCGCCACCGACGGCCACAGCGGTGACTCGTAGGTGGCCAGCGGGACCTCGATCGGTTCGTCCACCACATTGCCAGTGATCTTGATCGGGCCCACCCAGCGCAACGGGACGACCGCCGCGTCCTTTTCCCGCTCGGTACCGGTCATGGACATCGAATCTCCCCGAGCACATTTGTGTTATTGCGATTTACATATACGGAAACCGAAGTCGGCCACGGTATTACCGCACATGTCGATCTTCGGGACAAGGGCCGAGCGCACGTCGTCGATCCCACCGAGTGACGTATCCGACTGTGAGCGGGCACAGTGCACCCAACCACACCCCATCGGCCGTCTGTCCTGCGGCGATGGCTCGAATCATGCTGTGCAACTGCGGCTTTCACACGGTTGCACACCCCGGGAGCGGCGCGCGACCTGTGGATCGGCACACTCTCACGGCCCATCGGGCGGTGGGCGATCACAACGACCATGCCGACCGGTCGAGTCCTCTTGCCGGAAGGATGAGCCTGCGGTAATTTTCGAATTCTGACCCTGTAAGACCAAGGGGCACTACATATTTGGAGCACTCCTCGAAATTGAACCGCGTCAGAACAACCTTAGAGATTGCATCGCTGATTACTATCGGCTCCCCGAGATCCGAGGGTGAGGATCATTCGCACATCGAAAGGTTGGTCGAGGCCGAGTGGCCTTTGCCGCCCATCCTCGTTCATCGGCCCACAATGCGGGTCATCGATGGATTTCACCGCACATTCGCCGCGCGACTGAAGGGATTCACACATATTGATGCATATCTGGTGGACGGTTCCGAGGAACTCGCATTCATCGTCGGGGTACGCGAAAACACGACCCACGGCCTGCCGCTGTCCCTGAGCGATCGGCGCGCTGCCGCGGAACGCATCATGCGGACGCATCCACACTGGTCGGATCGCTCGATCGCGACCACCGCGGGCCTGTCCGCGAAGACCGTGGCAGCAATCCGCGGCCGGATCGACGACGATTCGCGATCGAGCCATCGCCTGGGAAGCGATGGCCGCCTACGACCCGTCGACACCAAATCGGCCCGGCGCACCGCCGCCGAGCTGATCCTGGCCCGCCCGGACGCGTCCCTGCGCAGCATCGCTCAAGAAGTCGGCTTGTCCCCGTCCACCGTCCGCGATGTCCGCGCCCGGCTCGAACGCGGGGAGGATCCGCTCGTTCATTCGAACGAAAACAGAACTCCCCGTACCTCACCGGAGTCGGAGAGCAAACTCCCGGACGCCCCCGATCGGCCGGCACCCGCTTCGCCGCCCGAGAAGCCGGCGGATCTCGGCGCCCTGCTGGCCCTGCTGGCCCGGGACCCGGCGCTGCGCATGAGCGCCAGCGGCCGCGACCTCCTGCGCTGGATGCATCAGCACGCGGTGAAGACCACCGATATCGAGAAAATAACCGACGCCATGCTCCCGCACACCCGGGACCACATCATCGAATTCGCGTATCAATGCGCGGTCAATTGGTCGAATATCGCCCAGGATCTGCAAAATCGCTCGGGCACGGCGCAGAACAACTAATTACTGGAGTAGTCGACATGTCAAAGATTGCAGTCCTCACGAGCGGCTTGCAGTACGATATCGTCGGAAAGAATCCGGAACGTCGGGCGGCGATCGCCGCGGCGACCGCACATGTGGCGGGATTCTTGTCCGATCTGCGGAAACGCGGCTATCCCGTCTTTCACCTGCAGCTCATCAACGAACCCGACGATCCCCTCGCCGAGCGGTACGACGGCCGCGTCCCCGCGCTGCGCGGCACGGCGGGCGCCGAGGTGATCCGGGACTTCCTCGAGCCGGAGGATATCGTTCAGGAGCGGAGCAAGGACAGCGGATTCTACGAGACCGATCTGCACGAGCGGCTCCAGGCAATCGGGGTCGAGACCCTGATTCTCATCGGTCTGCAAACCCAGATCTGCATTCAGACGACGGCGGCCGACGCATTCTTCCGCGGATACATTGTCGGCGTGCCGAGCGACTGCGTATTCTCCGCCGTCGAAGCCGACCGGCAGCGCGCACTCGAATGGCTCGAGGGCTACTGCGCCACGGTCGCCGATTCCGCGGAGATGCTGCGGACGATCGATGAGAACGGCGGTCTCCCCCGGAAGGAGACCAAGACACCGTGACTCTCGCAACCCAGCAGATCCAACTCGACCACGGCACCGGCGCGACACTGTCGGGCGAACTCGTGGCATTCATCGCGGAGACCTTGGGCGACGTCTATGTGGGCGAGATGGAGGACAGCGCCGTCCTCGCGGTGGAGGGCAGCCGGATCGCGATGACCACGGACAGTTTCGTGGTCGACCCGCCGTTCTTCGGCAATGGCGACATCGGAAAGATCGCGGTGTGCGGGACCGTCAACGATCTCGCGGTGTCGGGAGCGGCTCCGCGGTATCTCACGCTCGGAATGATCCTCGAGACGGGACTGCCGTTCGACCGCCTGTCCCGTGTGCTGACCTCGATCAGGGACACTGCTCGCGAAGCCGGCGTGCAGATCGTGTGCGGCGATACCAAGGTCGTGCGCGCCGGGGAAGCGGATCAGTTGTACCTCAACACAAGTGGGGTCGGTTTCTTCGCCCGGGAGCCGCTGCGGATGGACGCCGTGCGCCCCGGGGATGCGGTCATCCTGTCCGGTCCCCTCGGTAATCACACCGTGCATCTGCTGTCGATCCGGGAGGGTCTCGGCTTCGAAAGCCGGGTCCTCAGCGATTGCGCGCCCCTCAACACCATGATCGACGGCGTGTTCGCCGCGGTGCCGACCGGATCGATTCGCTCGATGCGCGATGTCACCCGCGGCGGACTCGCGGCGGTGCTGCACGAGTACGCGGGCAAGCTGGACAAGACAATCCGGATCGAGGCTCCGGCATTGCCCATTCAGCACGAGACCGCGATGGCGGCGGACATGCTGGGGATCAATCCACTGCACTGTGCCAACGAGGGCTGCGTGGCGATCTTCATCGACCCCGAGGCGACCGATCGGGTGCTCGCCGCGCTCCACGCGCACGAGTACGGCCGGCACGCCGTGGCGATCGGCGAGGTGACCGCCCTCGATGGCGCGGCGGTCGTTCTCCGGGATTCCGCCGGCCGCGAATCCACGCTGCAACCTCTCCGCGGCGCCGAGCTGCCCCGGCTGTGTTGAACCGGTGTCATGACCGAGTATGCGACCTGGAAAATCAGGGTTACCGGCGTTGTTCAGGGCGTGGGCTATCGCCCGTTCGTCTACAAGCTCGCCCGTGAGCTGGACTTGGCCGGATGGGTTCGCAACGATCCCGAGGGCGTGCTCATCGAGGCGAGCGGCCACGAGTCCGTGCTGCGACGCTTCAGCGAGGAATTGGCGAGCAAGGCTCCGGAGTTGGCCCGCGTCGATGGGGTGGTAGCTCTCGGCCGATCGTCGGGGCGGTCGGCGGCCACCGATTTCGAGATCGTGCACAGTGTGCACAGCGGAGCGAAAGTCGCTCTGGTGCCCGCGGATACGCATGTGTGTGCCGACTGTCTGGCCGAGTTGCGCGATCCGGCCGATCGCCGTTACCGGTACCCGTTCATCAACTGCACGAACTGCGGTCCACGGTATTCGATCATTCGCGCACTTCCGTACGACCGGTCGCAGACCACGATGCGCTCGTTCACCATGTGCGAGAGGTGCGACCGGGAGTATCGGGATCCGATGAGCCGGCGCTTTCACGCGCAGCCCAATGCCTGTGCCGACTGCGGACCTCGTCTGTTCCTCGCCGACCGGCAGGGAGCGGTTCTCGAAGGCGAGGACGCATTGCGCCGGTGCGCACGGGAATTGGCAGCGGGGCGGGTCGCGGCCGTCAAGAGTGTCGGGGGCTTCCATCTTGCCGTGGATGCGCGCCGCGCCGAGTCGGTGGCCTTGCTCCGCGAGCGCAAACGCCGGGATTCGAAACCCTTCGCCGTCATGGTTCGGGATCTGGCCGCCGCCCATCGGATCGTGGAACTGTCCGCGGCGGAGGAAGCACTGCTGCGGTCGCCCGCGCGGCCGATCCTCTTGGCGCGCAAGCGTTCCGGTGCGCTCCCGGAGAACATCGCCCCGAGGAATCCGAATCTGGGCCTGATGCTGCCCTCGGCACCGCATCATCACCTGCTATTGGACGAATCCGGCCTGGACACGGTGATCATGACGAGTGGAAACATCTCCGGCTATCCGATAGTCCATCGCAACGAGGATGCGCTCCAGCAGCTTTTCGAGATCGCCGACGTGATCCTCTACCACGACCGCGAAATCGAGATCAGGGTCGACGATTCCGTGGTCCGGTTGTCCGCCCACCCCGAGTTGGACGGGCCCCTGATGACGTTCCTCCGCAGAGCGCGCGGGTATGCGCCGTACCCGGTGGACGTCGGCCGTCCGCTGGCTCCGCTCGTCGCCTATGGCGCCGAACTCAAGACGACGGTGGCCCTCTCCGCCGGATCCCGGGTCTTCCTCAGCCAGCACGTCGGCGACCTGAAGAACGACGAAACCTTTGCCGCTCATCGCAAGACGGCGGCACACCTGGCGTCGCTCTATGATCTGGAGCCCGCTGCGGGTGTCTACGATATGCACCCGCAGTTCCGCTCCAGCAGTGTGCACGAGGGCATCGGCGAACCGGGCGATCCCGTGTTCGTCCAGCATCATCACGCTCATATGGCCGCGTGCATGGCGGAGAATCGGCTCAGCGGACCAGCCATCGGTGTGGTGTTCGACGGAGCCGGCTACGGCACCGACGGCACCATCTGGGGCGGGGAATTCCTGGTGGGCGACTTCGAAAGATTCGAGCGGGCAACGCATTTGCGGCGCTTGGCACTGATCGGCGGTGACCGAGCGGTGCACGAACCGATTCGAACCGGGGTATCGGTCGCCCTGGACGCATTCGGCGATATCGACACGGTCGTCAAGGCGTTCCCGGCGATCGGCCGGCTCGAGCCGGATCGCTGGCACGTGTATTCGACGATGCGAGCGCAAGGAATCAATTCGCCCCAGGTATCGAGCATGGGCCGGCTCTTCGACGGAGTCGCCGCCCTCCTGGGTATCTGCTGCTACGCCGAGTACGAGGCGCAGGGACCGATCGAGCTGGAGGGCCTGCTCGAGCGCGACCTCGCCATGGTTGACGGATACGAGTTCGACTACACCACAACCGAAGTCGACTTCGGACCGGTGATCCGCTCGATCGCCGGGGACCTCGCCGCCGGCCTACCGCTCCCGCAGATCAGCCGGCGGTTCCATTCCGGCGTGGTCACCATGGTCCGACGGCAATGCCGCGAGATCTCCCGTGCCACCGGCATCCGGCAGGTCGTCCTCTCCGGCGGCGTATTCCTCAACGAATTCCTCCTGGTCAACTCCCTCACGATCCTCGAGCGCGACGGATTCGACGTCTACAGCCACCGCCACGTCCCCCCGAACGACGGAGGCATAGCCCTCGGCCAGCTGCTTGTCGCGGACCACCGGCGCACCCTGGATGAGTGATTCGAAGGGGTGTGGTGGATCTCCAGCTGCTGGTCAGGACAGCGGCCGTTGAGGCAGTTTGTCGGTCCATTCGCGTTGCTCGGGGGTGTCGGGGACGGTGAGTCCACGAGCTTGTTCGAGTCGATTCCATGCTGTGTCGGGGTCGGTGCCGTTGATGACGAGGAGCGCGGCGGCCAGCAGCGATGCGCGGCCGATGCCGAAGCGACAGTGGGTGAGGACGTGTGCGCCGTCGTTCAATTCCGCCGCGAGGTGCTGGAGAGTCGGCAGCACGCTGGCCCGGTCGGGGACGCCGCGGTCGACGATCGGGATGGAAACGAACCTCAGGCCCGCCTCGCGTGCCGTACGCTCTTCGGCTCCAAGGTCGCACTCGTAGAGTTCAGCGGCGGTGAGCGCGCAGACCAAGTGGTCGACGCCGGACGCCTTCAGAGCAGTCATCTCGTCTTCGAGCCACTCTCCGCCGCGTGGCTTGGCCATGATGCTCAGCCGTCCGGGACCCCGATGGTCAACGGTGTAGAAGTTGGGGTGCATGCGCATGTTCATTGCCTCAGGTTGTGGTGGTTGCTTGCAGACGTCGGCGGCGCGAAGCCAGGCTGATCATGAGAGATGTTGCCGGGCAAGGGTTTTGCGCACCTTCCGGCGTGATTGCGGGGCGAGGGTGCCCAAGATCAAGGGTGTGAGCAATGACATCGGCACCCTCGCCACTGCACTGTATGTCACCACCGGCGACCTGTTGACCCGCCCGCCCGGATCTGCGGCCGTAGCGACCGCCGATCGGGTTCACCCCACGGTTGACCGACGCCGAGCTGGTGACTCTGGCGGTGATGCAGGCTCACCGCCGCGATCTGGCACAACGACAAAACCGGCGCACCGCACACCGGTCGCTGACCGCTTACGACCACTAGCAAAGTCAGGTAAGCCGCACCACGGCCCACCCGACCTTGGAATCACTCGTCTAGGGAACGGGCCGGTCGGGTGAAGGCCGATGCGTCGGTGGCGGACTCGCGCCCGCCGCGCTGATCGCCGCCCTGCACCGACCGCGCTGCCCTACGCTGACCCGCATGGAAGCAGCCGACGTCCTCGACCTGCACCGGGCCTGCGCCCGGGCCGGCATCACCATCTGGATCGACGGCGGCTGGTGTGTGGACGCGCTACTGGGCGAGGAGACCCGCCCGCACAGCGACCTGGATATCGCGGTGCGCCGCTGCCAGGCCGATCGGGTGCGCGAAATCCTCACGGGGATGGGCTATCTCGCCGACCCCGGGCCGGACCACACGGCGTGGAACTACGTCATGGCCAAGGGCCCGGACACCTCGGTCGACATTCACGTGTTCGACCACGACGCCGATGGTCGTGTCACCTACGGCATCGAATATCCCGCCGATTCCCTGACCGGCACCGGCACCATCGACGGTGAATAGGTCGACTGCATCGCCGCCCCATGGATGTTCACCTTCAAAACCGCCTACCCGCCCGCCCCCAAGGACCGCGCCGATGTCCAGGCACTCGCCGCCAAATTCGGCTTCGCCATCCCCGACTCGCACCGATAGCCGGAACTACCAGCGGACCATGGGCATCGGGCGCGTCGGATGGGTCAGCGCATAGCGAGCGGCTTGCCGGGCCAGGAATGCGTGGAAGCCGACATAGGGCAACTGTGCGACAACAGCTTTCACCTCGGCCCGGGCCACTGGTCGATGAAGCAGCCCGTGCGTCACATCGATCCGATCAGCGACGCGGAAGGTCTCGGCCAACCGATCGTCGACGCCGCGAAGCCGATGATGCTCGAGCACCATCCGACGTACAGCCTCGACATCGTCGATCCCGAATTCAGCAGCGTGACAGCCCACCAGATCCGCCGACGCATCCACATAGTCCCAGCTTCCCGCCGTCCAGATCCCCAGATCGTGCACCGCCCACGCCAGCGCCGCGACATCCGGCACCGCCTCCCCCAGCAACAACCGCTGATAGTTCAAACAGCGCAACACATGATTCCGATACACCGGCAACGAATCACCGATCTCCCGCCGGTGCCGATCGAGCACGGCATCCACAACCGGATGAGAACCCAGGATCTGCATCCGATCATCATGTCGCATCGACCCTGAATTCGAGGAGGCAGCGCTGGTCGGTCAGGTCGGTGATCGCGTCCAGCGCGAGGCCGTGGGGCGTGCACAGTGCGCGGAACTCGTCGACCCGACGCTCCCGGCCGCCATACATCACCAGCATGGCGAGGTTGTATTCGCTACCTGCCCAACGATCTCCGACCGGTTCCACGATCAGTAGCCGCCCGTCCGGACCGGCGGCTTCGACGCACCGGCCCACAATGCGGTGGGCGTGCTCGTCATCCCAGTCGTGCAGGATGTCGACGAGCAGGTATGCCTCCGATCCGGCGGGGAGTGGATCGAAGAAGCTACCGGCCGTAACCTCGGTGCGCCCTGCGAGGCCGTGAGCCTGGAAGGTGCGATCGGCTTCGGCGGCCGTCGGTGCCAGGTCGACCAGATGGCCGCGCATCTGGGGGTTCGCGGCCAGGATCGCCGCGAGCACACTTCCCCGGCCGCCACCGACATCGACAAGGGTGCCGAACCGGGACCAGTCGAACCCCGCGACCAGTCGCGGAATCTGCTCGCGCATCCGCTGCGTCATCTGGCGGTCGAACGACTGGCGCAGCCTGGGATGGTCGGCCAGGTCGGCCCAGAAGTCCTGCCCGTATCGGCGGGAGTAGCCCGCTCCACCGTCGCGGATACTGTGTGCGAGTTCAACGAACGCCAATTCGGCCCGTCCACCTGCGTTATTCAGATGCAGCAGCTCGGTCAGTCCATTGCCCGCGTCAGCGCGGAGGTTGGCTCCGAAATCCGTTGTCCGGTAACCAGTGTCGGTCTGTTCGACGACTCCGAGCGTCACCAGATGGTCGAGCAGCAGTCCGAGAGCGACGGGATCGGCACCGACCGCCAGCGCCACCTCCTCGACCGAACTACCTTCCCCGGCAAGCCGATCCGGCAATTCCAGGGTCACCGCTACTCGGAGCGCCATCGGCGTGGCCAGCCCGGCCATCCGGCGGATCGATTCGACATCGTCAGTACCTCCCATGAGATCAACTGTGCCGTGGCCTGTTCCCGGTCGGGCGGGCGGGAGGTCCGACGGCTCCCCGAGCCGGTGATGAACAAGTACGCGAAGGCGGCTCCGCTAGATCTGAACCGCGGTCCGGAGGTCCATGGCCTGTTGGTGGAGCGCGGTGGTCGGCCAGGCGATGTCGTCGACGGCGAGCCAGGAGGTTACGGCGACGGCGGTGGGGGTGATGCCGGAGAAGGCGACTATGTCGCGGTGGAGGTGGGATTGGTCGGCGTAGCCGGATTCGGCGGCGACGCGGGCCGGGTCGGTGCCGGCGGCGAGGCGGTGGACGGCATGGTCGAAGCGAATCAGGGTGGCGGCTCGTTTGGGGGGCAGGCCGAGTTGGGTCTGGAATCGGGACCACAGGCGTTTGCGGGTCCAGCCGAGTTCGTCGGCGAGGGCGTCGACCCGGACCAGGCCGTGACCGGAGCGGATCCGGCGCCAGGCCCAGACCACCTCCGGGTCGGCCGATGGCGCGTCCGCGTAGCGGCGGGCGAGCAGGGCCTCGATCAGTGCGAAACGTTGGTCCCACGACGGGGTTTCGGCCAGTTGTTCGCGGATCAGCGCGGACTCGCGACCCCACAGGGCGTCCAAAGGCACCAGGGCGTCGGACAATTCGGCGAGGGAGACGCCCAGGAGCGGACCCGCGATCAGGGGAGACAGGCGCACCTGCACGCATTCGATCTGCGCGCCGCGCACACGCCGGGTGCCGGTCCCGAGCCCGCCGACCAGGCTGCCCCCGCAGCGGCCCGCGGCGTCCTCGACGGTGACCGCGCCGGGGCCGAACTCCAGCAGCAGGGTGATGTCGGGATGCGGCAGCGCCAGCTGATCAACAGGATTCACCCCGTGATCGCGGAAGCCGGCCATGCGGATACCGGGGAGCCGGCCGGGCCGCGAGGGGCAGACGACATCCCAGACAGGTTCGGCTGCGGTGACGCGCACGCCTTCATGGTGGAGGCCGCGGAACATTTGTTCAAGCCGGAGGGGTGCGGCGACGGCGACAGTTGGTGCGTGAATTCCTCAGCCTCATGCCCCGACCATTCGCAAGAAACTCCGACCCGACTCCCCGGCCACGAGCAAAGAAAGCAGCCCCGCCACCGGCGGGAACAACGTGGCCGCAGGTACGGCCCGCGACGCCCGGTGGCCGCGGCCGTCGTCAGCGTGCTTCTGGTGCTGGGCTGCGCCGCGGTGGCGACACCACAGAGCGCCGCTGCCACAGGCGATTCGACGCTGACCGTCGACGGCCAGGACATCCACATCAGCCAGGACGGCCCGGCCGATGATCCCGCTCTGGTGCTGATCCACGGCCTCGGCGCGTCCGCGCACTGGTGGGACCAGGTGGTGCCACTGCTGCCCGGCTATCACGTCATTCGCGTCGACCTGCTCGGCCACGGCGGATCCGCGAAACCCGCCGGTGACGAGTATTCGATTCCGCAGCAAGGACATCGGGTCGCCGGTGTGCTGGACCAGCTCGGCATCCGGCACGCGCTCGTCGTCGGCCACTCCACCGGCGGCGCGGTCGCCACCTCGGTCGCCGAACAACGCCCCGACCTGGTGACCGGCCTGGCCCTGATCGACGCCGGCCCCGCCATGAGCGACGACACCTCCGAAAGCCCGGCCTCCCAGCTGCTCACCACCCCCGGCGTCGGCGACCTGCTCTGGCAGGTTCGCACCGACGACCTCCTGCGTCAGGCCCTGCACAGCGCCTTCGCCACCGACACCTACCCGATACCCCAGCAGTTCGTCGACGACCTGCGCGGCATGACCTACCACGCTCTCATCGCGACCGACGCCGCCAGCACCGACTACATCACCCGGCGCACCCTCCCGGACCGCCTCACCGACCTCGGCAAACCCCTCCTGGTGATCTTCGGTGACCAGGACCGCCGCTGGCGCCCCGACACCGCCACGGACGAATACCGCAGCGTCCCCGGTGCGACAGTGTTGACCATCCCCGACGCAGGACACTCCCCCTTCGTCGAAAACCCCTCACGCACCGCCGAAATCCTGTTGCCCTTCACCAGGATTCACACCTCGTGACCGGCCCCGAACCCGGCACGGGAGGAGCACGCGACGCCGGGATCGAGCGCGGTCCTATGGTGGTCACAGGGAAACGCAGGTAGCTGAGCCGACGGAGGCGGTCGTGGCAACCGAGGACAGGAAACGAGCAGCACACCGCGCACTGGTGGACCGGGTGCTGAGCGGGACGGGCACGGCGCCGGAAGACCTCCGCGCCCGCGCCTTTCACAACGCCGATCTTCCGCCCCCGTTACGCGAGCTCATCGACAAGGTCGCCACCAGGCCGACACAGACCGCCGACGCGGACTTCGCCGCCGCCGAGGCCGCGGGCTACAGCCAGGATCAGCTCTTCGAGCTGGTTGTCTGCGCGGCGGTCGGCCAGTCGGCCCGGCTGTACGAGGCCGGTCTCGCCGCCCTGGCAGCCGCAGCGGAGGACGCCTGATGCGCCCGGATGTTCTCAACGGCGGCTACCGCCCGGCGACCAAGCTCCTGTTCGGCCTCATCAGACTGTTCTCCCGCCAACCCGTGCCGGATGCCGCCAAGCTGGTCTTCTACCGCCCCGACTTCTATGGCGCGCAGGCGAAAACCTTCACGCATGAGGCCATGCGTGGCCCCTCGGCCTGGTCGATCGCCGACCGGGAACTGATGGCCGCGTATGTCTCCAAGGTCAATGAATGCGACTTCTGCATCGGCGCGCACACCGCCACCGCCGCCCAGGCCTACGCGGATGACGAGCGTGTCCGATCGGTGCTGACCGATGTGGATTCGGCGCCCATCGAGGACGGTCTGCGGGCAACCCTCCGGATGCTCGGCACACTCACTCGCAAGGGCACGGTGACCAGCGCGGACATGCGCAACGTGCTGTCGGCCGGCGTCACACCGCAACAGATCGAGGACGCCCTGGCGGTCTGCGTGGCATTCAATACGACCAACCGTCTCGCCGATGCCTTCGACTTCGCACTCCTCACCCCGGCTGCATTCCAAGCGGGTGCCGAGTACCTGCTCAAACGTGGATACCGCTAGGCGATCACCGGTCCTGGGAACGATCGCGGTGTTTTTCGGTGCGCTTGTAGCGGCGGCCGCTCGGGATCGGTTGGGACGCATTGGATCTGCGGAGTTCGTGGCGCTGACGCCACGCGGTGAGGTCGGGGCGTTCCGCCGGTGCCGAGCCGGCATGATCGGCAGGTGCGGGCTTCATGGGGTCCCCCTGGGTGATTCGGATCCGTGGACGCGAACACGGTAGGGGGTACAACGCCCGGGCTCCAGCGAATATTGCCGGAGCCGGGTCAGCGGGTAGCGCCGGAATCCGGCAGCGAACCGGGAGCGTCGAAGGGCACCACGGGTTCTCGCACGCCCATGGCCTGTTGCGCGCTGCCGGGGTACGGACCGTAGCTGATGGCGGAACCGTACTGGGGCCCGGCGAGCACGGCCGGATCGGGGCGGCTGCCGCCGAACGGGAGGAATTGGCCGCTACCGAGATCGTCGGAGGTGCTGAGGGCGGTCAGCAGGAGCGCCACCACGGCCGCGGCCAGCGGCTGGGCGATCAGCGCGGCCCAACCCTCCACGGCGGGAGCGAAATCCACGATGGAGTGGAGGGCAGGATGCTGGGGGCGGGTGTGCAACTGCTCGGCGACGACCTCCCCCACCACCTTCATCAGGAAGGCGCCGCCCAGCGAGCCGAGCAGAATGCCCGACAGCAGCACGGGGCCCCGCGCCCGGCGCCAGCGCCAGGCCGCGGCCGTGCCGAGGACACCGAGCACGATGCCGATCAGCACGAAAATGGCGAGGGCATCGAAACGATGCATGCTCTCGCCGGTGAGGGCGGTGCCGCGGTCGGGTTCGACCACCAGCAGCTGCTCGGCGGGAGCGAGGAACGCCCACACCACCCCGGCCAGGGCGCTCACCGCGACGAGGACGGTGCACACCACCGCCGCCGCGCGCACTTCCCGCATCAGTACGTCGACGCGAAGTCCGCCCGGCCCGGCGGTGAGTGTGGTTGCCACTAGCGGTGTTCCAGGCTCGTGGAGTCGAGAACACCGTGGCGGGAGCATTTCGCCCACCAGCCGTCGGGGCTGACCTGCACGATCATGCGGCGGCCGCACTGTTCGCAGAAGCGCGGGGGCTCGAGGCCCAGAGCGGCGGCCGCGGGAACCGGATCATCCAGACCCGGCACGATCCGCTTACCCGTGAAAGGGTTGTAGCGCTCCTCGATGTCCACGATCACCTCGATGGATCCTTCGTGTCTCAATAGCAGTGCACGGTAAAGCGGGCCGGAGAGACCGTACCGCCACGGTACCGGTTTTCCATAGCCCGCTCGTCTCAGAGAGTTTCGTTGAGCGCCTTGATCGGCATCTTGAGCTCACCGAGCAGATCGATGTCGGCCTCGGCGGGACGGCCCAGGGTGGTCAGGTAGTTGCCGACGATGACGGCGTTGATGCCACCGAGGATGCCCTGCTTGGCGCCCAGGTCGCCGAGGGTGATCTCACGGCCGCCCGCGAAACGCAGGATGGTGCGCGGGAGGGCCAGGCGGAAGGCGGCGACAGCGCGCAGGGCGTCGGCGGCGGGCAGCACCTCGAGGTCACCGAAGGGAGTGCCCGGGCGCGGGTTGAGGAAGTTCAGCGGGACCTCGTCGGGCTCCAATTCGGCCAGCTGCGCGGCGAATTCGGCGCGCTGCTCCAGGGATTCACCCATGCCGAGGATGCCGCCGGAGCAGACCTCCATGCCCGCCTCGCGCACCATGCGCAGGGTGTCCCAGCGCTCGTCGTAGGTGTGGGTGGTGACCACGTTCGGGAAGTGCGAGCGCGCGGTCTCGAGGTTGTGGTTGTAGCGGTGCACGCCCATGGCGGCCAGCTGATCCACCTGCTCCTGGTTGAGCATGCCGAGCGAGCAGGCGACCTGGATGTCGACCTCGTTGCGAATGGCCTCGACGCCCGCGGCGACCTGCGCCATCAGCCGCTCGTCCGGACCGCGTACCGCGGCCACGATGCAGAACTCGGTGGCGCCGGTCTTGGCGGTCTGCTTGGCCGCCTCCACCAGCGACGGGATGTCCAGCCACGCCGCGCGCACCGGGGACTGGAAAAGTCCTGACTGCGAACAGAAGTGGCAGTCCTCCGGGCAGCCGCCGGTCTTGAGCGAGATGATGCCCTCGACCTCGACCTCGGGACCGCACCACTTCATGCGCACGTCGTGCGCCAGGCCGAGCAGCTCCTCGAGCCGGTCGTCGCCGAGGCGCAGCACCTCGAGGGTCTGGTCCTGGGTCAGGCCGACGCCGCGCTCGAGCACCTGCTCGCGGGCGATGGCGAGAATGTCATCGCCTGCTGTGGTCACAGCATCGGTGGTGACGGCTGCCTGAGTCATGTCCGCGCGAATCCCTTCGTCCGACCGGTGTGGCCGAGCAACTTGAACGGTGTTCAGGGTAGGCTAGCAGTCCGGTACGTGAGCCGGAACACGAGAGGGTCGGGTTTTTCAGTGCAACTCCATCGCACGGACGTGGTCGACGGGGCCATCGCCATTCTCGACCAGTACGGTCTGGCGGATCTGACCATGCGCCGGCTGGCAAGCTCGCTGCACGTCCAGCCCGGTGCGCTGTACTGGCACTTCCCCAACAAGCAGGCGCTGCTCGGTGCGATCGCCGACCGGATTCTCGCGCCCATGGACGAACCGGTCCGGGCCGACGAATGGTCCAAGCAGATGACCGAATTGGCGCACCGGCTGCGCGAATGCCTGCTGGCCTATCGCGACGGCGCCGAATTGGTCTCGGCCACATACGCTTCCCGCCTCACCACCAGCAAGGGCCGGGAACGCCTGGCCAGCGCCGCGATTCGCGCGGGGATGACGCGCGAGGAAGCCGAGCTCGCCGCCTACACGCTGCTGTACTACGTGCTCGGCCAGACGGTGGACGAGCAGTCGCGCATCCAGATGGATTCCGCGGGCGCGCTGACCGAGGAGAACTCGCCGCTCTACGACATGCCCGACGCCACCGCCCGTTTCGACTTCGGGCTGCAGCTGTTCGTCAGCGGCGTCCGCCACCTGCTGGGCAGCCGCATCCGCTGATCCGCCCGGCCGCTGACGACGCGGTGCGCTGACTCGCCGATCGGGTCAGCGCCCGAGCGAGACCACCGCCGCCTCGTCGGCCTGCACCTGCCGCACGAACGGCACCACCTGCTGCTCGATGACCATGTTGTACTCCTGCGGCCGCTCGATCGGGTTGGCGTGCCCGGTGGTTCGCGTGGTCACCACCAGCAGCGTCCCGTTCACGCCGCCGACCTGGTCGATCAGCACCTTGTGCGAGTACTCCACATCCACGATCGGATCGTCGTACGGGTTGTGCGGCCGGATGAACACGATGGCCGGACGGGGTTTGCCCGCAACGGGTTTGGACAGCGCCCGCAGATCGTCGACCGCGCCGCCGGCCACGATGGCCTTGAACTGGGCCTCGATCAGGCCGTTGCTGGCGGCATCGGTGTTCAGGATCTTGTCGCGCAGCACGTTCCGCACCGCTTCGCGGAACTCGTCGCCACGGATCACATAGCGTCCGCCGACGAAACTCTCATGGCGCGCATACGTTTCCACGATCAGCCGCAGCAGCCGGCTCTCCCGCGCGCCGGGCACCCAGCCCATCCAGCGCAGCATTTCCTCGCCCTGGTCGCGGCTCTCGGGGCGGACCGCGTTCAGATCCACCGGAGTGCAGTCCAGGATCACCGCCCGCACCCGCTTCCTGCTGTCCTGGTGCAGGTGCTTGGCGATCTCCAGCGCGATGACCCCGCCCATGCTGTGCCCGGTCAGCACCACATTCGGCACCTTGGCCGCGTCGGTGACCTTCACGATCAGATCCGAGATGACCTTGGTGTCGATACCGGCATTGTCGTAGCGCACCGCCCACACCGATCCCAGCCGCCGCAGCGACGGCAACGCCCGGGCGGTGTCACTGGCGTCGAGGACACCCAGCCCGACCAGATCGAAGACGGCGGTGTCGCCGGCCTGCGCATCCGACGGGCCCGCGATGGGCAGCACCGCGGGTTCGGTGCGCGCCAGCCGCGCCTGCTCCGGCAGCACGTCCAGACCCATGTATTCGGCGAAGGCGCCCAGCGCCACCAGCGGCACCAGGCTCAGCCGCAGGACCAGCAGCCGGGCCCGCCGCCAGCGGACCCAGCCGACGCCCGAACGGGTCGCGCGCAGGCGCGCGCGACGCCGCCGGTCGTCGTAGTCGGCGACGCCGGACGGATTCGGAAAACCCGGCAGCGCCATACCAATCAACTGTACGAATTTCCGGCTGGTCATCCAGGCTTGTTCTGCCGGTCATCTCCTGGTAGCGCACAGGTCATCTCGGTGGGCAGCGGTCGTCGCCGCGCAATGCCGAGGGATCGACGGCGATTTCGCGGGCGGTGCCAGTGGATTTCGCGGGCGGTGTCAGTCCTCGGCGGCCTGCTCGGCGTGCTCGGCGAGTTTGGCCAGGGCCGCGCGGAAGCCGATCTCGTTCTCGTCGGGCGAGAGTCCCGGCGGCAGGTTCTCGTGGCACGCGGTCACGCGGGTCCCGCCCGGGACGTCGTCGAGGGTGTAGGTCACCGTCATCTCGCCACGCAGATCCGGGTCGTCCGTTTCGAATTCGAGGGTCTGCACCACCTCGCGATCGGGCACGACCCGGGCGAACACACCGTGGAAGGTGTCGGTGTGCGGGGCCGTCTTCCCCGCCCGGGTGTGCAGGTCGTAGGTCAGCGAGATCCGGATCCGCCCGCCGACGCGGGGATCGAACTCATGGATGCGACTGGTCATGCCGTCGGGAACCATCCACGTGCGCACCGAATGCGCATCCAGGAGCGCCCGGAAGACATTCGGACGCGGGGCACCGACGAACTTCTCGACTCGAGTGGAAGGCACCGCGCCACCCTACGCCCGATGTGATGAAGATCACGACAACTCCGCCGAGCTGCCCGGCACATCCTCGGGCGCGACCGGCAGCGCGAGCGTGGCGAGGGTGCCGCCGCCCGGCGCGGGAGCGAGGGTCACCGAACCGGAATGGACGGTCGCCACCCATCGCACCAGTGACAGGCCGATGCCGTGGTGTCCGCGCGCTCCGACCGCGCCATGCCGGAAGGGATCGGTGAGCGCGGGATCCAGGCCGGGCCCGTGATCGCGCACCAGCACCTGCCCCGCCGCCACCCGCACCTCCACGGGCGTGCCGCCGTGCACCAGGGCATTGTCGATGAGATTGCGGACCGCCAGCGCCAGCAGATCCGGATCCGCCCGCACCGCAGTGGGTTCCGCGGTCAGGGTGACGTCGCCGCCGCATTCCGCGACCACGCCCTCCACCAGCTGGTCCAGGTGCAGGCGCTGCCGATCCAGTTCGCCCACACCGGTTTCGGCGCGGGTACGGGCCAGCAGCCCGGCCACCATGCGGCCCATGCGGTCGGTGAGCGCGCGGGCATCGGTGACCGCGCGCCGGGTGTCGGCCGGATCACGCAGCGCGGCATCCAGATAGAGCCGCAAAGTGGCCAAGGGCGTGCGTAATTCGTGCGAGGCCTCGGACAGGAAGCGCTCCTGCTGGTCGAGCATGCGCACCGCCGGGCGCATGCTCACCCCGGACAGCAGGTGCCCGGCCAGGGCGGCCAGCGCCACCAGGGTCAGCCCGCCGCCCCACAGGGCCACGACCAGGCTGCGGTGGTCGCCCTCCCCCGGCGCCGGGTCGCCGCCCGCGAAAACGACGGCGCCGACGGTGGAGTCGTTGTCCCAGGCCGGGGCCGCCGCCAGCCGTACCGGATTGCCGTCGCGGTCGGTGCGGCTGTGCCACTGGGTGTCCTCGGCATCGGCGGCCTGCTGCGCGAGCCCGGTCAGGTCCGCGGGCAGCCCGGATCGCCTGTGCACGAACAGTTCCTGCCAGTGGCCGTTCTGGTCGCGGACCAGAATCGCGACGGCGCTGGGGCCGCTCGCCAGATCGTCGTCACCGCGCACGGTCTCCAGGTCGATGCCGCCGTCCTCGTTCCAGTACACCTCGCGCGCCAGCCCGGTCACCACCCGGTCGACGCCCGCGTCCAGGGCCTTCTCCCGCGAATGCGCATCGATGGAGGCCGCGAGGGACGCGAGCACGATCAGGCAGACGGCGGTCAGCGCGGTGAACAGCCCGGTCAGCAGCCACCGCGTGCGCCGCAGCCGGCCCGGAGTGGTGGGTTGCGACGTAGGCCTGCTTCGCCGCCAGCGCGCGAGCCGGCCGCGCGAATCATGGTCGGCCGCACCAGGATCGGCGTTCGCCGGTCGCGCGCCCGCATCACCGGGGCGACCGTGGGATGTCGTGCGCCGCCGGAACTTCACGGCGTGATGGTGAAACCGGCGCCGCGGACGGTTTCGATGAGGGGCGGGGCGCCGAGCTTGCGGCGCAGCTGGGCTACTACAACGTCGACCACGTTCGACGCGGGTTCGGCCATTTCGTCCCAGCAGCATTCGATGAGTTCGGCGCGGGTCACGACGGTTCCGGCGCGGACCGCGAGGAGCTCCAGGACACCGAACTCCTTGGGGGTCAAGGTGAGCAGCGTGCCCGCGCGGTGGACGCGGCGACGCGGCCGGTCCACCACGAGGGTGCCGACGACCGTGCGGGTGGGTGCGGGCAGCTCCCGGCGGCGGCACAGCGCGCCCACACGGGCGGCGAGCTCGTCCATCGCGAACGGTTTCACGAGGTAGTCGTCGGCGCCGTGGGCGAAGCCGTCGAGCCGGTCGGCGAGGGCGTCGCGGGCGGTGAGCATGACGACCGGGGTGCGCTGCCCGGAGTCCCGATGGGCGCGCACCAGGTCGAGGCCGTCGCCGTCGGGCAGGCCGCGGTCGACGACCAGGCAGTCGTAGGTGTTGACGGTGATCTTCAGGTCGGCGTCGGCGCAATCGCGGGCCAGGTCCACCGCGAAACCGGCCGCGCGCAGCCCGGCCGCGACCTCGTCGCCCAGATTCCTGTCGTCCTCACACACGAGTACCCGCACCTGCGCAATTACAGCATCCGTACCGGTCACGCGGCCACGACCCCGGGCAGCGGGCGCGGGGAGCCGGGCAGGACGTCCCCGGCCGGGACGCCGAACCAGCTCTCGGCGAGGGTGGCGTAGAACTCGGTCATATCGACCGTCGCGCGCAGATTGCCGTCCGCGTCGAGGTCGCGCAGTGACGGCGTTTCCCCGAAGACGCCGGGATTCGTCGGCCCGAGCAGCAGGGCCGTCCCGGCCGCGCCGTGGTCGAGACCGTCCGAGTCGTTCACCGGGACGCGGCGGCCGAATTCGCTGTACGCGGCCACGAGCACGCGATCGGCGATGCCGCGGGCGGCCAGGTCCCGGCGGAAGGCGGCCAGCGCCGTGTCGAGCTCCCGCATCAGGGTCTCATAGCGGCGCGGGTGCTTCGCATGGGTGTCGAAGTCCGCGCCCATGGGGACGTGCACGATGCGCAAGCCATGGTTGTCGTCGGCGAGCAGCCGTGCGGCCAAACGCAATTGGACACCCAGGTCACTGCCCGGATAGCCGTCCGCGGCCGCCGGGAGGGTGGCCGCCACATCCGAGAATCTCAGTGCGGCCGCGCTGCCCGCCCGGGCGGTGGCGAAGAGCGGTGCGTCGGAGCGGTCGGGGTGCGCCATGGCCCGCTGGGCTGCCAGCCAGGCGGCGCGGACGTTCTCGTCCTCGAAAACCGGGAACAGGCCGTCGTTTCCGGCATCCACGGACAGTGTGGTGACCCGTTCGCAGGCGAGCGCGAGTGTGGCGCCGACGCCCAGCGACACGCCCACCGCGGGTGCGGCCGGGTCGCCGAGGTGGTCGCAGAGCCGCCCGAGGAATCCGGTGTCCGGGCGGGCAGTGCCCTCGGGATCGCCGGTCTGCCAGCGGTGCAGCATCTCGAAGTGCGACAGATCGGGCTTGGCGGTGCCCACGCCCGGAATCACCGAGACGCCTATGGCTGCCAGTTCTCTCAGCTGCGGATGCAAGCCGAGCGCGCCGTCGATGGCGTGCACGTGCTCGGCGGCGATGGCGGCGCCGCGCCGCAGGTCGCGGTAGCGGGAGTCGGCATAGGGTACGGCCATCGACAATCCGTCACTGCCCCCGGCCATTTCGATCACCACCAGCCGCCGCTGGCCGAGCGCCGCCGCCCGTACCGGCGCGGGCGGATGCCAGACCTCCGGCGCACCCGACGAGCCGAGCAGCCGATGGCTCGCCACCCCGCCGACCGCGGCCACCGCCCCGGCGCCGATACCCGCTCGCAGCACGGTGCGCCGATTCAACGAGACCATGGGAAGTCCTTCCGGTTCATGCCAGCGTGAATTCCGGCGAGGTGATGACCAGGGCCAGCAGAGCCGTCGCGGCCTGTTCCGGGTACCGGCGCAGTTCGAACGCCAGATCGCGGGCGGCGGTGCGGGTTCCGGGGCTCGGGTCGAAGATCGAGGCGCGGGTGAACGCCGCCGCGACCTG
Source organism: Nocardia sp. NPDC004711 (assembly GCF_053601595.1). Taxonomy (NCBI): domain Bacteria; kingdom Bacillati; phylum Actinomycetota; class Actinomycetes; order Mycobacteriales; family Nocardiaceae; genus Nocardia; species Nocardia sp. NPDC004711. The sequence goes on along the minus strand of NZ_JBSGCB010000016.1, from coordinate 38,905 downwards.
GTCGCCGGCCCCCGCGATCTCGGTCAGTGCGGGCGCGTTCACCGCCAGCGCCGCTCGCGCGACGGCCGTACCCGGCGCGACCCACCGATTCCCCGGCGGCCAGCCCGCCACATTCGGCGGATAGAACGGCGATTGACCGAGCGCGGTCATCGTCTCGAAAGCGGTTGCCGCATTGTCGATCCCGCACACGGCGAGGGCGGCGGTGACCCATTCGACCGGATAGCGCGGGCGCGTGTACCTCGCCTCCGCGAACGACGGATCGTGCAGGATCGCCGCCACCAGGGGCCGAATCTCCAAGCGCGCCTGCGTGAATACCGCGGCCAGCTCGGCCACCCGCTGCTCCGAGGCGACCCGGCCGACCAGGAATTGGTGCAGTTTCGCGGCGATGAACCGCGCGCTCTCGGGCCGATCGCACAGCACGTCGACGGCATCGCGGACGGTGGTCACCTGGCGTCCCAGCAGCTCCACGGCCCGCTGATTCCCGGATTCCGGATCGAATGCCACCGACCCGTGGTCGTCGACACTCCACCCGGACAACGCGACCGCCGCAGCCTCCACATCACGCTGCGCGTAATTCCCCCGCCCGAGGGTGAACAACTCCATGAGCTCTCGCCCATGATTCTCATTGGGCGCCTGCGCCACCGACCCGGCACCGTCCAGCCACTGCAGCATGGCCCCGTCCACTGTCACCGCCTGCGCCAGCTCCCGGAAATTCCCCAGCGCGAATTTCCGGAGCAGCAGCTGCTGTCGCCACATCAGGTCCCAGGTGTCGACCTTGTCATGACTCGACGTGAAATGCCCGTGCCAGAACCACACCATCTTCTCGTGCACCCCGGCCGCCGGATCCGCCATCGCCCGCAGCCACGAACCAACCGGCCCATTCGAAGCGGCATCCGACTCCTCGTCGAACACCGGCGTCGCCGGCACCACCGGAGCGGCGGCCAGCACGCTGTCGATGACACCCCCGGCACCACCCCGGTCCACGAGGGCCGCCACCCGCCCCGGAAACGGCCCGAAGGTGGTGCGCCGCAACACATGCGCGACCGCCGCCAACTCATCCATGCCCCCAGCATGGGGAACCACCCGTTAGAAATTCATGAGGCAACTCACCCGCCAGTCGTCATCAGCAACGGGCTCGCGGTACTTCGAGTCGCCGGCGCGGCTAGCAGACGGCGAGGATTGCGGCTCTGCGAGGCACCGGCCCACCCCACCGATCGCTAGGCGCGGGTGAGGAGGTGGCCCGCGGTCCAGGTCGGGTCGAACCAGGTGGGGGCGGCGGTGGTGAAATCGGGGGCGGGCCAGGAGCCGGCGCCGGAGGGGATGGAGCCGATGAGGTCGACGCCGGTTACGGCGGGGAGGTCGCTGCGGTTGCACTCGGAGGCGAGATCGGGGGTGGCGGGCCAGGATCCGATGACGAGTCCTGCGCAGGGGACGCCGGCGGCGGTCAGGGCTCTGGTGGTCAGTTCGCTGTGGTTGAGGGTGCCGAGGCCGGGGGCCGCTACCAGTAGCACCGGGGCGCCGAGTTTTTGGGCCAGGTCGAGGAGGGTGAAGTCGCCGATGCGGACGAGCAGGCCGCCGGCGCCCTCGACCAGGACGAGATCCGCGTCCGCGCAGGACTCGATGCCGGCGATGGTCTCGGACAGGGTCAGCAACGGTTGGCCGCAGCGCCGGGCCGCGGTGTCGGGAGCCAGGGGCTCCGGGTAGCGGGCCAGTTCCAGGGTGCGGGTGACCCCGCTCAACCGGGTGATTTCGGCGAGGTCGCCGGGTTCGCCGGGGGCTACGCCGGTTTGGGCGGGTTTGCAGACGGCGACGTCCAGACCCGCGGCGCGGGCGGTTGCCGCCAGGGCCGCGGTGACGATGGTCTTGCCGACATCGGTGGAGGTGCCGGTGATGAACAGGAAGCGGCTCATGCCGGGACCACCTGCCGCCCACGGGCTTCGGCGAGGACCTCGCCGAGAACGGTTGCGATGGTGGCCAACTCGGCCTCGGTGAGGTCGGCGCGGGCGGTCAGGCGCAGGCGGGAGGTGCCCTCGGGGACCGACGGCGGGCGGAAGCAGCCCACGCTGAGACCGCGGGCGCGGCAAGCCTGGGCGGCGTCGTAGGCGACCTGGGCATCGCCGAGGATGACCGGGACGACGGCCGAATCTGGTTGGCCGACACCGGCGATGCGGGCCAGATCGGCGGCGCGGTCGAGCACCCGCTGGGCCATCTCGGGATCGCGGCGCAGCAGCCGCAGGGCCGCGCGGGCCGCGCCGACGGCGGCGGGCGCCAGGCCGGTGTCGAAGATGAAGGTGCGGGCAGCGTCGATGAGGTGGGCGCGCACCCGTTCGCTGGCCAGCACCGCGCCGCCCTGGGCGGCAAAGGCTTTCGAGAGAGTGGCGGTGATCACCAGGTCGGGCTCGCCGGCCAGCCCGCACTCCTGCACCAGGCCGCGGCCGCCGTCGCCGCGCACCCCCAGGCCGTGCGCCTCGTCCACGATGAGCACCGCGCCATTGGCCCGGGTCACCCGGTGCAGTTCGGTCAGCGGCGCGAGATCCCCGTCGGCGCTGAACACCGAGTCCGTCAAGACCAGTGCACGTTCCTCGGTGCGCTCGGACAGCAGACGGTCCACGGCCGCCGGGTCGCAGTGCGGTGCGATCTCCACCCGCGCCCGCGACAGCCGGCAGGCGTCGACCAGCGAGGCGTGGCTGCCGGCGTCCGAAACCACCAGTGCGCCACGGCCGGCCAGCGCGGTGACCGCGCCCAGGTTCGCGGCGTAGCCGGAGGCGAACACCAATCCGGCCTCCGCGCCGACGAATTCGGCGAGTTCGGTCTCGAGCTGTTCGTGCTCGGCGGTGGTCCCGGTGACCAGGCGCGAGCCGGTCGCGCCGGCGCCCCAGTACCGCACCGAGGCAACAGCGCCCTCGATCACCTCGGGGTGGCGGACCAGCCCGAGGTAGTCGTTGGAGGCCAGGTCGATGCTCACCGTGTCGGAGGTGCGGGGGCGCAGTTCACGGCGCAGCCCGGCGTCCACGCGCTCGGCGGCGCGCGTGTCGAGCCAGCTCAGGGGATCGGCAGTCACAGCTCGGAAGCATACTTGAACACCGTTCAGGGGGCCATGGGTGTCGGTACACGGCGCTATGCTGGGAAGTCGTAAGGAGGCTGCGCGATGCCACGATGGGCAATAGTGGTCGAGCAGACGACCGGCTTCGGCGACAGCAAAACCTGGAGTCCGAAGATCCTCATAGAGGTGGTGGGAACCCGCGAACAAGCCCTCGCGAAAGTCCCGGACCTCGTCTCGAAATTCCAACCCGATCATCCGAAGTTGATCAGCCGCCGCACCATCCTGCGCGACGGCGACACCTTCATGTTGATCGCCCGTGGCTGGTCCGACGACTATCACTGCGTATTCAAGGTCTGGGAAGTCCTGTCAGACAGTGACAATTCAGACAAGGTGCGCGAAAGACGGGCCAACCGTTGACGGCTCGCACCGCGCGAGCCGGCACGGCACCACACCGGTAGCCGAGACCGCGTCGGCCTACCGGACCAACCGGCCCAGCAGGGCCGAGGCGGTGGCGACGCCGAGGGTGGCGGCCCCGGCCAGTACACCGAAGTCCAGCCAGAGGTCGGCCTGTGTGCCGATCAGCAGGCCGCGCAGTGCGTCCACCTCGTAACTGAGCGGGTTGACGTGGCCGACGACCCGCAGCCACGTCGGCATGAGGTCCACGGGGTAGAGCGCGTTGGAGGCGAAGAACAGCGGCATGGTGATGGCCTGGCCGATGCCCATCAGCCGATCCCGGGCGCGCACCAGCCCGGCGATGGTCATGGACAGGCAGGCGAAGAAGGCCGTGCCGAGGAAGACCACGGGAACGGTGGCGAGCACGCGCAGCGGGTTGCCGGTGAGGGCCACACCCATGAGCAGCGCCACGATCACGATCACCAGGATCTGGGCGATGGCGCGAACGCCTGCGGCGAAGCACTTTCCGGCGATCAGCGCGGCCCGCGGGGTCGGGGTGACGAGCAATTTGGTGAGAATGCCCGCATCCCGGTCCCAGATGATCTGGATGCCATAGAAAATCGCGATGAACAGCGCCGACTGGGCGATCACGCCGGGGGCGAGGAAGTCCAGGTACGGCACCGAACCGGTGGGCAGGGCGTGCAGGCGGGAGAAGGTGGTCCCGAAGATCACCATCCACAGCACGGGCTGGATTGCGCGGGTGAGGACTTCGCTCTGGTCGTGGCGCAGCTTCTGGATCTCCACCAGCGCGAAGGTGCCCATGCGGGAGGCCAGCCGGGGCAGGCGCGCCCAGCCGCGCGGGGCCAGGACCGGCGTGAACGCCGTATCAGCCCGCGCGCCGGGCGGTCCGGCGAGTGCTTCGGACATTGCGCATGTTCCCTTCGGTCACATCGTCGAGGCCCTCCCCCGCGTGATGCCGGAAGACATCCTCGAGGGTCGCCCCGGGGCCGATCCCGGCCTTCAGGTCGGCGGGCGAACCGGTCGCGCGCAGCACGCCCTTGTGCAGCAGTGCGATTCGATCGCAGAGCGCGTCGGCCTCGGCCATGTAGTGGGTGGTGAGCAGCACGGTGGTGCCGTAGCCGGCGCGCATCTCGGCGACCCGCTCCCAGACGCTGTCGCGCGCAATGGGATCCAGCCCCACCGTCGGCTCGTCCAGCACCAGCAGAGCGGGGCGGTTCACCAGGGCCTGGGCCAGTTCGAGGCGGCGGATCATGCCGCCCGAGTAGCCGCCGGCCAGCCGGTCGGCCACGTCCAGCAGGTTCATGGCGTCGAGCACCTCGTCCACCCGCTCGGCCCGCTCGGCACGCGGCACGTCGAACAGCCGGGCGAACCAGGCCACATTCTGCCGCCCGGTCAGCCCGGCCTCGATCGAGAGTTGTTGCGGCACATAGCCGAGGTTGTAGCGGACATCGGCGGCGCGGGTCGTGACATCGAGCCCGAACACCCGGACTGTGCCGGACTGGATGGGCATGAGCGTGGTGAGCAGCTGAATTGTGGTGGACTTGCCCGCGCCATTGGGGCCGAGCAGGCCGAACACCTCACCGCGCTCGATGGTGAGGGCGAGATCGTCGACCACGGTGCTGGTTCCGTAGCGGTGGGTCAGGCCGACGCATTCGACGGCGGGCACGCTGGTCATCGGTCGCCTCCGCGGGAGTGCTCGCGTTCGTGCAGCAGATCGGTGAGGCGCGTCATGGCCGCCAGACCGTTGCGCAGTTGCGCGCGTTCGGTTTCGGTGAGCTGGTCGAGCGCCTCGGCAACCACGGCGTGCCGCTGCCGCCGTGTCTCGTCGGCGATCCGCTGCGCGTCCGGGGTCAGCGACAGTCGCATCGTCCGCCGGTCCCGCGGATCCGGCTCACGCACCACGAGCCCCGCCTTGACCAACTCGGTCACCAGCGTCGACACACTGTTCGCCGCCGAACCCAGTTCTCCGGCAGCCTCTTTCACCGAGATCCCCGGCCGCCGCCCCACCAGCCGTAGAAACTCCGACTGCGCCCCGGACAGCCCCGGCTCATCGAACGACCGCCCGGCCAGCCGACCGACCTGCCGCCGCAGCCGACCCATAGAGCCGAACAGCAGCGTCATCAGCTCGGCATAGCCGTCGCTGTCGGTGTTCTCCCGGGGAGTCTCGGACACGCTCCCACAATAGCTCTGTTCCAGAGGTATTTCGACAGGAGCGCGAATCCGGTGGTCAGACGGCTGCGGCGGCGTACATGGCGGCGGCTATGCGTCGGACGTCGTCGGGGGTGCTGATGAAGGGCGGCATGCAGTAGATGAGGTTGCGGAAGGGGCGTAGCCAGACGCCGGATTCGACTGCGGCGTGGGTGGTTTTGCGCATGTCCACTGGGCGGTTCAGTTCGATGACTCCGATTGCGCCGAGGGTGCGGACATCGGTGACGGCGGGGAGGTCACGGGCGGGGGCCAGGCCCTCGGCGAGGCCGGCGTGGATGTCGCGGACCTCGCGCTGCCAGTCGCGCGAGAGCAGCAGTTCGATCGAGGCCACCGCGACCGCGCAGGCGAGGGGGTTGCCCATGAAGGTCGGGCCGTGCATGAGGCCGCCGTGCGAGCGGCTGATGGTTTCGGCGATCTCGGTGGTGCACAGCGCGGCGGCCAGGCTCATGTAGCCGCCGGTGATGGCCTTGCCCACACACATGACGTCGGGCCGGACACCCGCATGCTCGGCGGCGAAAAGTGTTCCGGTGCGTCCGAATCCGGTGGCGATCTCGTCGAACACCAGCAGGACGTCGTGCTCGTCGCACAGCCGGCGCAGATCGGCCAGGTAGCGCGGATCGTGGAAGCGCATGCCGCCCGCGCCCTGCACCACGGGTTCCACGATGACCGCGGCCAATTCGTGCGCGTGCGCGGCGAGGGTCCGCTCCAGCTCCGAGACATACTGCGGCTCATAGGCTTCCGGCGGCGGGCCCGCGAAGATCTGCGGGACCAGGACATCGGTCCACAGCGAGTGCATGCCGCCCTCGGGATCGCAGACGCTCATGGGGGTGAAGGTGTCGCCGTGGTAGCCGCCGCGCCAGGTCATCAGCCGGTGCTTCTCCGGCCGCCCCAGCGCCCGCTGGTACTGCAGGCACATCTTCACCGCGACCTCCACCGACACCGAGCCGGAGTCGCAGAGGAAGACCTTGTCCAGGCCCTCGGGCGTGAGCTCGACCAGCAGCTGCGACAGCCGCACCGCCGGCTCGTGGGTGAGCCCGCCGAACATGACGTGGCTCATCTTCCGCGACTGGGCGAGCAGGGCGGCGTCCAGCACCGGGTGCTGATACCCGTGCACGGCGGCCCACCAGGAGCTCATGCCGTCCACCAGTTCCCGGCCGTCGGCCAGGGTGAGCCGGGTGCCGGACGCGGAGGCGACCACCAGCGGCGCGGTGGTGGCCGGGAAACCACCGTAGGGATGCCACACGTGGGCGGCGTCGATCGCGGTGATCTCGCCGGAGGGCTGCGCCCCGACAGGCTCGGTCGGTGCCGCAACAGTTTCGGCGAGTGCCGCAACAGGCTCGGTCGATGCCACGAGAAGTCCTTCGAGGAGCGGGCTTGAACGGCGTTCAAGTTACCACGAACCCGGACACCCACCGGCACCCCGGCGTATTCTTTGACTCGGTCAAAGGATTGGAGCCGGCATGGCCGTCGAGACGACCGATCGCCCGGTCGAGGCACGGCACATCGCCGCCGTCCGCGCCTTCAACCGGCGCTACACCCGCATCATCGGCGTCCTGCAGGGCGAGATGCTCGGCACCGAGTACTCGCTCACCGAGGGCAGAATCCTGTTCGAGCTGGCCCATTTCGGGGCCACCGAGGTGGTGGACCTGCGGCTGGCCCTGGATCTGGACCCGGGATACCTGAGCCGCATCCTGGCCCGGTTCGAAGAGCGCGGCCTGGTCGCCCGCCGCCGATCCGACGCCGACGGCCGGCGGCAGGTGGTGGAGCTGACCGAGGCGGGCCGGGCGGCCTTCACGGTGCTGGACCAGCGCACCCAGGACCAGATCGGGGATCTGCTGGTCCCGCACTCCCCGGTGGTGCGCACCCGGTTGGTCGGGGCCATGCGGACCATCGAGCAGATCCTCGACACCGACTCCGAGCCCGACCCCGCCGGTGTGATCCTGCGCGAACCCCGGCCCGGCGACCACGGCTGGGTGATCGCCCGCAATGCCGTGCTCTACGCCGAGGAGTACGGCTGGAACGCCGAATACGAGGCGCTGGCCGCCTCCATCGTCGCGAACTGGCTGAGTTCCCATGACCCGCAACGGGAACGGGCCTGGATCGCCGAATACGAGGGCAGCCCGGTCGGCTGCGTCTACTGCATGCGCGAGGACGACACCACCGCCCGGCTGCGACTGCTGCTGGTGGAACCGTCCGCCCGCGGGATCGGCGTGGGCAGCGCACTGGTCGGCGAATGCCTGCGCTTCGCCACCGCGGCGGGATACACCGAGATGGTGCTCTGGACCAACAGCGTGCTGGACTCCGCGCGCCACATCTACCAGCGCGCCGGATTCGAACTGGTGGAATCGAATCCGCACCACAGCTTCGGCGTCGATCTGGTCGGGCAGACCTGGCGACGGGGACTCGGCGGGGAGGACGATCCGGCCCGCTAGGGTCTGGATCATGCCTCCCGCGACTCCCGGCACCACCGCACTCGGTGTCTGGCCGGGGACCGCCTATCCGCTGGGCGCGACCTACGACGGCGCCGGAACGAACTTCTCGGTGTTCTCCGAGGTGGCCCGGCGGGTGGAACTGTGCCTGATCGACGCGGACCACCGCGAGACCCGGGTACCGCTCGACGAGGTGGACGGCTATGTCTGGCACGCCTATCTGCCCGGCGTCGGGCCCGGGCAGCGATACGGTTTCCGGGTGCACGGCGGCTTCGATCCGGAGCGGGGGCTGCGCTGCGATCCCAGCAAGCTGCTGCTGGACCCGTACGGCAAGGCGTTCGAGGGCGATTTCGGGACCGCCACCGCGCCCTACAACTTCGGGCAGAACTCGCTCGGGCACACCATGACCGGGGTGGTCATCAACCCGTACTTCGACTGGGCCCACGATCGCGCGCCGAAACGGCCGTACCACGAGACCGTCATCTACGAGGCGCACGTGAAGGGCATGACCGTCACGCATCCGGACGTGCCGCCGGAACTGCGCGGCACCTTCGCGGGCATGGCGCATCCGGCGATTCTCGAACACCTGCGGGGGCTGGGCGTGACGGCCGTGGAACTCATGCCGGTACACCAGTACCTCGACGACCGCATTCTGCTGGACCGGGGACTGCGGAATTACTGGGGCTACAACAGCTTCGGCTATTTCGCGCCGCATCGCGGCTATGCCGCGGGCTCCTCCCCCGCCGCCGCGGTCACCGAATTCAAGACCATGGTGCGCGCCTTCCACGCCGCCGGTATCGAGGTGATCCTCGACGTGGTCTACAACCACACCGCCGAGGGCAATGAATTCGGGCCGACCATCAGCTTCCGCGGCATCGACAATGCCGCGTATTACCGCCTGGTGGACGATGATCCGCAGCATTACATGGATTACACGGGCACCGGCAACAGCTTCAACATGCGCCACCCGCACGCCCTGCAACTGATCATGGATTCGCTGCGCTACTGGATCCTCGACATGCGCGTGGACGGATTCCGCTTCGACCTGGCGGCCACCCTGGCCCGCGAATTGCACGATGTGGACCGGCTTTCCACCTTCTTCGACCTGGTGCACCAGGATCCGGTGGTGAGCCAGGTGAAGCTCATCGCCGAACCCTGGGATGTCGGCGAGGGCGGCTATCAGGTCGGGAATTTCCCGGTGGCCTGGACCGAATGGAACGGCAAATACCGTGACACCGTGCGGGATTACTGGCGCGGGCAGCCGGCGACACTGGGCGAGTTCGCCTCCCGGCTCACCGGGTCCTCGGATCTGTACGAGGCCACCGGCCGCCGGCCCAGCGCCAGCATCAATTTCGTGACCGCGCACGACGGATTCACGCTGGCGGATCTGGTGTCCTACAACGAGAAACACAACGACGCCAATGGCGAGGGCAATCACGACGGCGAGAACTACAACCGCTCCTGGAACTGCGGCGTCGAGGGCCCGACCGAGGATCCGGAGATCCTGGCCCTGCGCGCGCGGCAATCCCGTAATCTGCTCGCCACCCTGATGCTCTCCCAGGGCACCCCGATGCTGTTGCACGGCGACGAATTCGGCCGCACCCAGCGCGGCAACAACAATGTCTACTGTCAGGATTCACCGCTGTCGTGGATGGACTGGACGTTCATGGACACCAATGCCGATCTGCTCGAATTCACCAGGCGCGCGGTCGCGCTGCGCGCCGCGCACCCGGTGTTCCGGCGGCGCCGCTTCTTCGATCTGGCGCCCGATCCCGATGATCTGGGCGATATCGCCTGGTTCACCCCCGGCGGCGCGGCCATGACCGACACCGACTGGGAGACCGGCTTCGCCCGCTCGCTGGCGGTGTTCCTCAATGGCGACGGCATCAACGAGCCGGGCCCGCGCGGGCAACGCATCGCCGACGACTCGTTCCTGCTGTGCTTCAACGCGCACGACCAAGCCCTGGATTTCGCCCTCCCCGACGCCCGGCACGGTAATGCCTGGTCGGTCGCCCTGGACTGCGCCACGCCCACCGGCCGCCCCGCCGCCGACACCGTCCTCCCCGCTGCGGCAACGGTGCAAGTGCCCGCACGCTGTCTACTCGTGCTGCGCCGTACGGCATGATCGATACCGCCATGACCAGCTCGCCCGAACACCTCACCGGACCCATCGCCCGGCAGACGCCCGTGCGCAGCACCTACCGCCTGCAGCTGCGGCCCGACGCGCTCACCTTCACCGACGCGCGCGCCATTGCCGAATACCTGCAGCAACTGGGCATTTCGCATCTGTACCTGTCGCCCGTCATGACCGCGACGCGCGGCTCCACCCACGGCTACGACGTCACCGACCCGACCACGGTGTCGGCCGCGCTGGGCGGACCGACCGGGCTCAAGGCCCTGGCCGACGAGGTGCGCAGCCGCGGTATGGGACTCATCGTCGATCTGGTGCCCAACCATGTGGCGGTGGCCGATCCGCGGCAGAACCAGTGGTGGTGGGATGTGCTGCGGCAGGGCAAGAAGTCCAAGTACGCCACCTGGTTCGATATCGACTGGACGCCGGGCAATGGCGCGGGCGGGCGCATCGCGCTGCCGGTGCTGGCCGGGGAGAACGATCCGGCGGCGCTGACCGTGGACCGCTCCGGGCCCGAACCGATGCTGGCACTGCACGATCTGCGCTTCCCCATCGCGCCCGGCACCGACGGCGAGAACGCGCTGCGCATTCACGACAAGCAGCACTACCGCCTGGTCAACTGGAAGTCGGGGCTGTGCGGATACCGCCGCTACTTCACCGTGGGCGGGCTGGCCGCCATCCGACAGGAGGAGCCGGCGGTCTTCGAGGCCACCCATCGGGAGCTGGCCGCCTGGTGCGAGCACGACCTCATCGACGGTGTGCGCGTGGATCATCCCGACGGACTGGCCCAGCCCGCCGAGTACCTGCGGCGGCTGCGCCAGCTCATCGGTCCGCAGCGGCTGCTGCTGGTGGAGAAGGTGCTCTCCAATCGTGAACCGCTCGACGCCACCCTGCCCATCGACGGCACCACCGGCTACGACTCCCTCGCCGACATCGGCGGCGTGCTCATCGACCCGGACGGCGAGAAACAGCTCACCGACCTGTCGCGGCAGTTCACCGGGCACGGCAGCGACCGGGCCTGGTTCACCGAGCAGGAACACCGGATTCGCCGCGCCGTCGCCGAGACCATGCTGGTGCCCGAGGTGCGGCGGCTGGTGGCCGCGGTCAAGCGGGACGCCCGCGCCGACGCCTTCGACACCATGGCGCTCACCAATGCCGCCATCGAGGTGCTGTCGTTCATGCCGGTCTACCGCACCGACTACGCGCCGCTGGCGGGCATGGTCGGGGCCGTCGTCGCCGAGGTGGCACGGCGCAACGCCGAGCTGACCGCGCCGCTGCAGGTACTGGTGACCGCGCTGGCCACCGGCGGCGAGGCCGCCACCCGCTTCCACCAGGTGGGCGGGGCGATGAGCGCGAAAGCCGTGGAGGACACCATGTTCTACCGCGCCGCGCGGCTGGTGTCGCTGCAGGAGATGGGCGCGGACCCGGCCCGCTTCGGCTGCTCGCCCATCGAGTTCCACCTCGCCAATGCCGAACGCGCGCAACGCTGGCCGGCCGGCATGACCGCGCTGTCCACCCACGACACCAAGCGCGGCGAGGACGTGCGCGCCCGCATCGGCATGCTCTCGCAAGTGCCCGACATCTGGGCGCGCTCCGTCAGCACCTGGGAGGAGATCGCACCCGGACCCGACGGCGCGACCACACTGTTCCTGCTGCAGAACATGTTCGGGGTGTGGCCCGCCGACGGCCGCCCCGCCGCGACCGTGCGCGGGCTGCGCGAGCGGCTACATCAGTTCGCGGAGAAGGCCGTTCGCGAGGCCGGCACCCAATCCTCCTGGGAGGAACCGGATGTCGAGTTCGAGACGGCGGTGCACCGCTGGATCGACACCGTCATCGACGGACCGGTCGGCGCCGAACTGGGTGAGTTCGTGGCCGATCTGGCCGGCCACGCCTGGACCGACGCGCTGGCGCAGAAGCTGCTGCAACTGTGCGGCCCCGGCATCCCGGACATCTACCAGGGCTGCGAGCTGTGGGAGGACTCGCTCGTCGATCCCGACAACCGCCGCCCGGTGGACTTCACCCACCGTTCCCTGCTGCTGCAATCCCTCACCGGCACACCGGATCTCGACCCGACCGGTGCGGTCAAGATGTGGATCGTGGCGTACGCGCTGTGGCTGCGCCGCGAACGCCCCGACTGCTTCGTCGGCGGCGCCTACATCCCGCTGTTCGCGGCGGGCGACCGCGCCCAGCACCTGCTCTCCTACGCCCGCGGCCGCACCGGGGAGACCCCCGAGGTGATCGTGGCCGTCACCCGGCACAGCATCCGGCTGGACGAGGCGGGCGGCTGGGCCGACACGGTGCTGGATCTGCCGCAGGGACACTGGACCGACCGGCTCACCGGCCACACCTTCTCCGGGCGCGCGCGGCTGGAGAAGCTGTTCGCCCGGCTGCCGGTGGCCCTGCTGGTGCGCTGAGCGGCCGGCCGATCAGGCGGCGGATGCTTCCGGACCGCCGCCCGCGCCGTCACCGGCGGCGCGCGGCACCTGGTCGACGGGCTCGATGAGATCCGGCGGCACCGGACCGCCCCGATGCTCGCACCAGCGGTGAATATTGGCCGGGCGGTAGCCCTTCCGGTCCGGGACGCTGGCGGCCAGGAAACTGTCCTGGTCCTCGGGCTGCAGCAGCTTGCGCCAGGAATCCCAGTAGAAGCGCGGGCTGCGCCAGCCGGTCGCCAGGCGGGCGTAGTTCAGCACCCGGAAACCCAGGCTCAGCGAATCGTGCAGATGCGTGGCGTCGAACGGGCAGCTGCTGAGCAGGGTGTCGAGGCGGTCGTGATCGAAGGCCAGTCCCTCGGCCTCGGCCTCGGCGATCATCCAGCGCAGGGTGATGTCGGACAGCCCGCAGTCGGCGTAGCCGCCGCCGATGTCGCTGTGCACGCCCTCGAACCAAACCTGCTTCACCCGGTCGGGACGGTTGTAGAGCTCGCGCTGATCGGCGGGAATCTCCCACAGGCAGGGCGCGAAGGCGCGCCGCCGCTCGTCGATGGCCAGCGCCTGACGCGCGCACAGCACGATGCGCGAGAGCCGCACATCGTGGAAGCTGTGCAGCCACGAGGTGATACCCGGGACGCCCATCGCGCCCACGGTGTCGAAGACGCCGAGGAAGTTGATGACCGGCCTCTCGGGGTGGCAGTTCGCGGCGCGGAAGGCCGCCCACTCCGGCGGATCCGGATCGTCGGGGTTCTTCTTGCGGGTCTTGTAGATCTCCAGCGCCTTCGGGTACTTACCCCCGATGATGGCCTCGTAGGTCAGGATTCCGAGCCGGTTGATCATCCCCGCGAGGCTGCGGGCGGTGTACGCGCCGCGGCTGAAGCCGAAGATGTAGATCTCGTCCCCGGGCTCCCAGTTCAGGGCCAGCTGCCAGTAGGCGGCCGACAGATTGGCCTCCAGGCCCAGACCGAACGCGCCGCCCAGCACCTTGTCGGACATGAAGCCGCGCGAGCCCGGACCCGAGACATAGTTGATGCGCTGACCGACGGACTTCCCCTCCTTGTCCGTCCCGGTCAGCTTGACCGCTTCCGCGATCTTCACGATGTTCGACACCGTCGAGCTCGACTCGGCCTTCCAGGTGCCGTCACAACACACGACCAGCCTTTTCATGAACGTCAGCCTCCCTCCCTGACCGTTCGGTTTCACGCGTAGTGAACTACCCGATCATCGCGCCCGGGCCATGCGGTCGTTAACCCCGGCGCGTGCCCCCACAAGTACCCCGCCCCGCGGCGTTAACGTCCCGCGCTCGCCCGGCGATCGCTCACGATTCGTTCACGATCCCTGTGGCACGGTGGCGGCATGTCCGACGATGGAGTGAGCGCCCGCAGCGTATGTGTCCTGGTGTGCGAGGACGATGAGCGGCTGGGCGAGCGGGTCGCGGACGGACTGCGGGCGGCCGGATTCATCGTCGATCTGACCCGCAACCTCACCGACGCCGCCGAGCAGTGCGGGGTGCGGATCTACGACTGCCTCATCGTGGACCGCGGGCTACCCGACGGCGACGGACTGGAACTGGTACGGCGGCAACGGGAATCGGGTGATCGCACCCCGGCATTGCTGATCACCGCGCGCGACAGCCCGGCCGATCGCCGCGAGGGCTACGCGGGCGGCGCGGACGACTATCTGGCCAAACCGTTCTCGCTGGGCGAGCTCGCAGCGCGGGTGCGGGCGCTGTGCTCGCACCGGCGCTCGCCGCACTCGCCCGTGCTCACCATCGGGGATCTGGTGGTGGACCGAATACGCCGGCGGGTGCGCCGCAGCGGAATCCTGCTGACCATGACCACCCGCGAATTCTGTGCGCTGGAACTGCTGGCCGCGCGCGCCGGAACCCTCGTCACCCCGGCCGAGATCGCCGCCTTCTGCAGCGATTCCACCTCGACCGCGGGCGTGGACGAGGTGATCACCCGGCTGGACCGCAAGCTCGGCCGGCCGCGGATCATTCACAGCTCGGCGGCGGGATACCTCCTGCACGCCTGAAAGCCCCACCGGGGCAACCGGACCCGTGTGATCCGAGCGAGGGGTCGGATCACACGGGGTCACCGGTCAGGTCAGGTACCGGTAGGCGGGCGAGTTCGGATCCAGCCGCTCACACTGGATCGGCGACTTGTCCATCCGCTCGAGCAACGGTTCCAGGCCCGCCGGGGTGCCCAGTTCGATACCGACCAGGGCGGCGCCGGTTTCGCGGTTGTTGCGCTTGACGTACTCGAACACGGTGATGTCGTCATCGGGGCCCAGGACCTCGTCCAGGAAGCGGCGCAGCGCGCCGGGCTCCTGCGGGAAGTCCACCAGGAAATAGTGCTTCAGGCCCTGATGCACCAGCGAACGCTCGATGACCTCGCCGTACCGGGAGACATCGTTGTTGCCGCCCGAGAGCAGCACCACCACCGTCGCACCCGGCTCGATCTCGACCTCGCGCAGCACCGCCGTCGCGAGCGCGCCCGCCGGCTCGGCGACGATGCCCTCGTTCTGGTACAGCTCCAGCATGGCGGTGCAGATGGCGCCCTCGTCCACGTGCATCATGCGGAAAGATCCTGCGCCCGAACCGGTTTCGGTGCTCGTCAGCAGGGGCAGCGAGGCGTGCGAGCGGACCTGGCCGCCGAAGCGCACCACCGCCTGGTAGCCGACCCCGCCGACCCGGCGCACGGCGGCGCCGTCCACGAACGGGTCGATCTCGGGCAGCGTCACCGGGCCGCCGGCCACCAGCGCGGCCGTCATGGACGCCGCGCCCGTCGGCTCCACCGCGAGAATCGCGGAGTGCGGCGACCGTTCCCGCAGATAGGTGGCGATACCCGCCAGGCAGCCACCGCCACCCACCGGAACCACCACCAGATCGGGCTCGCGGCCGAGCTGTTCGAGGAATTCGGCGGCGATGGTGCCCTGACCGGCCGCGGTGCGCGGATCGTCGAAGGGCGGGACCATGGTCGCCCCGGTGCGCTTCACATCGTCGGCGGCGGCCGCGGCGGCCGCGTCGAAGGTGTCGCCGACCGCGATGAGTTCCACGAATTCGCCGCCGTGGACGCGGATTCGGTCGCGCTTCTGCTTCGGGGTGGTGGTGGGCACGTAGATGCGGCCCGTGACGCCCATGGCCTTACACGCGAAAGCCACGCCCTGCGCGTGGTTCCCGGCGCTGGCGGTGACCACGCCGGCGGCCTTCTCGGCGTCGGTCAGCTGCACCATGAGGTTGTAGGCGCCGCGCAGCTTGTAGGAGCGGACGGCGGTGAGGTCCTCCCGCTTGAGGTAGACCTCGGCCCCGGTCAGCGCCGACAGCCGCGGAATCCGTTGCAGCGGCGTCGGCTCGATAATGTCCGAAATTCGCTTCGCGGCCGCATCGATCTCGTCCGCTGTCAACTCGGGCAGCGAACCGGACACTCTCTCGGCGATAACAAGCGGATCAGACACCCGAACATGCTAGCTGGGAGCATGCGGCGGGCCTGCGGCAGCGCCACGAAAAGGTCCCGGTCACCTCGGACCGGGACCTTCTCTCACCGACCGCCGCGCTTCCCGGTGATACGGCGGGCGGCGCTCAGGGGCGCGGGGTGAGGACGAACAGCGGGATCTGACGGTCGGTCTTCTTCTGGTATTCGGCGTAGTCGGGCCACACCTCGACCGCCCGCTTCCACCAGAGAGCCTTCTCGTCGCCGGTGACCTCGCGGGCGTCGTAGTCCTTGACCGCGTCCCGGTCGCGCAGTTCCACATGCGGATCGGCCTTGACGTTCCAGTACCAGACCGGATGCTTGGGCGCGCCGCCCAGAGAGGCGACCACCGCGTACTCGCCATCGTGCTCGACCCGCATGAGCGGGGTCTTGCGGAGCTTGCCGGACTTGTTGCCGCGGGTGGTCAGCAGGATGATCGGCACACCTTGCAGGAGGTTGGCCTCCGCGCCCCCGGAGTTCTCGTACTGCTCGGCCTGTTCTCGCGACCAGTCGGACGGGCTGGGTTCGTACTCTCCGATAAGTGGCATGAACTGGGTAACCATCCACAATCATGTGTTGTTCCCGACAGAGGTTTCGGTTGCCCGAACTTTGGATCACCGTCTACCCTTACCGTATGGCAGTGGTTCACCCTACGGACACCGAGCAGCCCGGCTCGCACGCTTCCGTGGACATCGCCGGGACGGCATGGCCGGTCTACAAGCTGGAAGCCTTGTTCGCCGGTGTGGTGGTCTGCCTGACACTCACCCTGATCACCGGATCGGTGCAGGCCGCGGTGCTCGGCGCGACAGTGATCGCCGCGTTGCGCTGGATCATCGGCGGGGCGCGCAGCCTCCGCTGATCCGGACCTTCCGGTTCCCGGACCCAGCAGTCCACGTTCGGCAGCTTCACCCTCGGTAATCGCGACGAGTCCGTCAGTCGCATCGTCAGCGATCCCACCCGGCTGTGACACCACGTGTGCCCCCTCGGTGAGACGAGGGGGCACACGGTGCGACGGGGGCACCGGGATCAGGCCGCGCCCAGGCAGCCCGGGCCGAGCAGGGCCTTCAGGTCGCCCATGAGGGCCGAGGAAGGCGAGACCCGCAGGTTGTCGGCCACCTTCAGCATGGTGGTGCGATCCCGGGAGCCGACGTGCTTGATGTGCACGTTCGCGGTGCCCGGATGCCGGGACAGCACCCGCTTGAGCTCACCGATCTTGTCGGGGGTGCACAGGCGGGTGGGGATGACCACCGACAGCGGCTTGTCCACGCCGATGGACGAAAGGTCCGGCACCACAAGGTCGTTGGCGATCAGGGAGACGCGATCGTCGCGGGCGCTGACGCGGGCCTTGACCAGGACGATGGCGTCCTCGGTGACGTCCATGCCGTAGACGGAGTAGGACTGCGGGAAGAACAGCACCTCGATGCCACCGGTGAGGTCCTCGAGCTGGGCCGAGGCCCAGGGCAGGCCGTTCTTGTTCACGCGGCGGGTGACATTGGCGAAGATGCCGCCGATGGTGACCTGC
Organism: Nocardia sp. NPDC004711; assembly: GCF_053601595.1. Taxonomy (NCBI): domain Bacteria; kingdom Bacillati; phylum Actinomycetota; class Actinomycetes; order Mycobacteriales; family Nocardiaceae; genus Nocardia; species Nocardia sp. NPDC004711. The sequence goes on along the minus strand of NZ_JBSGCB010000016.1, from coordinate 21,256 downwards.
GCGCCGTCCTTGATATCGCCCTCGAGAATGGCGGGGATCTGGGTGTCGGACTGCGCCGCGAGGACGTGCTCGACGCCGTTGAGCGGGTGCCCGGACACGTAGAGGCCCAGCATCTCCCGCTCCAGGGCGAGCTTGTGCTTGGTCTCCCACTCCTCGTCGGGGACCTTCACATTGAAGACGCTGGCAATGGACTCGTCGGCGTCGTCGAGGCCGCCGAAGAGGTCGAACTGGCCGATGGCCTCGGCCTTCTTGGTCGACATGACCGCGTCGATGGCATCGGAGTGCACCAGCAGCAGGCCCTTGCGCGGATGCCCGAGCGAGTCGAAAGCGCCTGCCTTGATGAGGGATTCGGTGACCTTCTTGGTACAGGCGATGGCGTCGATCTTGTTCAGGTAGTCGGAGAAGTCGGTGAACTTCGACTTCTCCTTGCGCGCGGCGATGATCGAGGCCACCACGTTCGCGCCGACATTGCGCACCGCGCCCATGCCGAAGCGAATGTCGTTGCCCACGGAGGCGAATTCGAGCTCGGACTCGTTGACGTCGGGCGGCAGCACCTGGATGCCCAGGCGGCGGCAGTCGGCCAGATAGACGGCGGCCTTGTCCTTGTCGTCACCGACGGAGGTGAGCAGACCGGCCATGTACTCGGCGGGATAGTTGGCCTTCAGGTACGCGGTCCAGAACGACACCAGGCCGTAGCCGGCGGCGTGCGACTTGTTGAACGCGTAACCGGCGAACGGGAGAATCGTGTCCCACAGCGCCTTGATGGCCGGCTTGGTGAAACCGTTCTCCAGCATGCCCTTTTCGAAACCCTCGAATTCGGCCTCGAGGACTTCGGCCTTCTTCTTACCCATGGCGCGGCGCAGAATGTCGGCTCGGCCGAGGGAGTACCCGGCCACCTTCTGCGCGATCTGCATGATCTGCTCCTGATACACGATCAGGCCGTAGGTATCGCGCAGGATCTCCTTCAGGGGCTCTTCGAGCTCCGGATGGATGGGCTTGACTTCTTGCCGCCCGTTCTTGCGGTCGGCGTAGTCGTTGTGCGCGTTCATGCCCATGGGGCCGGGGCGGTACAGCGCGAGCACGGCGACGATGTCCTCGAAGCCGGTGGGGATCATGCGGCGCAGCAGATCTCGCATGGCGCCACCGTCGAGCTGGAACACGCCGAGGGTGTCGCCGCGCGCGAGCAGTTCGTAGGTGGCCGGGTCTTCCAGGGGCAGGGTGTCGAGGTCGAGTTCGATGCCGCGGTTGGCCTTGATATTGACCAGCGCGTCACCGATGACGGTGAGGTTGCGCAGACCCAGGAAGTCCATCTTCAGCAGGCCGATGGCCTCACACGACGGGTAGTCCCAGCCGGTGATGATGGCGCCGTCCTGCGCGCGCTTCCACACCGGGATCGCGTCGGTCAGCGGTTCACTGGACATGATCACGGCGCAGGCGTGCACGCCGGCGTTGCGGATCAGGCCCTCGAGACCACGTGCGGTCTCGTAGATCTTGTTGACGTCCGGGTTGGTGTTGATGAGCTCGCGGACCTCGGCGGCCTCTTTGTACCGCTCGTGCTCGGGATCCATGATGCCCGAGAGCGGAATGTCCTTGGCCATGATCGGCGGCGGCAGCGCCTTGGAGATCTGGTCGGCGATGGCGAAGCCCGGCTGGCCGAACTGCACGCGGGCCGAGTCCTTCAGCGCCGCTTTGGTTTTAATCGTACCGAAGGTGATCACCTGGGCGACCCGGTCGCTGCCCCACTTGTCGGTGGCGTAGCGGACCATTTCACCGCGGCGGCGATCGTCGAAGTCGATATCGATATCGGGCATCGAGACGCGCTCGGGGTTGAGGAAGCGCTCGAACAGCAGACCGTGCGGAATCGGGTCGATGTTCGTGATGCCCATGGCGTAGGCGACCAGCGAGCCGGCCGCCGAGCCACGGCCCGGGCCGACATTGATGCCGACCGAGCGGGCGTAGGTGATGAGGTCACCGACGACGAGGAAGTAAGCGGGGAAGCCCATTTCGTTGATGACGCCGAGCTCGTACTTGGCGCGCGAGATGTACTCCTCCGGCGGCCCGCTCGGGAAGCGCCGGTCCAGGCCGACCATGACCTCGTGCTCGAGCCAGGTGGCCTGGGTGTGGCCCTCGGGCACCGGGAAGATCGGCATCCGGTCGCGGTGGGCCCAGACGTCGTCGTAGGACTGGACGCGCTCGCCGATCAGCACCGTGTTGTCGCACGCGCCGGGGACTTCCGCGTCCCAGATGGCGCGCATCTCCGCGGCGGACTTCAGGTAGTAGCCGGAGCCGTCGAACTTGAAGCGGGTCGGGTCCGAGAGCGTCTTGCCGGTCTGAATACACAGCAGCGCTTCGTGATTGGACGCGTCGTGCTCGTGCACGTAATGGCAGTCGTTGGTGGCCAGCGGCGGAATGCCCAGCTTCTTGCCGACCTCGAGCAGGCCCTCGCGCACCCGGCGTTCGATGGACAACCCGTGGTCCATGATCTCCAGGAAGAAGTTCTCCGGCCCGAAGATCTCCTGCCACTTGGCGGCGGCTTCGAGGGCCTCGCGTTCGTGGCCCAGGCGCAACCGGGTCTGCACCTCGCCCGAGGGGCAGCCGGTGGTGGCGATGATGCCCTCGGCGTGCTCGGCGATGATGTCGGCGTCCATGCGCGCCCACTTGCCGAGCTGACCTTCGATGGAGGCCAGACTCGACAGCTTGAACAGGTTGCGCAGACCCGTCGCGTTCTCGGCGACCATGGTCATGTGGGTGTAGGAACCCGAACCCGAGACGTCATCGCTCTTCTGAGACGGGTCGCCCCACAGCACACGCTTGGTGTTGAACCGGGACTCCGGCGCGATGTACGCCTCGATGCCGATGATCGGCTTGATGCCCTGCTTCTTGGCGGAGTTGTAGAACTCCGACGCGCCGTACATATTGCCGTGGTCGGACATGCCGACGGCGGTCATCCCGAGCCGTGTCGCCTCTTTGAACAAGGGCGTGATCTTCGCCGCGCCGTCGAGCATCGAGTACTCGGTGTGGTTGTGGAGATGGACGAATGATCCCGACGAGGCTGACACCCGGACATCCTATGCGGCCCCACCGACGAGTTCCGAAGGCACGCGGTGGCGCTCACTCGAATCGGCGTGGCGGACTCCGCGTGTCGTGTGCGACGTCACGCGGCGCGGCCCGCGGCTATGCGACCGAAGCGGCAGCGGGCAGGGCGGGGGTTGTGGTGCGGTGCGCCGCATTGGCGCCCCGCACCACCAGCGGCAGCACCCATGCCGACGCGAGTTGGTCCAGGCTCATCGACCCGATGCCGAGCCGATTGTGGACGAAGCCGACCGACAGTCCCAGGCGGGGTTCGGCCCAGCCGAACGATCCGCCCAGACCGATGTGCCCGAAGCCCGCGTGGGCTCCCGGAACGGGCAGCGAGTGATAGCCCATGTGCCACATCATCGGGATGTAGAACAGCGCACGGTCGAGCCGGTAGCTCTGCACCTGCCGCATGGCCCTGATGGTTTCGGGCGAGAGGAAGCGGCGACCCTGGTGCATGCCCTTGTTGGCGAGCGGGTCGTACACGGTGGCCAGGCCGGTCGCCGTGCAGACGCCGTTGCCCGCACCCAGTTCGGTGCGCAGGATGGGCGGATCGTCGCCTTCCAGCAGCTGGTCCAGGCCGGGTAGGAACAGCGCGCGAGCGACCGCGCCGAGTGGACCGGGCAGCGAGTAGGCCCGGCCCAGCACCAGCGAGGCATAGTTGGTGCCGACCGCCGACAGCTTGTTGCCGTGCAGCAGGGCGGCGCTGGTGCGCGACCCGGCCGGCGGGTTGCCCAGGTGGATGCCCTCGGTGCCCAGCGGTTCGGCGACCTCGGTACGGAACAGCTCGGCCATGCCGCGACCGGTGACCGCGCGGGCCAGCCCCGCCAGCAGCCAGCCGAAGGTGAGGGCGTGATAGGTCGGGATGCCCAGCAGATGATCGGGTTTGGCGGCGGCCAGGTGGTCTTCCATCATGCGGTGGTCGAGCACGTCGTCCAGGCCGCGGGCGATCTCGGGCAGCCCGTACAGCCCGGCCCGGTGGGACAGCACCTGCCGTACCGTGATCCGCCCCTTGCCGTTGGCGGCGAATTCCGGCCAGTAGTGGGCGACCGGGGCGTCGTAGTCGATGAGACCGCGATCGGCGAGCCGGTGGATGACCGTGGCCGCAATGCCTTTGGTGGCGGAGAAGACGATGGCGCCGGTGTCGGCATCCCAGGGCCGGCGCGGCCCGGCCTCCCCGATCCAGATCTCGACCAGCGGTTCCCCGCGCAGGTGCACCGTGAGCGCGCCCCCGGCGCCCGGGCGACCGCCGACCATCCGCGCGAAAGTGCGCACCAACGGACCGAATTCAGCGGCCGCGTAGCCGCCAACCGTGGCCGGCAGGTCCATGAGACCCGGCGGGGAAGCGTCATTGCTCACGAATTCCACGGTACGAGCGCCGGGTGACACCGGCAATGAAGAAACGGAGAGAGTTACTCCCGTTGGCCCAGTGGTTATTCCGGGTGCCCGGGTAGTGACACCGGCGTTATCGGAGCGAGCCTTTCCGAGATCAGGGCGAGTTCCCGGGAGTGCCGGCGACGGCTGCGTAGGCTGTCGCCATGCGAAGGGCGTGGTCGTTGGTTCCTGCGGTACTGCTCGTGATCGTCCTGGCGCTGACCGGGTGTTCGTCGTCCAAGCAGGAGGCCGCGCCCGCCGGCCTGACCGGGGACTGGCACGGGAGCATCGAGATTCCCGGCCATCCGCTGGCCGTCGGGGTCAGCTTCACCGGCGGGCACCAGGCCACCATCGACATTCCCGCCCAGGATGCCGAGGCCGCGCCGCTGAGCGGGGTGAAGAACGATGCCGACGGCGTGGCGTGGACCATCACCGGGATTCCGGGCAATCCGTCGTTCCAGGGCAAGTACGACAAGGGCTCCGACAGCATCCAGGGGCAGTTCAGCCAATCCGGCCAGACGTTTCCGCTGAACCTGACGCGCGGCAAGGTCGAGGGCCGGCCGCGCCCACAGGAGCCGAAGCCGCCGTTCCCGTACAAGTCCGAGGATGTCAGCTTCCCCAGCGGGGACATCACCATCGCCGGGACGCTGACCGAGCCGAGCACCGGCGGGCCGTTCCCGACGGTCGTGCTGATCAATGGCAGCGGCGCCAACGATCGCAATGAGGAGCTGCTGGGTCACAAGCCGTTCCTGCTGCTGGCCGACACCCTGACCCGCGCGGGTTACGCGGTCCTGCGCACCGACAAGCGCGGCGTCGGCAAGACCGGCGGGCACCTGGACACCTCGAGCTATCAGGATCTGACCGACGACATCGGCGCCGGAATGGCCTTCCTGCACGGGCGGCCGGAGATCGACGCCAAGCGGATCGGCCTGCTCGGGCACAGCGAGGGCGGGTATCTCGCGCCGCTGTACACCATGCGGCCGGACAGCGGAGTGGCGTTCGTGATCATGATGGCGGGGCCGGCGGTGCCGGGCTCGGATGTGCTGGTGGAACAGAATCGGCTGATCCTCACCGCGCAGGGGGCCACCGCGGAGCAGATCGATCAGCAGGTGGCGTTCAACTCCACCCTGTCGACCCTGCTGCGCTCCGGGGATCTGGAGGCCGCCAAAACCTATGTGCGACAGCACAATGACAGCCTGCCCGCCGACAAGAAGCTGTCCGACGCGCAGATCGGCGAACTGGTGACGCCGTACATGGCGGCGCTGGTCGGCTACGACCCGGCCCCGGCGCTGTCGGCGCTGCGGGTGCCGGTGCTGGCCTTCTACGGCAGCAAGGATCTCCAGGTGCCCGCGGCCCAGAACGCGGGCCCGGCGCGCACGCTGCTGGCCGCCGATCCGGATGCGACCGTACACGTCTTCGACGGGCTCGATCACCTGATGCAGCCCGCCGACAAGGGCACACCCGACGAGTACGCCAAGATCGAGACGACCATCGATCCGCAGGTGCTGACCTTCGTCACGGATTGGCTGACGCAGCGATTCCCCACTGCGCACTGACCGACTCGCGCACATTGCCGGAAGTAGTGGCGTGCATGCGATCCGGTTGCCAGAGTGGTGTCGTGGGAATCTACGAAGACCGGATACTTCCCAGGCTGGTCGACATGTGCTGTGGCTCGAAGCAGATGAACTCCGAGCGGCAGCGGGTCTGCGCCGGGCTGCACGGGCGCGTAGTCGAGATCGGGTTCGGGTCCGGGCGCAATGTGCCGTTCTATCCCGATTCGGTGCAGTCGGTGAGCGCGGTCGAACCCGCCGACCTCGGATGGCGAATGGCCGCCGGGCGGCTGGCCGCGGCGACGGTTCCGGTGGAACGGGCCGGCCTGGACGGGCAGGCCCTGCCGTTCGAGGACGACAGCTTCGATTCCGCGCTGTCGACGTGGACGCTGTGCACCATCCCGGATGTCGAGGCCGCGCTCGCCGAGGTGCGCCGAGTGCTGGCCCCCGGCGGCACTTTTCATTTCGTCGAGCACGGTCTCGCACCGGATGCCGGTGTCCAGAAGTGGCAGCACCGGTTCAACCCGGTGCAGAAGGCATTGGCCGGTGGCTGCCACCTCGACCGCGATATTCGCGGGTTGATCGAGGCCGCGGGATTCGAGATCCGCGATATCGATCGGTATTACCAGCAAGGGCCGAAGCCCTGGGTTGCCTTCTCGTTGGGCACCGCGGTAGCCGTGTGAGGAGTTACCGCGGTGACCCGCGTGAGAACTATTGCGGTTAGCCGCCGTACGGGACGGTGATCAACTCCATGTAATGGCCGACGGGGTCGAGGAAATAGATCCCCCGGCCGCCGTCATTGTGGTTGATCTCGTTGACGCCCTGCTGACGCGGGTCGGCCCAGTAGGTCATGCCGTACCGCTTGATCTTGTCGTAGGCGGCGTCGAATTCTTCTTCGGAGACCAGGAAGGCGTAATGCTGCGGTTGCGGCTCGCCCTCGAAACCCGGTGGCAGATTGGCGAAGTCGAAGGTGACGCCATTATCGACGGTAATCGGAATGAACGGACCGTACGGCTTGCCCACCTCCACCCCGAGGATGTCCGCCCAGAATTCGGCGGAGACCCGATTGTCCGTGCACGCGACAATGGTGTGGTTGAACTGGATAGTGATAGGAATTCTCCTGTGTTCGTGACGATCCCGACCCTGGACCGGTACAAGTCGGCCGACAGGAGCATCGCCACACCCACGACGGTAACCACCCGCCGCCGATTCCGCCAAGCGCCCTGTGCGAACCGTCACAGCCCGCAGCGGCCCCGGAAAATGGGGGCGGCTCAGGGCCGGCGGGGGGCGGAGTACTCCTGCTCCGGGCGGCCGGTGCTGCCGTAGCGGAGTTGCATGCGCAGGTCGCCGACGCCGACCAGGCTCGCGAGGTAGCGCTGGGCGGTGGCACGGGAGATGCCGATGGCGGCCGAGACCTGGGCTGCCGACATCGGAGCGTCCGCATTGCGGACCGCTTGCAGGACAAGGTCTTTCGTGGGTGAGGCGACGGCCGGCGCGCCGACCGCGACACCGGCCGGGACGGCGACCGGGCGCAGCGCCGCCAGGGCGGCGTCCACGTCGCCCGCGGTGACCTCCAGGGCGGCGAGCAGCCGCCGATATCGCGCGTACCCCGCCAGCCGGGCCGCGAGCACGGCGTGGTCGAACGGCTTCACCAGGTAGCCGAGCGCCCCGGCCGACAGCGCGGCGCGCACGGTCTCCGATTCCGTTGCGGCGGTGAGCATCATGGCGTCGGACGGCATCTCGCGGACCAGGTCGATGCCGGAACCGTCGGGCAGGTAGACGTCCACCAGGGCCAGATCGACGGGAGTCTCGGCCATGGCGGTGCGTGCGGCGGCGAGCGTGTTCACGGTAGCCGCCACCGTGAATCCCGGTAGCGCCGAGACGATTCCGGCATGCAGATTGGCCACCCGGAAGTCGTCGTCGACCACCAGCACGGTCAGTTCTCCTCGGCCCACGCCGGCTCCTCGTCCGTCAGCACGCCCGGCATCCGGGCAATGAACTCCGCTCCGCCCAACGGACTCCCACCGGCGTCCGAACGGCCCCCGGTTACACCCACGCCGCCCGGGTCGGCCAATCGCACCTCCCCGCCCTGAGCCCGTGCCACCTGTCGCGACAGCGCCAAGCCCAGCCCCCGCCCACCCGGGCCACCGCCCGGCTTCGTCGAAACCCCCTCGGCGAAGACCGAATCCATCAACCCGGGCGCGATGCCCGCACCATTGTCGGCGACCGCGATATGCAGTGTCCCACCCTCCTGCACCAACTCCACCTCGACCACGGGCCCCTCCCCCTCGCCGACCACGCTGTCTCGAAACTCCACAGCATCATCCGGATTCACGTCACCATCGACCCGAGCGCCGGCGGCGTTGATCGAGCCGGAATTCGCCGCACGACGAAGGCCGCCGCCCACGCTGCCACCACCGGAATCCACGTCAGCAGCCGAGGCCACGGCCCCAGCAGAATCCGCCGACATGCCGCCGGCCGGGCGATCGGTACGCCAGCCGTCCGGATTCGGCTCGGACACAGCCGAACCCGCACCACCACCGGCCGCGGCGGCGTCGATGGCGTTGTCGAGAAGATTTCCGAGGACGGTGGTGACATCGACGGGGGCGGCGAGGTTCGCGTCGACCCAGGTGTTGGGCCCGAGGCGGAGGTGGACGCCCTGTTCGCGGGCGTGAGCGGCCTTGGCGGAGAGGAAGGCCTGTAGGTAGGGGTCGCGGATGGTGTCGATGCCGGGGAGGGCCGCGCCGAGGGGGCCGGAGCCGAGGAGTTCTTCGATGTAGTGGGTGGCCTCGTCGGGGCGGCCGGTGTGGAGCAGGCCGCTGAGCAGGTGGAGGCGGTTGGCGAATTCGTGGCGTTGGGCGCGCAGGACGGTGCTCATGGTGGAGACGGCATCCAGTTGGCGGGTCAGGGATTCCACGTCGGTGCGGTCGCGGACGGAGAGGACCGCGCCGAGGGGGCGGGAGTCGCGGGTGACGGCGCGGGCGGTGACGACCACGATGCGGTCGCCGACCGCGGCCTGGACGGGTTGGCCGTCGGCGGCGCGGAAGGCTTGCAGGACACGAGGTGTCAGGCCGATGGCGCCGATATCGCTGCCCGGTTCGGGGTCGATGCCGAGCAGGCGGCGGGCCTCGTCGTTGACGACGGTGATCCGCCAGCCGGCGTCGGCGGCGACCACGCCCTCGCCGATGCCGTGCAGGACCGCGTCCTGCTCACGCACCAGCTCCGCCAGATCAGAAGGTTCCAGCCCCAGAGTCAGACCGTGCCAGCGACGGGCCAGCAACACCGATCCCGCAATGCCCGCCAGCAGCGCGCCGCCGATCAGCAGTCCGGCTCGGCGCAAGTCCCGGAGCAGCTGATCGTGGACTGCGGCCGTGGAGATCCCGACGCTGACCTCCCCCACCACCCGGCCGCCTGCCGGGCTCGATGGCGGTGCGGTATCCGGTTGCAGGACGGGAACTTTCGCGCGCACGGATTCACCGAGCGTTCCGTGTTCGCGGATCACGACCTCCCCGCCGGCCAGCGCGCGCGAGGGGTCGGTGCTGACCATTTCGCCGAGCCGGTCGTGGTCGGGGTGGGCCAGCCGGATGCCCGCGTCATCGGTGATCACCACGAAGAGCGCGCCGGTGCGCAGGCAGGCGTTGTCGGAGATCTGCTCGAGCTCGCCACCCGCGAGCTCCGATTTCAGGGCGGGACCGGCCTGCAGCGGGCTGTCGGCGTACCGCGCGACGGCGGCACGGACCTGCGGGTCGGAGGCAACGGTGCGGGCGATGGCCAGGGCGCGCTGGCCGTACTCGCCGGAGAGGCGGTCGCCGCTGACGTAGGCGAAGACGCCGAAGGCCAGCCCGACGGTCAGGCCCACCACGGCGATCTGCAACAGCAGGATCTGGGTCCGGAGCCGGACGGAACGGGGGCCGAGCGAGAGCACGGGCGACAGTGTAGACAACCCCTCGCAACCGTCTGAGCAGAATGCACAAAACGACCGAATCGCCGCTTGTGTGACTTGCGCGCACAACCGGGTGGAGTGTGACCCGGCCCACGTAGCTTCTGTCCAATGCCGCAGCGGCGGCATCGGAAACAGGAGCACTGATGAGCACAACGACCACTGAGCCCGGGCCGGGTCCCGCGCCTTTGATCGAATTGCGGGGCGCGACCAAGCGGTTCCCCGGCAACAACGGCGGCATCCACACCGCGGTGCGCGACCTGAACTTCACCGTCGCGGCCGGCGAATTCGTCGCCGTCGTCGGCCCCACCGGCTGCGGCAAGTCCACCACGCTGTCGCTGGTGTCCGGCCTGGAACCGGCCTCGGCGGGCCGGACCCTGGTGCGCGGCAAGGATGTTCGCGGCATCCCGGACGGCGTCGGCTACATGTTCCAGCAGGACGCCGTGCTGCCGTGGAAGTCGGTCATCGACAATGTGGCGCTGGGCCCGAAGCTCCGGGGCGTGTCCAAGGCCGAAGCCCGTGAGCGCGCCGCCCGCTGGGTGCGCACGGTCGGACTGGCCGGGTTCGAGAACTACTACCCGCATCAGCTCTCCGGCGGCATGCGCAAGCGGGTGGCGCTGGCGCAGACGCTGGTCAACGATCCCGAGATCATCCTCATGGACGAGCCCTTCAGCGCGCTCGACGTGCAGACCCGCCAGCTCATGCAGGACGAACTACTGCGCGTATGGTCCGGCATCGACTCGGATGGCCGGGAAAAGGGCCGGGCGGCGGTCATCTTCGTGACCCACGATCTGGAAGAGGCCATCGCCCTGGCGGATCGGGTCGTCGTCATGACCGCGAGCCCGGCCACCGTGTGCGGCGACTTCAAGGTCACTCTGGACCGGCCGCGCAATGTCGAGGAGGTGCGCCTCACCGAGGAATTCCGCGACCTCTACAAGGAAATCTGGGAAACACTGCGCGATCAGGTCGAGGCGGCCCGCACGAAGGGAGCGGCCCGTGTCGCTTGATGTCATGCCGCAGACGGCTGTCACCCCAACGGAATTCGAGGTGGAGACCGAGGAGCAGATCCTGGCGCGGGTGCGGTCGCAGGCGCGCCGGAACAAGATCCGGACATGGGGGCTGCGCGCGCTCATCGTGGCCCTGTGGCTGGGCGCGTGGGAGCTCACCGCCACCTATTGGATCGACCCGTTCTTCTACTCCAAGCCCTCGCTGATCTGGGACCGACTGGTCGAATGGTTCACCGAGGGCACGCAATTCGGCTCCATCTGGCTGCAGTTGTACACGACGGTGCAGGAGGCGGTGCTGGGCTTCGCCATCGGCACCATCGCGGGCATCGTGCTGGGTGTGCTGCTGGGCCGCTCCCGCTACTGGGCGGACGTGCTGGCCCCGTTCATCAAGGCGCTCAACGCGGTGCCGCGCATCGTGCTGGCATCGCTGTTCATCATCTGGTTCGGCCTGGGCCTGCAGTCCAAGGTGGCGACTGTCGTGGTGCTGGTGTTCTTCGCGGTGTTCTTCAACGCCTTCACCGGTGCGCGTGAGGTGGACGGCAATGTCATCAACAATGCCCGCATCCTGGGCGCGAGCCGCCGTCAGGTGCTGAGCTCCATCGTGCTGCCCAGCGCGACCACCTGGATCCTGTCCTCGCTGCACACCGCCTTCGGTTTCGCGCTGATCGGCGCGGTGGTCGGTGAGTACGCCGGCGCCAGCAAGGGTCTGGGCCTGCTGATCAGCAATGCGCAGGGCACCTTCGACGCGGCGGGCATCTACGCGGGCATGATCATCATCACCGTCGTCGCGCTGGTCGCGGAGTGGCTGATCGGGCTGGCGGAGAACCGGCTGCTGAAATGGCGTCCCTCGCAGGCCGCCTCGGGCCACGGGATCTGAGCCATGAAGTACCGCAAGCACATTGCCGTGGTCCTGCTGGCGATCAGTGCGCTGCTGCTGGTGACCGGCTGCCGCGATTCGCGCCGCATTCCGACCGAGAACGGGCGGCCGCAGATCACCATCATGGTGGGCGGGCTGGAGAAGGTCATCTACCTGCCGGCCATGCTCACCGAGAAGCTGGGCTTCTTCGAGGCCAATGACATCGACGTGCACCTGCTGGGCGAGCAGTCCGGCGCGACCGCCGAGACCGCGCTGCTCACCGGCGACGTCCAGGCCGTGGTCGGTTTCTACGACCACACCATCGATCTGCAGGCCAAGGACCAGTGCCTGAAGACGGTCGTGCAGTTCGCCGACGTGCCCGGCGAGGTCGAGCTGGTGTCGAAGCAGGACGCCGAGGCCATCAAGTCCCCGGCGGACTTCAAGGGCCGCAATCTGGGCGTGACGTCGCTGGGCTCGTCCACCGACTTCCTCACCCAGGCGCTGGCCGGGCAGGCCGGTCTGCGGACCTCCGACTACACCCGGGTGAAAGTCGGTGCGGGACAGACCTTCATCGCGGGCATGAACCACAACGGCATCGACGCGGGCATGACCACCGACCCGACCGTCGCCAAGATGGTCACCTCCGGTGACGCCAGGGTGCTGATCGACATGCGCAACGAGCAGGGCACCCGCGCGGCGCTCGGCGGCCTCTACCCCGCCGCCTCGCTCTACATGCGCTGCGAGACCGTGGCCGGCCACCCGGACATCGTGCAGAAGCTGGCGAACTCGTTCGTCCAGACCCTGCAGTGGATCAAGACCCACTCCCCCGAGGAGATCGCCGCCAAGATGCCCGGCCAGTACGCGGGCGGCGATCCGAAACTCTACGTCAAGTCCATCGCCGATTCGATCAGCATGTTCAACGGCGACGGCCTGATGAAACCCGAAGGCGCGCAGAACGTCCTGCGCATTCTCGGCCAGTACTCGCGCAATGTCGCACCGGTGCAGGAGCGTATCGACCTCGACGCGACCTACACCAACGAGTTCGTGGCGAAGGCCCAGGGCGCTCGCAAACCCTGACCGGCCCACGTGGAACCGCACATCGAATGAGGGGTGTGCGGTTTCGCGCTATTCCGGGACGGCGACCACGGGGCGGCGGGAGCGGCGCAGGGCGTCGACGGTGAAGATGGCCAGCGCCAGCCAGATCAGCGCGAACCCCGCCCAGCGGGACGCGGGCATGGGCTCGTGCCCCACCGCCACACCCCAGGCCAGCTGCAGTCCGGGCGTGAGGTACTGCAGAATTCCCATGGTGGACAACGGCACTCGCCGGGCCGCCAGCGCGAACAACACCAGTGGCACGAGGGTGACCGGTCCGGTCAGCATGAGCAATCCCGTATGCGGAAGTGAGGAACCGAAGGTCGCGTTGCCGGTCGCCGCGATCACGATCACCGCGATCAGCGCGAACGGCGCGGCCGCCAATCCCTCTGCCGCCAAGCCGGGTAGCGCGTCGAGCCGAATCACCTTCTTGACCAGCCCATAGGTGGCGAAGGAACAGGCCAGGATCAACGCGATCCACGGCGGCCGGCCGTAATCGATGGTCAGCACGATCACCGCCGTGGCCCCCAGCCCCAGCGCGACCCACTGCGGAGCCCGCAGCCGCTCCCGGAAGATGATGACCCCGAATGCCACCGTCACCAGCGGATTGATGAAGTACCCCAGCGCACACTCCACCACGTGATGCGAGATCACGCCGTAGACGTACACGCCCCAGTTCATCGAGATCGCCGCCGACGCCACGGCCGCCAACCGCCAGGTCCGCGCGTCGATCCGCCGCAGCTCCCCCAGCCGCCCGGCGAGCGTCATCACCAGCAGCGAGACCACCAGCGTCCAGAGAATCCGCTCGACCAGGACCTCCCCTGCGCTCGCGAAGGACAGCAGTCCGAAGAAGGCCGGGAACAGTCCCCAGATGAAATACGCCCCGACGCCGAAGGTGATACCCGCGTCCCGGGTGCCCTCGTGTCCCGTCGGCTGATTCCGCCGCGTCGTATCGACCGCTGCGTCCGAGTTCCCAGGTCCTTCCGCCACCCAAATACGTTAGCCCGTGCAACGAACGTCACGACAGCGAATACATAGGATGATCCTCACACGCCTGTCCCGCGCGTGACGGGCAGCTACGGGCCAGTTTCTTTGGTCGCCCTTTACTGTGGAGGGCATGTCGATTACTGCGCAGGCAGCTAGTCCACCCAGCCCACCCACGCTGGGGCTCACCTCCGCCGAGGTGGAGCAGCGGCGGCGGGACGGGCTGACCAACGACGTGCCGGAGCGGGCCAGCCGGTCCGTCAAGGACATCGTCAAGGCGAACGTGTTCACCCGGATCAATGCGATCCTCGGTGTGCTGTTCATCCTGGTGCTGGCCACCGGTTCACTCATCGACGGCATGTTCGGGCTGCTGATCATCGCCAACAGCGCGGTCGGCATCATCCAGGAGCTTCGGGCCAAGAACACCCTCGACAAGCTGGCCATCGTCGGGCAGGCCAAGCCCGTGGTGCGCCGCGAGGGCATCGCCGCCGCCGTCGTGCCGCAGGAGATCGTGCTCGACGACATCATCGAGCTCGGGCCCGGCGACCAGATCGTCGTCGACGGCGAGGTGATCGAGACCGAACTGCTCGAGGTCGACGAGTCACTGCTCACCGGTGAGGCCGACCCCATCGACAAAACCCTTGGCGCGCAGATCATGTCGGGCAGCTTCGTGGTATCGGGCAGCGGCGCCTACCGGGCCACCAAGGTCGGCAAGGACGCCTACGCCGCCAAGCTCGCCGACGAGGCCAGCAAGTTCACGCTGGTCAAGTCGGAGCTGCGCAGCGGCATCGACACCATCCTGAAAGTCATTACCTACCTGCTGATTCCGGCGGGCCTGCTGTCCATCTACAACCAGCTGTTCTCCTCCAAGGAATCCTGGCGGCCCGCCGTCAACGGCATGGTGGCCGCGCTGGTGCCCATGGTGCCCGAGGGCCTGGTGCTGATGACCTCCATCGCCTTCGCGGTCGGCGTGGTCCGGCTCGGTGCGCGCAAGTGCCTGGTGCAGGAGCTGCCCGCCATCGAGGGGCTGGCCCGGGTGGATGTGGTGTGCGCGGACAAGACCGGCACCCTCACCGAGAACGGCATGCGGCTCGCGGAAGTCCGTCCGGTGAACGACATTCCGGAGGCGACACTGCGCGAGGCACTCGCCGCGCTGGCCGCCGACGACCCGCGGCCCAATGCCAGCGTGCTGGCCATCAAGGAGGCACTGCCGGGCGCACCCGGCTGGGACTCCACCGGGGTCGCGCCGTTCTCCTCCGCCAAGAAGTGGAGCGGCATGTCCTACGGCGAGCACGGCAACTGGCTGATGGGTGCGCCGGACGTGCTGCTGGACCCGGCTTCCGAGATCGCCGACACCGCACAGGACATCGGGGCCAAGGGGCTGCGCGTCCTGTTGCTGGCCCGCAGCGACCGGCCGGTGGACGCGCCCGACGCGCCCGGGCAGGTCACCCCGGCGGCGCTGGTGGTGCTCGAGCAGAAGGTGCGCCCCGACGCCAAGGGGACGCTGGAATACTTCGCCTCCCAGCATGTTTCGACCAAGGTCATCTCCGGCGACAATGCGGTGTCGGTCGGCGCGGTGGCGTCCTCGCTGGGGTTGCCCGGGGGCAACAACCCGGTCGATGCCCGCAAACTTCCGACCGATCAGAACGAGCTGGCGGACGTGCTGGAGCACAAGACCGTGTTCGGCCGCGTCCGACCGGATCAGAAGCGCGCCATGGTCGGTGCGCTGCAGTCGCGCGGCCACACCGTCGCCATGACCGGCGACGGCGTCAACGACGTCCTCGCCCTGAAGGACGCCGATATCGGCGTCGCCATGGGCTCGGGCAGCCCGGCCACCCGCGCGGTGGCGCAGATCGTGCTGCTGGACAACAAGTTCGCGACCCTGCCCTATGTCGTGGGCGAGGGCCGCCGGGTGATCGGCAATATCGAGCGGGTCTCCAACCTGTTTCTCACCAAGACCGTCTACTCGGTGGTGCTGGCGTTCCTGGTCGGCATCGCGGGCATCGGGTCGCAGATCTTCAGCTACAAGGCCATCGGCTACCCGTTCCTGCCCCGCCACGTGACGATCGCCGCCTGGTTCACCATCGGCATCCCCGCCTTCATCCTCTCGCTGGCCCCCAACAACGAGCGCGCCCGCGCCGGATTCGTCGGCCGCGTCATGCGATTGGCGATCCCGTCGGGTGTCGTGATCGGCGTGATGACCTTCATCTCGTACCTGATCGCCTACAAGGGGCCCGACGTCAGCGAGACCGCGAAGATCCAGGCCGGCACCACCGCCCTGATCACGTTGCTGATCATCGCGGTGTGGGTGCTGGCCATCGTCGCCCGCCCGTGGAACTGGTGGAAGATCCTGCTGGTGGCGGGTTCCATCGCCGGATACCTGATCCTGTTCGCGGTGCCCTTCACCCGCCACTTCTTCAAACTGGACCCGTCCAACATCGCGCTGACGACATTGGCCATCGTGTGCGGCGGAATCGGCATCGTCCTGGTCGAGGTTGCGTGGTGGCTCAGCGCCAAGTACCTCGGCGAATCGCCCCACACGCCGGTACCGGCGGACGAAGACGCCTGATCCAGAAGCCGTTTCGAGCCGGGGCCGTGCCGCGACCCCGGCTCGAAACATGTTCAGCGCGAGAGCATGTGGGGCGTCTCAGTGGCCTGGACCTGCGGTGACGGTCGAATTGGTCGCATGGTTTGGCTCGCCGGGGGTGGTGCCGTCCTGGGCAGTAATTGAATTCGCAGGTATTTTGAGCGCCATGGAGGTCTTGCTGCATCAGCTCGACGCATTCGCCGACGCGCCGTTCTCGGGCAATCCGGCCGCGGTCATGCCGCTGCTGTCCTGGCTGCCGGACGAACTGCTGCAGCGGCTGGCCGAGGAGAACAATCTCGCCGAGACGGCCTTCTATACCTCGGCGCTGCCGACGGAAGCGGGTGCGCCGCCGGACAACTCGCCCGCCTTCCATCTGCGGTGGTTCACGCCGACGGTGGAGGTGGACCTGTGCGGGCACGCCACCATGGCCGCGGCCGCGCAGATCCTGGACGACATGCATCCGGGGGCGGATCGGGTCCACTTCTATACGCGCAGCGGGTGGTTGCGGGTGGATCGGGACCGGGACGATCTGGTGCTCGACCTGCCGTCGGTGTCATCGGTGGAAATCGATGTGCACGAAGGACTTCCGCATCAGCTGGCGCAGGCGCTGGGGGTGCGGCCGCTGCGCGCGTTCGAGGGGACCGATGTGGTGCTGGTCGTCACCGCCGAACACGAAGTGCGCGAATCCCGTCCGAACTTCTCGGCCTTTCCCGAATTGAACCGCGCCGCCATTCTCACCGCGACCGGCGACGAGGTCGACTTCGTGTCCCGGGTCTTCGCACCCGGCCAGGGCATTCCCGAGGACCCGGTCACCGGGTCGGCGCACGCGCAGCTCACCCCGCTGTGGAGTCGCGAACTCGGGCGCACCAGCCTCACCGCCCGCCAGCTGTCCCGGCGCGGCGGGGCCCTGCGCTGCGCCCTCACCGGCGACCGGGTGCGGCTCACCGGCCGCTGCCGCCGCTACCTCGACGGCGTAGTCCGCCTGCCGGACTGAGCAATTCAGCGCTCGGTGACCTGCCGGGTGAGGGCGTTCAGATCCGTGGTGCCGTAGCCCGGGTAGCCGTGCAGCAGCTCCAGCCATTCGGCGGGGACGGCCGAGGCGCCCCAGCGAGCGCCGAGCAGGCCGCCCGCGATGGCCGCCGTGGTGTCGGTGTCGCCGCCCGCGCGCACCGCGAGTTCCAGTGCGGCGGGCAGGGTTTCGGCGTGGGTGATGGCCCACCAGGCCGTCTGCAGGGCGTGCACCACCCAGCCGTTCTTGGGGAAGTCGACGGGGCTGCCGGTTTCGGCCTTGTCCAGCAACGGTTCCCAGAAGCCGGTGTCCACCTGGGACAGCGCCTCACGCAGGCCGTCATAGGTGCCGAACAGGATGGCGTGGCGGATGGCCAGGGTCCAGAGCTTGCACGCCTGCATGGCCTGCATGTCGTAGTGGGTCAGTGAACTGATGAGTTTGGCTGCCTTGCCGCACTTCTCGGCATCGTCGAGATAGGCGAGCGCGACCGGGGCGGTGCGCATGAGCGAACCATTGCCCGCCGTCAGGCCGGTCAGACCGTGGGCGCGCATCTGCATGGCACGCCCGGTCTGGTCACGCCACTGCAGCACCTCACGGGTCTGGTTGCCGATGTCCTTGGGTCCGGAATCCCACCACGCCACGAATTCGGCCGCGACCGCGTCCAGCCCCTCCGGGCTGCAGAGGTCCCCCGCCCGCGCGGCCGCCCGCGCCACCGCGACCGCCATGGCCGTGTCGTCGGTCCACTCACCCGGCTCCCACCCGAACGCGCCACCGCCCAGCATTCGGATCTCGGCGTCCGGACCGGGCACGGTGAACTCGTAGTTCGCCCCCAGCGCGTCTCCGGCCGCGGTCCCCAGCAGTACCCCGGCGGCCCGGTCGGCCTGCTCCGGCGTCAATTCCATGTGCGCTCGCCTCTTCCGCTCCGATGCGTCCACATCGATCTATCACGACGTTACCCACCGTGCGGGCACGCCGAACCCCGCAGCCGCCGTCTTTACGGGTTCTGCACTACCCTCGAAGACACTCCCGTGCAGCGTCGCCACCGCAGTTGTTCCGTGCACTCCCGCTCCGTCACTCGGATGGAAGATCCGGAGGTTCTGCCGATGAACCAGGTCGCCGATCCCACCCTGACCACGGCACACCCGTCGGCCACGCCACTCACCCCCGTTCCCGACTCCGGCCACATCTTCGACGTCACCCGCCGCCTGGGCACTGTCGACATGGACGAGAACCAGTACTTGCGCATCGACGGCACCGCCCGCCACCTGCAGGACGCCGGCGTCGACCACCTCGCGCACATCGGCGCCCTCGAATCGCATCCGCACTGGATCGTGCGCCGCACCGTCATCGACGTACTGCGCCCCATCACCTGGCCCACCCAGCTGCGCATCCGCCGCTGGTGCTCGGGCATCTCCCCACGCTGGTGTTCCATGCGGGTCCGCATCGACTCCGACATCGGCGGCCTGATCGAGACCGAGGGCTTCTGGATCCACATGAACAAGGAGACGATGAGCCCGTCCCGGGTGGCCGACGAATTCTTCGAGCTCATGAGCACCACCACCGGCGAGCACCGGCTGCGCTGGCGGCAATGGCTCGACGAACCCCAGCCATCCACGCCCGCCACCCGTTTCCCCCTGCGCCGCACCGACACCGATCACTTCCAGCACATCACCAACACGGCCTACTGGCACGCGGTCCACGAATTCACTGCCGACGCAACGGATCTCGTCCAGGGACCGCACCGTTTCATCCTCGAGTACAACAAGCCCATCCGCTACGGCGAAACCTTGGACATCCATACCGCCCGCACGCCGGACGCCCTCACCCTCTGGTTCTCCGTCGACCACGGCACCCGGGCCATCGCCCAACTCCGCCCCGTCGCAACCTGATCGCCCCGGGCCGATGATTGCGACGGTCTCGGCCCGTCTCGACTCGTATCAGCCCACCGAGGAGGAACGATGCTCGCAGATCCGGTATCGGCAGAGGACCTGAACATCTACGGCAAGGCCGAACTGCCCTGGGGCCGCGTCCAGAAGGCGATCGACGCATGGATCGGGCTGCCCGAGACCCCCCAATTCCTCGGCACCGTCAGCCCATCCGGCAAGCCGAGCTCAGCAGGGATCGGCGGCATCGAAGCCGACGGCCACATCTACTTCACCAGCGGGCCCGCCAGCAAGAAGTCACGCAACCTGTCCACCAACCCGTTCTGCACACTGTCCATCCGATTCCCGGACGTCGACCTCGTACTGTCCGGGGCAGCGCACCGGATCATCGACCCCGCCGAACTCGATCGCGTCACCGCCGTCTACCGCGCCGGCGGTTGGCCCGCAGAACGATCCGGCGACGCGATCACCGCACCCTACAGCGCCCAGAGCGCCGGACCAGCCCCGTGGCACCTCTACCGCCTGACCATCCACACCGCTGTAGGCGTGGCCCTGACCGACCCCCACGGCGCCACCCGATGGCACTTCGCCCACTGACCGCCATCCACAGTTGCGTCCGGCTCCTCCGGACGTGACCGCATACGCAAACCCGAAAGATAAAGAGCCAAAAGATGCCTGGAGAAGGGAGGGGCCGGGCTTGGGGACGCGCCTTCACCTTTCAGCCCCCTCACCTTTGAAGCCGCATGTGGGGTTGCTGCAGGAGGTATTCCTTCAGATCACGGGGGTTGGGGTCAGATCACCGGGTTGGGGTCGCCACGTGATGGCTTGCGCCCGTTGGGATACTGCGGATCAGTAGTGAAGCCGGGGATCGACCTTCCGGCGGGCGGCCGTGTGGTGAGGACAGGGAACCGGCGGGCTGGATTGGTGCTCGAAACTCCGGCCCTGATATCCGATCGTCCGGATAGGCCGGAGCTACCGGTACCACGCGCACCGGTACCTGCGCGGTCATGCGCCGCGCCACCAGGCCGGCGCGTTCGAGGGTGCGCAGGGATGTGCTGCCCGGGATGGGGCACCAGCCTGATGGGCTCGAGCGTCGGCGACGGGCGTCGACCAGTTGTCCGGGCTCCGAGCTCTTGGGCGGTGAAGATGTGGTTGGTCGACGCACGCCAACAGCATTGAGCGCGCGTCCACCTGGTCCTGCATGAGCGCGATGAGTAGTGAGATGCCCACGCCCGGGCGCACGCCCGGGCGCACGAGCGCCGGAATCTGATCGCACAGCGATTTGCCGCCACCGATGGGCAAGAGCACCAGGGCGTCGCCGCCGATCACCTGGTCTTCGGTCGCGATCCCGGGCGGCGGTCGCCTGAAAAGCGGTGGAGGTGACGGCGACTGTTGCAGTGGTGGCCGTCGCCGGTGCCGATCAGCGCGCCACATCCTCTGCACCGGGGCCGAGATCCACGACCACCTGGTCCATCGCCTGCGGGGCGGCACACCGGAGCGAGAGCGCCGACCTCGGTCCCGATCCGTCGTTCACCCGCACCCCCGTGCACTGCGCACGCCGGCCCGATACGAGCAGCCGGGAATCACGCCGCCCGTGAACCCCACCTCCGGCAACTGGAATCGATCGCAGTGGCGACCCACTCACCGACGTGATGTCTATCGTTCACCCGAGGAATGCCAGTCGGGTCAAGACGTTTCGGTGCAATCCACCCGGTCCGCCCCCGATACGGGGAATCCTTGCCCATGACAACGGTTTTCCAACCCTCGGCACTGTCGTTGACCAGCGCGTGGCAGTGATCGCACACCAAGGTCAGGTTGGTCAGATCGGTGGGGCCGCCCTTGGCCCAGTCGGTGATGTGGTGCACCGCGCACATCGAGGCGGGTGCCTCGCATCCCGGT
>NZ_JBSGCB010000015.1:0-195866 GCF_053601595.1 Nocardia sp. NPDC004711 | reverse complement strand
TTTTTCCCCAACCCCTGCTTCTTCCTCACTCCCCTTTTTTGTTGTTTCGAGGGCGGTGCCCGGCCGGGCACCGCCCTCGCCGCTGTCTGGGATCACCGCCACGACCCAATTCGGTGTCAGCGCACCAGATTCAGCGTGCGGCGGGCCAGGTCGGAGATACGGGTTCCGTCGTAGCCGGCGACCGAGCTGTGGACGGTGTCGTGGAACGGCGCGGTCCAGTGGGCGGGGATGGCGGCGGCCCCGGCGAGGATGCCCGCCACCGAGCCGGCGGTCGCGCCGTTGGAGTCGGTATCCCAGCCGCCCTGGACGGTGAGGGCGATGGTGCGGGTGAAATCGCCTTCGCCCCAGAGTAATCCGGCGGCGATGAGGCAGGCGTTGCCGATGGCGTGGACCCAGTTGTAGTGGGCGTGGCGGGTGTGGATGGCGGTCACGGCCCCGTCCCAGGACATGCCGCCGCGGTGGTCGTCGGCGACCTCGGACAGGGCCAGTGCCAGGCGGGAGCGGGCGGGGATGACCGAGTACGCGACGGCCAGCGCTGCGGCGGGGCCGGGGGCGGTGAAGGCGGCAGCGATCAGCGCACCCGACCACATGGCGGCCCATAAACCATTGCCCACGTGGGAGATCGAGGCGTCACGAGCCGCCGCGGCGGCCGCGCGGCGGGGTTGTCCGGGATGGGTGTAGCCGTGGACGTCGGCGCGGATGAGCCCGCCGATCCACTCGCGGTAGGGGTTGCGGTAGATGGCGGTGCCGGGCGGGGCGAAACCGTCGATGAGATTGCGGTAGGCGACGCGTTCGGCGGTGTAGGTCTGCAGGAACGGCAGGCGCTCGAGCCAGAGGGCCGCGACGTCATCGGGGGTGAACGACTTCCCGTGCTGCTCCAGCAGATGCAGACCGAGAATCGGGTAGTCGACGTCGTCGTCACGGGGACAGCCGTCGATACGGCCGAGAGTGGCTGTGTGCCAGGATCTTCGGCCATCGGCCTCGGGCGGCAGCGGGCCGGCGACGGGGACGTAGTCGCGCAGCGGATAGGCCCCGCTCGCCTCCAGATACCCGCGGATACGTGCGGGCGTCCAGACGAAGCCGTTCTCCAGGGGTTTGCCCAGCGTGCAGCCGATACAGCGGCCGAGCCAGCCGCCGTGGATGCGGTCCAGCAGCTCCGGCTCGCCCAACGCTGGAATCGAATCCTCTTCGAGGTCAGCCGGATTCGCATGCCACGGCGCGTCCACCCATTCGGTGTAGGGCCAGTCCGGCAGTCGCGGCGCCCGCTCGACCCGATCCAGCAGCCGCCAGCAGGCCCCCGGAATCGCCTGCTCGGTGTGCGTGAGATCGCGTACTTCCTCCGCGAAATCGTCTACCGCGTAACCGGATTCGGCGCGCTGACACCATTCGTAGTACAGCAGGGCGCGCGGATCGGCCTCATGGTGGCCGAAGAAGGCCGACTCTATGGTCACAACACCGCCTGGGTGGCCGCGACCACCTCGGAGAGCAGGGGCAGGGATTCCTCGCGCTGTGGCGCGCGCGCCCACCAGCGGCCCTCATGGGTGTGACGGCCGAATCCGGTGGGCAGGATGACATTACTGCGATGCGGGCCGATGTCGACGCTGTTGCGCTCGAGCAGCTCGAGGCATTCGTCGGACGGGTAGCCGTCGAAGACCGCCAGGAAGGTGCGGCGCGGCGGCTTGTCGCGCACCAGCACCGGACCGGCCAGGCCGCGACTGACCAGTTCGTCAAGGATCAAGGCCCCCAACGGTTCCGGGGTGTTCAGCGCCGCGATGGTGTCGACCAGCGGTAGGACCACGAAGCCCGGTGTGGTCACGTGCACGTGGGGGAGACCGAACAGGGAGCGGTACACACGCGCCCACTCCTGCGGGGTCGTCAGCTCGTCCAACCGCACAATCCACCCCTCGTCCGGGCCCTGCTCCAACGACGGCGATGTCGATCGTCGGCGAGAGCCGACGTTTTCAGTGAAAACCCGTCCCCCGCATCGCACCACCGGTTTGGGTGAATCGTGAGCGAACTGTGGAGAACTTGCGACGCGACGAAGATTGCCAAGTCCACTGAACGGTCTGTTTCCGGGGTAGCCTCGGGGTACAGCCAGGCGTTCCTACCAGGAGGTTCGTCATGCCCTGCGACTTGATGCTGATTGCCTACGACGGCTCCGAGAATGCCCGGCGGGCCGTCGAATACGCGGGACGGTTCCTGGCCGCCGACAGAGCCGTGGTACTGACGGCGTGGGAGCCGATGGTGCGCCAGGCCGCGCGGTTGTCGGGACTGTCCGGGGTGATGCAGCCGGAGTGGATGACCGACGACGAAATAGAGGACATCGCGCTGGTGGACGCCCGGAATATCAATGCCGAAGGCGTGCGGCTGGCCAAGCTGGCGGGCCTGAACGCCGAGGCGCGCACCGCCGAGTGCACCACCACCATCTGGAACGCCATCGTCGAGACCGCCGACGAGCTGAACGTGGACATCATCGTGGCGGGCACCCGCGGGGCCACCGGCATCCGGGCCCTCATGCATTCGAGCGTCGCCGACGCCGTGCTCAAGCACTGCCATCGCCCGGTGCTCATGGTGCCGCCGGGCCGCGAACCCGCCGAAAAACGGGCCTGACGCCGGGAAACCCGGGACGGCCGGGGTCCACGCGCCCCCGGCCGGAGCGGGGCATTGCGGGAAAGATGCTGGGCCGCAACGGAATACCCGTACCTGCCCGGCGGCCCGGTGAGAGATGCGTCGCTCCGCGGTCCGGGCCGTCCGGCCCCGGGGCTATGGTCGAATCATCATGGACGGATTTCTGCTCGCGACGCCGGACGGTGTCGTACGCACCTCTGGCACCCGCGCCGCCTTCGATTCGGCGGCCGCCGCGAGCATGGCGCTGCGGTCCGGGGCAGCCGAGCTGATCGTGGGCGCGCTGCCGTTCGATCCACGCCGTCCCGCCGCCCTGGTGACGCCCGAGCAGGCCGCGCACACCGCCGGACCGTGGCGCCCGGCCGCCCTGCCGGACCTGCCCGAGGTCCGCATCGTCTCCGAAATACCCAGTGCCGCAGAGCATGTCGCGCGCGTCACGAGACTCGTGGCGCAGCTGGGCGATCCGGAGCAGCCGCTGCGCAAGGTGGTGGCGGCCCGGTCGCTGCTGGCCGAGGCACAGGCCCCGCTGGAGCCCGAGGTGATCGCCGCGCACCTGGTGACCCGGCATCCGCGGGCCGCCGTCTACGCCGTCGACCTGTCGGCGGCGGGACGCCCCGGCGACACGCTGCTGGGCGCCACGCCCGAGGTGCTGATCTCCCGGCACGGCCGCGCGGTCACCCTGCACCCGCTGGCCGGCACCCTGCCCCGGCTCGCCGATCCGGAGGCGGACGCGGCCCAAGCCCGGGATTTGCTGGCCAGTACCAAGAATCGCGACGA
Source organism: Nocardia sp. NPDC004711 (assembly GCF_053601595.1). Taxonomy (NCBI): domain Bacteria; kingdom Bacillati; phylum Actinomycetota; class Actinomycetes; order Mycobacteriales; family Nocardiaceae; genus Nocardia; species Nocardia sp. NPDC004711. The sequence goes on along the minus strand of NZ_JBSGCB010000015.1, from coordinate 192,464 downwards.
GCACGCCTTCGTCATCGACTGGATCCGCGAACTGCTGACACCCGTCTGCGCCGAGCTGACCATCCCCGACGGACCCGAACTGCTGTCCACGCCCGAGGTCTGGCACCTGGCCACCCCCATTCGCGGCGTGCTGCGCGATCCGGCCACCACCGCCCTGGACCTCGCGGTCCTGCTGCACCCCACCCCCGCGGTCTGCGGCACCCCGACCGCCCTGGCCCTGGACGCCATCGCCGACCTCGAGGGCGACCGCGGCTTCTACGGCGGCGCGGTCGGCTGGTGCGACGCGGCCGGTGACGGCGACTGGTACGTCGCCATCCGCTGCGCGGAACTCGCCGCCGACGCCTGCTCGCTGCGCGCCTTCGGCGGCGGCGGCATCGTGGCCGCTTCCGACCCGCACACCGAACTCCACGAAACGACCGCCAAGCTCCGCACCTTCCTCGGCGCGCTCACCCGCCTCCCCGAGACCCCTGCGCACGGCTGGGAGCCGTGAGCATTGAGCACGCGTGCCGACGGTTGGGAGCCGAACCCATTCCGGAGGTCCCCGGCGAGTTACTCCACCGTCACCAAATCAGTCGTCACCACGGCATACGACAACATGCCCGCCGAAGGCTCGGGGTTGTGGGGAGCCCGAGGGGCGAAACCTGCTAGGTTGGCCCGGTTACGCATGCGTCCGATGTTGGGAGTACCGCGATGAAGTTTGCCGTTCCTGGTGCAGCGAGTGCTGTCGGTGGAGCCCTGGTCGGGCTGGCGGCGGTCCTGGTCATCACAATGGCGGCTTCGCAGGACAAGCGGCCCGAGATCGATCGCAGCGGCGAGGCGGGCTCGTCGCTATTGAACAACGTTGAGTACGGCTCACGCTGACCGGACGACCTCCGAACCAGGCCAACCCGAAGACTCACAGTCCGATGTGACCGGTCCGGGCGAGGACCGGTCTCCGACGACACTTCAGGACTCTGCCGGCACGGCCCCGCTGGGCCGCCGCTGGCTGCTCGGCAGTGTCATCGCCGCCTTCCTGCTGACCTTCCTGCAGGTGCCCGGGCAGACCGTCGCCGATACGAAATACGATCTGGCGCAGAATCCGCTGGGCTTCCTCGCCCGCGCCTCCCATCTGTGGAGCAGCCAGGCCCCGATGGGGCAGGTGCAGAACCAGGCCTACGGCTACTTCTTCCCGCACGGCGCGTTCTTCTCGCTCGGGCATCTGCTCGGCCTGCCCGGCTGGGCGACCCAGCGCATCTGGTGGGCGCTGCTGCTGCTCGCGGGATTCTGGGGCATCATCCGGCTCTGCGAGACCCTCGGCATCGGCAGCCGGGGCTCGCGGGTGATCGCGGCGGTCGCGTTCGCGTTCTCGCCCCGCGTGCTCACCACACTCGGCTCGATCTCCTCGGAGACGCTGCCGATGATGCTCGCGCCCTGGGTGCTGCTGGCTCCCGCCGCCCTGGGTGTGGCGATGCAGCGCCCCGCGCGGCGTGGCATGGCGACTCCCGCGGGCAGCGCCCTCGCGCTCGCGCTGATGGGTTCGGTGAACGCGGTGGCCACGGCCGCGGCGTTCCTGCCCGCGGCGCTGTGGTGGTTGTCCTACCGGCCGAATCGAGTGTGGTGGCGCTTCACCCGCGCCTGGATTCCGCTGCTGGTGCTGGGCACCTTCTGGTGGGTGGTGCCACTGCTGTTGCTGGGCAAGGTGAGTCCGCCGTTCCTGGACTACATCGAATCCTCCGGCGTGACGACGCAGTGGGCCTCGCTGGGCGAGGTGCTGCGCGGCACCGACAGCTGGACCCCGTTCGTCTCCCCGGAGCGCATCGCGGGCGCGGTGCTGGTGACCCAGCCCGCGGCGGTGCTGGCCACCGGCCTGCTGGCCGCGGCGGGCATGGCCGGTCTGGCCATGCGGTCCATGCCGAATCGTGGCCGGCTCGCCTTGATCCTGATCGTCGGACTGGCCGGCATCTGCGCGGGTTACGCGGGTGAGCTGGGCGGGCCGTTCGCGGAACAGGTACGCGTCTTCCTGGACTCCGGCGGCGCGCCGCTGCGCAATGTGCACAAGCTGGAACCGCTCATCCGGCTGCCGCTGGTGCTGGGACTCGCGCATCTGCTGAGCCGGGTGCCGCTGCCCGCATCGGTGCCGATGCCGGTGTGGCGCAGGGCCTTCGCGCATCCCGAGCGCGACCGCATGGTGGCGGTCGCCGCGCTCATCCTGACGGCGCTGACGCTGTCGACCTCGCTGGCCTGGACCGGCAAGCTCGCCCCGCGCGGCAGCTACGACCGGGTCCCGGCGTACTGGCAGCAGACCGCGGATTGGCTGGCGCACAACGCCTCCGAGACCCGGGCGCTGGTGGTGCCGGGCGCGCCGTTCGGCAGCCAGGTATGGGGTCTGACCCGCGACGAGCCCCTGCAGGCGCTGGCGAGCACCCCGTGGGCGGTGCGGGATTCGGTGCCGCTCAACCCGCCCGGCGCGATCCGCGCCATGGATTCGGTGCAGCGGCTCATTGCCGACGGACGGCCGTCGGCGGGGCTGGCCGCGACGCTGGCCGGGCAGGGCATCGGAATCCTGGTGCTGCGCAACGACCTCGACCCGGACACCTCGCGCTCCACCCGGCCGATGCTGGCCCACCGCGCGCTCGACGGCTCGCCCGGATTGACGAAGGTCGCCCAGTTCGGGAATCCGATCGGGACCGCCAGGGTGGAGGGCCTGGTCGCGGACGGCGATCTGCGCCCGGCATACCCGGCGATCGAGATCTATCGCGTCGGGTCGACCGTGCCCGGCACCCCCGCCCAGGTGCGCAGCGGCGTCGGCGCGCCGACGTCGTTCCCGGGGGCGTTCACCGTCCCGCTGGACAGCGTCCCGGTGATCCAGGGCGGTCCCGAGGTGGTGGAACGGCTGCGTCGCAATCCCGCGGCGCCCGCCGGGCCGGCCGTGCTGGCCGCCGACGCCGCCACCGCCGGACTGCCGGCGGACGGGGTCACCATCACCGACACACCGATGGACCGGGAGACCGACTTCGGGCGGGTCGACAACCACAACTCGGCGCTGCGGGCCCCGGGCGACGCCCGCCGCACCCACAATCTGGTGCCGGACTATCCGGTGCCCGGCGCCCAGCTGGTGGCGGGCGAATGGTCCGGCGCGACCATCACCGCCTCCAGTTCCGCCGGTGACGCCACCCAGCTGGGCGGCGCCGCGCCCGGCAGCTCGACCGCGGCCGTGGTGGACGGCGATCCGGCCACGGCGTGGATCAGCAATGGCGCCGAACACGCTGTCGGGCAATGGCTCCGGCTGGATCTGGACAAGCCGATCAGTTCCGCGGTGCTGCGCCTGACCACCAGCGCGGCCGCCATCGGCAGCCCGGTGAAGTGGGTGGAGGTGGAGACCGCGAAGGGCACGGTGGCGGGGCGCATCACCGAACCCGGTACGCCGGTGGCGATCTCGCTGCCGCCGGGCCGCACCGACTGGATCAAGATCACCGCCGTGCACACCGAGGACGGCAGTGCCGGTGGCCAATTCGGGATCAGCGAACTGAGCCTGGACGATTACGCCGACCGCGAGAACCCGGTGACCGTGGACATCCGGCACCGCACGGTACTGCCGCCCGCCCCCGCCGGCGCGCAGGTGCGCGGCTGGGACCTGGGACAGGAATTCCCCGGCCGCAGCGCCTGTTTCGACTCCCCCGACCGCGTCCGGTGCAGCAAGGGCCTGGCCCTGGCCGCCGAGGAGCCGGGCCTGTTCGAACGCACCCTGCAGGTGCCGCAGCCGGTCACCGTGTCCCCGGACCTGATCGTGCACACCCGTCCCGGTCCGGCGCTGGAGGCGCTGCTCACCGATCAGGACCGGCCCATCGCCCGCGGTCGCGCCGATGTCGGCGACCCGCGCGGCTCCGCCCTTGCGGCCACCGACGGGGACCCGCGCACCAGCTGGACCGCGCCCGAGACCACCGTCCGCAATCCGGCGGGGCCCAAACCCACACTCACCATCGAACTTCCGGCCCCGACCCTGGTGACCGGTCTGGAGGTGACGCCGTCGCGCGGCGATCTGCCCGCGCACCCCACCTCCGTCTCGGTGAATCTCGGCGACGGCCCGCAGGTGCGCACCGTGAATCCGGACTCCGGCGCGACCAGCCGGGTGGACCTGCACCCCTACGTCACCGATCGCATCGAGGTCAGCATCCAGACCTGGGACGGCGTACTCGACCGCACCGCACTGGGTTTCGCGCAGGAGCAGCCGCCCGGCCTGGCCGAGGTGAACGTGCTGGGCCCCGACTACCCCGGCCCCGCCGATCCCGACCGGCTCCTCACCATCGACTGCGCGCACGGGCCCACCATCGCCGCCGCGGGCCGCACCCTGCACACCACGGTGACCGGCACCGCCGCCGAATTGCGTTCCGGCGCACCGCTGCCCGCCACCGTGTGCGCGGCCGACGCGAACAGCGCCGACGATGCGACGAGCGCGAGCGGCTTCGACTTCCCTTCCGGCCGTGTGGATGTCGCGGTCGCGCCGACCGAACTGTTCACCGTCGACGAACTGCGCCTGGACCGCACCCCGGCGCTCGCCCCGGTGGCCGATCCGAACGGCAGCACCGGCACGCAGGTGCTGGTGCTGCCGCTGAGCACGAATGTCGGATGGCAGGCCAAGTCCGCCGACGGCCACCCGCTGCAGCCCGTGGTGATCAACGGCTGGCAGCAGGCGTGGCTGGTGCCGGCCGGCACCAAGGGCCCGGTCACCGTCGCATTCCCCACCGATCGCTGGTACCGCCTGGCCATCTTCGGCGGCCTGCTGTTGCTGATTCCGCTGATCGTGCTGGCATTCCGGGGTGCGCGCTCGCCCGTCCGCGACGATGGGCCGCCGCCGCGCACCTGGCGCAGTCGCACCGTCGCCGGGCTGGGACTGGCCGCCGGGGCCGGTCTCATCGCCGGACCGGTCGCCCTCGTGCTCACCCTGTTCGGCCTGATGGCCGACCGGCTCCGGCCGCAGGTGCTGCCGCGGGCGCTGGTGGCGATCGCGGCCGGCGGTACCGCCATCTCCGCGGCCGCGCTGTCGACCGGGCCCTGGCGTTCGTTCGAGGGCTATGCCGGCGGTTCGTTGTGGGTGCAGTTCCCGGCGCTGGTCGCGGTGATCGCGGTGGGGATCGCGGCCCTGCCGCCACGCCGCTGAATCAGCGTGCCGCCCCGCCGCTGAATCGTGCTGCCGCTCAACCGAAGCGGCGGCGTGTCCAATGCCGCACGGGTTCCTCGACGAGGGCGTAGCTGGCGGCCGCCAGCGGCAGCGTGAAGGCCACGGTCAACAGGTAGACCACCACGAAATGCCCGTGGAACGGCACGATGCCGAATACCGGGAAGATGATCGACAGTACGGCCAGATGCCAGATGAAGATGCCGTACGACCAGCGTCCGAGGGTCGCGGCGACCCGGCCCTCCAGCACCCGGTGCCGCCGATCGGGCCGCAGCACCAGCGGGGCCAGCAGGCCGAACCCGATGACCGCGCCGAGCGCCATCTTCATGACGTACTGCCACGGCTGCCCGTGCACGAGACCGGCCGGACCCGCCAGATCGGTGGCCGCCAGCAGCATGGCCACGAAGGCGAGCGGCCACATCAGCCACTGGTTCCCGGCCACCCGCCGCCAGCGCGGGGCGGGCAGGTCGGCGAGTTCGGCCAGCAGCATGCCCGCCGCGAACCACGGCAGATAGCCCGGCAGCCAGTTGTCGGCGTGAATGCCCTCGGGCGTGGGCACCGGCAGGAAGTTCCAGCCCAGGCACAGCAATCCCAGTCCCAGCACCACCGGCACCCGCAGCCGCGCCCGTTGCCCGCGCAACCAGACCAGGGCGAACGCCAGCAGCGGAAGCACAAGGTAGAAGGCGACTTCCACCGAGAGGCTCCACATCTGGGTGAGACCGTCGGTCAGGGTGAAGGGCACGAACACCTGCAGCAGACCGAGATTCGACAGCCACACCCGCAAGCCCGCGGTGTGCGCCGCGCTGGGCAGCAGGATCAGCACCACGCCCACGACCACCCAGTAGGCGGGCAGGATGCGGGCCGCGCGATGCAGTAGATACCGTCCGGCGCTCGGCGCGCGGCCCTGTCCCCGGGCCGCGGCGGCGTGCGGGCGCCACAGCAGGAATCCCGACAGCGCGAAGAACACCGCGACCGCCATGTCGAATCGCTCCCACACCCGGCCCAGCACCGGCTGCCCGGTGGCGCCGGTCTGGAAGGCCACGTGGGTGAGCACCACCCCCAGCGCCGCCAGCGCGCGCATGCCCTCGAGTGCCGGAACGAAGCGACCCAGACGGGCCGCGGGCGGCTCGGCCGGGATCGGGTTCGTCTCGGGATTCAGGGTGGTCGTCATCGCGCCCCAGTCTGCCCTGTCGCCGTTCGCCCGAGCGCCCGGCCGCCTCCGCACGACTGCACCGGGCGGCTATTTCGGGGAGTTTTCCGGCCTCGGCCACCCTCTGGGACCGCTCGGACTGTTAGTGTCTGGGCTCACGAGTGCTGCGCGGCGACCGCAGTACTGGAGGAAACACGTGTTCGACGACGAGGAGAACCTGCATGGCACTCAGTGCCGGTACCAGAAGGACGGTGGCCTGCGTACTCGTGGGGCTCGGTGCGATGCTGCTCGTCGCCGCGATCATGGTCCCCACCTATACGGTCAGTCGGCTGGCGAAGACCCCGCTGGACCTGGAGATCACGACCGTCGCGACCAATCCGCAGAACGGCGCTCCCAGTGAGGTGCTGGACTCCAAGTCGCTGACCTCGGGAACGGGCTCGGCGAAGGTGGACCAGAACGTCCCGCTCGTCTCGCAGCGCTTCCTCACCGTCGAAGACCCGTCGGACGCTTCGGAAATGACCATCCAGGCCGGTCAGACCCTGCGTCGCACCGACAAGCAGGGCGACACCGGCCTGCTGACCGCGACCATCGACCGCGTCACCGTAAACCGCAAGACCGGTGAGCCGGTGGAGTCGGTGGACGGCGGCCCCAACGGTGCGATCGCCGTGACGGTCGACAAGAAGGGCGAGAGCGTGATGGACCCGGTGCAGCACACCGGCCTCCAGTACCGCTTCCCGATCGGCACGGACAAGAAGACCTACCCGTACTTCGACCTGAACGTGCGCAAGACCTACGACATCAACTATGTCGAAGAGACCGAGATCAACAATCTGAAGGTCTACCACTTCCAGATGGCCGTGCCGGTCACCGATCTCTCCACCGTCGCCAACTCGCCGACCAACAAGCTGACCCTGCCCGCCGAGAAGTGGGGCGTCGAGGGCGACGGCGACGTCACCATGGCGCGCTTCTACACCAACACCCGCGACCTGTGGGTCGAGCCGCAGACCGGCACCGTCATCAAGGGCCAGGAGCAGATCCACCTGTTCTACGCCCGCAGCGGTGACAAGCCCGAGGTGACCGCCCTGAAGTCGACCCTGGTGTTCGACGAGAACACCATCGAGTCGCAGATCTCGGTGGCCAAGGACAACATGGACAAGCTGTCGCTGTACGGCCGCATCCTGCCGATCATCCTCGGCGTCCTCGCCCTGGTGTTCCTGATCGTCGGCCTGCTGCTCGGCTTCCTCGGCAAGAACGGCAACGGGCGCACCCCGGTCCGCCGCGTCGCCCCGTCCCCGTCCGGCGGTCCCGGCAACTTCGACGCCCCGACCCAGCAGATCGACATGAACAAGAAGCCCTAGCGGCTCCCGGTTCACCGCGGCCCAGCACCTGTGAAGGTGCTGGGCCGCTTCCGTTTCCGCCCGAGGCGCTGCGGAGAGTCCCGCGCCGGCCGGTGCCGGCGCCACCGGGGCGGGAGCGAGGCGCAGGGGTGCGCGGCCGGAGTGGTCGAGACGGATGGGAGCATTGCGGGCGTGCCCGTTGTACGCCGTCTGCCCGTGGTCAAGGACCTGACCTTGGTGACGGCGGGGGCGATGACCGCGAATGTGGCGGGCTACCTGTTGCAGCTGCTGGCCAGCCGATGGCTGGGGGTGTCGGGGTACAGCTCGTTCGCGAGCCTGCTGGCGGTGCAGATGCTGTGCGCGGTGCCCGCGCTCGCGTTGCAGAACGTGGTCGCGCGGGAGGTGGTGCGGGGTGCACCGGTGCGCGCCGCGCGAGAATTGACCGCGCGCTGCGCCGGCCTGGTCGCGGTGGTGGCGCTGGTGCTGGTTCCGGTGGTCGGCGCGGTGCTGAAGGTCGGCGTGGCGGCGTCGGCGGGTGCGCTGTGTTCCGCGCCGGCCCTGGTGCTGCTCGCGGGCGAGCAGGGAATCCTGCAGGGGCGCAGCCGGTTCCGGGAGCTGGCCACCGTACTGGGCGGAGCGGCCATCGTCCGGGTGACGCCCGCCCTGATCGTTCTGGCCTGCGGTTTCGGTTCGGCGCCCGCGCTGTGGGCCGGCGCGGGTGGTGCCACCCTGGCGGCGATCGTGGCCCGCCGGATCACCGATCGCGCGCTGACCGACCACGGCCGCGAGGCCGACGCGATCCTGCCGAACGACAGCGACGGCAACACCTCCGGCTCGCCGACTTGGTCGAGTCCCGCTGTCACCGGGCAAGTTCCGGCCGTAGCCCCGCTCCCGGGAGCAGATTCCGGATCCGCGGCACCGCGCCGGACAGCGGCCTTGGGCCTCGGCGTGGCGGCGGTGTTCCGGGCCGTGCAGGTGCAAGCCGCCTTGACCGCTTTATCGGCGGCGGATCTGCTGGTGTCGCGAATCATCCTGGACGAGAACGACGCCGGACGTTATGCGCTGGGGGCCATTGCCGCGAAGATCGCGTTCTGGCTGCCGCAGGCGGTCGGCGTGGTGCTGTATCCGAAGATGGCGCAGCCGCAGCACTCCGTACGCGCCGTGCGGTCGGCGCTGGCGGTGCTGGTGGGGATCGGGGCCGTCACGGTCCTCGGGGCGGCGGTGGCCGCCCCACTGGCGCCGCTGTTCGCGGGGCGCGATTACGCACCGATCGAGGGACTGCTGTGGCTGTTCGCGCTCGAGGGCGCGCTGCTGGCGGTCCTGCAGGCCGCCCTGCTGTCGGCGATCGCCGCCGACCGGACGGCACCGGCCGCTATCACCTGGGTCGGGCTCGGCGTGGGGAGCGCGGTCATGCTGACCTGCGCGCACTCGGTGCTGTCGCTGATCGTCATCGCCACGGCGACGGCTGCCCTCACGACGCTGGTGATCACCGGCCTGGCCCTGCGGGGCGCGCGCGACGAGACCGAGAACCCAACGCGGGTCCCCGAACTCGGGCCGAACGGAACGTAGGGTGCCGGTGTGAGTTCGCAGGGTCGGGAGCGGGGTTGGGTCAGGTTGGTACCCGCCGGGTACAGCCTGGTGCTCGCGCTGATCGTGCTGGGGCCACTGCTCGGGTCCGGATACCTGCTGCTGCGGGACGCGGTCAGTACACCGCGGTCGTATCTCACCGATTCCGCGCTGGGGCTCGGCGATGCCGCGCCGCGCGCCGTGCCGCAGGACGCGCTGATCGCCGTCGGATCGACCGTGGTGGACGGCGGCCTCCTCGTGAAAGCGTTGCTGCTGACCGCGCTGTGGCTGGCCGGCTGGGGTGCGGCCTGCCTGGCCCGCGACCTGCTCCGGGTATCGCTGGGCCCGCAGCTGGTGGCGGCGACCGTCGCCATCTGGAATCCCTATGTGGCGGAGCGCCTTCTACAGGGCCATTGGAGCCTCCTCACCGGCTATGCGGCGCTGCCCTGGATCGCCCTGCTCGCCACTCGCTTACGCGCGCGCTCCGCAACGGCCGGACGGGCGGGCGGGCTCGGCACGTGGGCCGGGCTGGCCGGGTGTCTCGCCGCGGCGGGGCTCACGCCGACCGGATCGCTGCTCGCGGGGCTGGTGGCACTACTGCTGGTCGGCAAGCGGAATCTGCCTGTCACGGCGGCACTGTGGATCCTGTCGGCGGCCCCGTGGCTGACAGCGACGGCACTGTCGGGTGCGGGCGCGGAACCCTCGGATCCGGCGGGCATCGCCGCCTTCGCAGCCCGCGCGGAACCGTGGCTCGGCACGCTCGGCAGCCTCGCCGGTCTGGGCGGCATCTGGAACAGCACCGCCGTACCCGGGTCGCGCACAACCTTCTTCGCCCTGGTCGCAACTGTGCTCCTGCTCGCTCTGGTGGCAAGCGGCGTACGCGCGGTCCTCGGCGCCGGCACGGACTCCGAATCCCGTTCGAGCGCAGCGGCCCGCAAGCGGGATCGCACCGACGTGCGGGCGGACGACACGGCCGAACCGGGCAGCGTGCCAGATGCGGACGTCGAATCTCGTTCGGGCACAGCGGCCCACGGCCCGGATCACCCCGACCTACGGCCGGACGACACGGCCGAGCCGGGCGACGTGCCGGATGGTGAATCGTCCCGGGATCCGATGCACGACGAGGCGCGGGTCGCGCGGCGGCGGCTGGTCTGGCTGGCGGTGGCGGCGATCGTGCTGCCCGCGCTGGGGGCGACCGGGTGGGGGTTGTCGGCGGGTGAGTTTCTGGTGACGAGGGTGCCGGGGGCCGGGCTGCTGCGGGATACCCAGAAGTTCGTGGCGCTGGCCGTTCCCGCGTATGCCCTGTGCGCGGCCGCCGGATGCCGGGTGGTGGGGCGCTGGATTTCCAGCATGGTCGTGGATGGTGTGAGCGCCGCGTCGCCGCGGGCGCGAACCGGCGGGGCCGCAGTGCTTTTCCTCGCGATCCTGTTCCTCACGCTGCCGGATCTGGCGTGGGGAGTCGGGGGCGCGTTGCGGCCGGTGCAGTATCCGGCCGGATGGCAGCGGGTGGCCGAGGCGGTCGACGCGCCGGGTGATGTCGCGGTGCTGCCGGGCGGGATGTTCCGGAAGTTCCGGTATTCGGGCAGTGCGCCGGTCCTGGATCCGGCTCCGCGCCTGCTGAAGCGAGATGTGCTGCAAACCGGTGAACTTCCCGTGCGCGGCGGCGTGGTGTCCGGCGAGGGCGAGCGGGCCCGGAAGGTGGAGAACCTGTTGTTGCACGGCGGGTCCGCGAACCGGCTGGCCGAGCTGGGGGTCGGCTGGGTGCTGGTCGAGGGCGGTACGCCCGGACCGATGGGTGAATCGAAAACCACTCTGGCGCAGTTGAATCCGGTCTACGCCGACCGGGATGTGCAGCTGTACCGGGTACCCGGCGATATCGCCGCCCACGACGCCTCGGCCGCGAACCGCCGCCTGTCGGGCGCCGCGCATCTGCTGTGGGCCGCGCTGCTGACCGGCGGATTCCTCACCGCCGCAATCTGTTCCGTAACGCGGCGATCAGTCCCGCGGAAATCCGAGCGCGAATCCCACCCCGATCACGACAATGCTGACTGACGCAATGACGAGAATGATCCACATGCCTCGATGCTATGAACCGTAGGAGAAACGCGTCGCGGCTTTGCCGAATTGCGATGCCCGCGAATCACACTCGCGCGGGCGGCGCGATCAATCCGCTCACCCGCTCGCCGCGTGTCACCGCGGACAGCACCTCGTAGACGCCGTTCCCGGTCTGTTCCCAGGAGAATTCCCGCGCCCGCGCCCGCGCCTTCTCCCCCAGCACCATCCGGGACTCCGGATCGCCGAGCAGTTCGCCCACGGCCTCGACGAGCTGGGCCGGATCGTCGACCAGCAGCCCGGTCACGCCGTCCACGATGGAGTCGGTGAGCCCGCGTGAACTGCGGTACCCGACCGTGGGCACCCCGTGCTGGGCCGCCTCGATGACCGCCAGCCCCCAGCCCTCCTTGCGTGAGGGCAGCACATGTACCCAGGCGCGGCCCAGCAGCCGGTGCTTCTCGTCCTCGTCGACGTGGCCGTGGAAGGTGACCGCGTCGGCGATCCCGAGCTCGTGCGCGTGGGCGCGCAGATTGGGGGCCCACCAGCCGGCGCCGATCACGTCCAGGTGCAGGCCCGGGATCCGCCCGCGCAGCCCGGCCACCACGGCCATGGCGTCCTCGATCTGCTTGTGCGGCACCAGCCGCGAGAGCACCACGATGCTGGGGTGCGCGGTGCGGGTGGCGTCGTCGCCGGCCGGCACCTGCGCGGGGATCGGTTCGGCGCCATTGCGCACCACCGCGATCCGCGTCCCGGCCACCCCGAGCGCGGTCAGCTCCTCGGCCGACGGCAGCGAAACCGTCAGGTACTGATTGCCGCGGTGCACACGCGGTGACAGCCGCGATTCGATCCACCAGCCGATCCGCCCGACCAGCCGCCCGGCCACCGGCCACTGCTCGCGGTGCCCGTGATGCACGAGCACCACGGTCGGCGCGGCCGTGGCGGCCCGGGCGAAGAAGGGGATGCCGTTCTGGGTGTCGATGACCGCGTCGGGCCGCAACCCCTTGAGCGGGCCGATCCCGAACCGGCCCAGCGCGATGGCCGCCAGCGCCCTCGGATACACCGTGAACCGCCCACCGCCGCGGCTGATCTCGATGCCGTCGATCGACTCCCGCCTTGCCGCACCCGGATAGCCCGCGGTCCGCAGCGTGACCTTGACACCGCGTGCGGCCAGCTGCGCCCCGACCTGCTCCAGATATCGCTCGCTCCCGCCACCCTGTGGATGCCCGGTGTCGCGCCAGCACAGCAGCAGCACTTCATGCACGGGCGGATTCTCCAGGGGTCAGGGTCGGTCGGGGACAGGCAGACAATGGGCTCCACCATATAGCCCGCCCGCCCGTTCCGGGCCAGCAGCGGTCATCCGACCTGCGCGTGCCGCGAATCGATGCCGGGGTGCGAGGTTGCGAGCGGGTGTCCGGGCCGGTGCGCGGCTGTGCGAAACTTGCCGCCGTGCTTCGAGCCGATCAGACCAGACCGCGCCGCCCGCGATTCGCCCGCCGGGCGACGCTGCGCCGGTCGCTACGGCTGCTGAGCAGTTTCCGGTTCGAGCAGACCGATCCGGCCGTGTTCTACGGCGGGGTGGCGGCCGATACCGCCGATCTGGTGTCGGACTTCTACCGGGATCTGACCGGGAAGTCGCTGCGCGGGACGATCGTGCTGGATGTGGGCGGCGGTCCGGGCTATTTCGCGGAAGAGTTCGGCCGGGCGGGGGCCCGCTATCTGCCGGTGGAGCCGGATCCGTCGGAGATGCACGCGGCCGGTTTGCGGGTCGCGGGCTCGGTGCGCGGGTCGGGGATGGCGCTGCCGTTCCGCGATGACGCGGTGGAGGTCTGCATCTCCTCGAATGTGGCCGAGCACGTGCCGCAGCCGTGGGTGATGGCCGCGGAGATGCTGCGGGTCACCAAACCCGGTGGCCTCATGGTCTTTTCGTACACGGTGTGGCACGGGCCGTTCGGTGGCCACGAGACCGGGCCGTGGCATTACCTGGGCGGGGAGTACGCGGCGCGGCGGTATCGGCGCAAGCACGGGCGGGAGCCCAAGAACCGTTTCGGGCGTTCGCTGTTCGCGGTGCGGGCGGTCGAGGGCGTGCGGTGGGCGCGCGAAACTCCGGACGACATCGGGATTCTCGCGGTGTTCCCGCGCTATCACCCGCGCTGGGCCTGGTGGATGGTGCACGTCCCGGTACTGCGGGAGCTGCTGGTCAGCAACCTGGTGGTGGTGGCGACCAAGCGGCCGCGGTCAGCGTATGGAGAATCCGCGCCGCCAGATCCGGCGTAGGCCGGTGCAGGGTTCGGGTTCGCCCCACGGTGACTCCTGGGTAGCCAACCCGACCGTCTCCAAGGCGGTCAGGCCGACCTGACCGGCGAGCGCATTCACGGTGGCAACCGCTTCGGCCGCCTGTAACGCGGCGGCGGCTTGCTCGGTGGTCAGGGTCCGGCCCGGCAGGAAGGACACCACCCAACCGCCTGCGCCGACGCTTTTCGCCTGATGCGGCGTGAGATCACTGGTCATCAGCGATCTGCCGACCACTTGCACCGCCATGACTCGGACTCCCCTGTGCGGTAACGGTTCATGAATCGAGCGAGCTATCCACGGTAGCTATAAAGCATGCTCGCTACGGCTGCCGAATGCAATAGTGCGTTCGGTGAAAAGCCAACCAACAGGTCGGAATTCGATATTGCGGACTGCTACCAGTTTGCCGCAAGGATGCGGAAGGGCTTGCAGTCCTGCATATCCGGAGCGGATCAGTCCTCGGGCAGCAGGAGTCGAAAGACGGGTTGCCCCTTCCGGACCGTCGGATAGGTGGCCTCCACCACCTCGACCTGCCACCCCGGCGGCAGCACCCGCTGCAACTGACCGGCAGCCCGCTGCATGGGAGTGCTGATACCCGGTGAGTCGACATCGGAGAGCTCGGCGAGCAGGAAATCGACAAGGCGCACATCGGACATGCGGGGATCTACCTTTCGAAGAGCTAATAGATAGCAACCGACCAGAATGGTGGAGAAAGGCGTACTGGACCGAGCATAGGCCACGTCCGGGCAACCCCGAATCCGAATCAGGTTTCGCCGCGCCGCTGACCGGGCGGCTTAGAAACCGAGGAGTCCCATTTCAAAGAAGGTCCCGGTCAGCGGGACATTTGCCCCACATGCCGGGGACAGCGCCGAGCGCAAAACTGTAACGTGTTCTCATGGAGTACCAGAGTCTGTTCATCGGTGGCCGCTGGACCGCGCCGGCCGGCGCCGACACCCTGCCCGTCGTCTCGCCCGCAACCCTGGAAACCGTCGGCAGCGTGCCCGTCGTCACCCGCGCCGACGTCGACGCCGCGGTCGCCGCGGCCCGCCGGGCCTTCGACAGCGGACCCTGGCCGGCCACCCCGCCGGAGGAGCGCGCCGCCCTGCTGACCCGCGTCGTCGCCCTGCTCGATCAGAAGGCCGGCGACCTCGCCGCCGCCCTCTCCGCCGAGATGGGCACGCCCACCCTGGCCGCGAGCACCCTCAACTACGTCCCCGCCCGCGCCACCCTCGACTTCTACGCCGGACTCGGAAAGTCCTTCCCCTGGACCGAATCTCGCACCGGCCTGTTCGGCACCACCCGGGTCTCTCGCGAACCGGTCGGCGTGGTCGCCGCCGTGATCGCCTGGAATGTCCCGCTCTTCCTGGCCGTCAACAAGCTCGCGCCCGCCCTGCTGGCCGGCTGCAGCGTCGTCCTCAAGCCCGCGCCGCTCACCCCGCTGGCCGCCAACCTGCTCGCCGACATCTTCGCCGAGGCCGGGCTGCCCGAGGGCGTGCTGTCGGTGCTGCCCGCCGAGGCCGACGCCGCCGAATACCTGGTCTCCCACCCGGGCGTGGACAAGGTCACCTTCACCGGCAGTACCGCGGTCGGCCGCAAGATCGCCGCCATCGCGGGCAGCCAGCTCAAGCGCTGCTCGCTGGAACTGGGCGGCAAGTCCGCCGCGATCCTGTTGCCCGACATGGACATTGCCGACATGCCCAAGCTCGCCTTCGCGGGCCTGATGAACAGCGGCCAGGCCTGCGTGGCCCAGACCCGCATCCTCGCCCCGCGCGGCCGCTACGACGAAATCCTCGACGCCCTTACCGCTTCCGTGGGCCTGCTCCCGGTCGGCCTGCCCGACGACCCCAATGCCCAACTGGGCCCGCTCATCTCGGAGAAGCAGCGCGAGCGCGTCGAGGGCTACATCGCCAAGGGCCAGGACGAGGGCGCGCGCCTGATCCTGGGCGGCGACCGCCCCGCCGACCTCCCCGGCTGGTACGTCCGCCCCACCGTCTTCGCCGACGTCACCAATGCCATGACCATCGCCCGCGAGGAGATCTTCGGCCCGGTCCTCTCGGTCCTGCCCTACGACACCGAGGAGGAGGCCGTCGCCATCGCCAACGACAGCGACTACGGCCTCGCCGGCTCGGTCTGGACCACCGACATCGAGCACGGCGCCGCCATCGCGGCCAAGGTCCGCACCGGCACCTACGCCATCAACTGGTACGCCTTCGACCCCTGCGCCCCCTTCGGCGGCTACAAGACCTCCGGCATCGGCCGCGAGAACGGCCCCGAGGGCCTCGACGCCTACTGCGAGCAGAAGTCCCTGCTCATGCCGATGGGCAGCTGATCCACGCTCGTAAAACGCGAAGAAGGGCTCGTCCGCACCGGAGTGGCGCGGACGAGCCCTTCTTGTTGGCTTTCGGTCTGGTGCAACTGATTTCGCGAGGCGAGGGTAACTCCTGGGGTACCCCCGAAATCGGGTTGGCACCCGACCGCCGGCACGGGTACAGGTCAGCGGGCGGCTCCCAGGCCGCCCGCTGAAGTCCCGGGGAGGCGGGCTAGCCCAAGCGCTGCTTCAGGGCCTCGAACTCGTCGCGGATGCCGGAGGGCAGCTTGTCGCCGATGAACTCGAACCACTCCTCGATCAGCGGGATCTCCCGCTTCCACTCCTCGACGTTGACCGCGAGCGCCTCGTCGACGTCGGCGGTGTTCACGTCCAGGCCCTCGAGGTCGAGGTTGGCGGCCGTGGGGACATTGCCGATCGGGGTGGCCTCGGCCTCCGCTGTGCCCTCGATGCGGTTGACGATCCACTCCAGCACGCGGGAGTTCTCGCCGAAGCCGGGCCACAGGAAGCGGCCGTCCTCGCCGCGGCGGAACCAGTTGACGTAGAAGATCTTCGGCAGCTTCTGGGCGTCGGCGTTCTTGCCGAGGTTGATCCAGTGGCCGATGTAGTCACCCACGTGGTAGCCCATGAACGGGATCATGGCCATCGGGTCGCGGCGCACGGTGCCGACCTTGCCCTCGGCGGCGGCGGTCTGCTCCGAGGACAGGGTGGCGCCCATGAACACGCCGTGCTGCCAGTCGAAGGACTCGGTCACCAGCGGGACGGTGGTCTTGCGGCGGCCGCCGAAGAGGATGGCCGAGATCGGCACGCCCTGCGGGTCGTCCCATTCGGGGGCCAGGGTCGGGCACTGCGACATCGGGGTGCAGTAGCGCGAGTTCGGGTGCGCGGCCAGGGTTTCCGACTCGCGCTCGTACCAGTCGTTGCCCTTCCAGTCGATCAGGTGATCGGGCTGGCCCTCCAGGCCCTCCCACCACACGTCGCCGTCGTCGGTGAGCGCGACGTTGGTGTAGACGGTGTTGCCCGCGTCGATGGTGGCCATCGCGTTGGGGTTGGAGGAGTGGTTGGTGCCGGGCGCGACGCCGAAGAAGCCGAACTCCGGGTTGACGGCGTAGAGCTGCCCGTCCTCGCCGAAGCGCATCCACGCGATGTCGTCACCGAGGGTCTCGGCGCGCCAGCCCGGAATGGTCGGCTGGATCATGGCGAGGTTGGTCTTACCGCAGGCCGACGGGAACGCGGCGGCCACGTAGTACGCCTTGTTCTCCGGCGAGATCAGCTTGAGGATGAGCATGTGCTCGGCCAGCCAGCCCTCGTCGTGCGCCATGGCCGAGGCGATGCGCAGCGAGTAGCACTTCTTGCCCAGCAGCGCGTTGCCGCCGTAACCCGAACCGTAGGACCAGATTTCGCGGTCCTCGGGGAAGTGGGTGATGTACTTGGTGTCGTTGCACGGCCACGGCACGTCGGCCTGGCCCTCGGCCAGCGGCGCGCCCAGCGAGTGCAGCGCCTTCACGAACGGCCGGTCGGCGCCGAGCTTCTCCAGGGCGGCCTTGCCGGCGCGGGTCATCACGCGCATCGACACCACGACGTACTCGGAGTCGGTGATCTCGACGCCCAGCTTCGGGTCCGCGGCGCCCAGCGGGCCCATGCAGAAGGGCACCACGTACATGGTGCGGCCTTTCATGGAGCCGCGGTACAGCTCGGTCATGGTGGCGCGCATCTCGGCCGGGTCGACCCAGTTGTTGGTCGGACCGGCGTCGGCCTCGGTCTTCGAGCAGATGTAGGTGCGGGATTCGACGCGGGCGACGTCGGAGGGGTCGGAGAGGGCGAGGAACGAGTTGGGCTTCTTGCTCTCGTTCAGCTTCTTGAAGGTGCCCGCCTCGACCAGCTTGGTGGTGAGGGCGTCCCACTCCTCGTCGGAACCGTCCGACCAGACCACGCGGTCGGGCTGGGTGAGTTCTGCGACCTCCTGTACCCAGGCAAGCAGTTCCTTGTGCTCGGTGGGCGCGGTGCCATCGTGAAGACCAGGAATGGTCGCTGAGGTCATGAAAACTCTCCTGAGATGGGCGGCCCCGAGGTCATCGAGCCGAGGACCACGGCTCGCGACACCGAGTGCCACCAATTGCGGCAGGGCTCCCGCTGGTTCTCGCCGCTTGCCCGTACCGGCTGGACGCGCGTACAAGAACGCAACGGATGCCCTGGTTCCTGCCATAGAGGTTAACGCCATATATCGGGGTGTACGGAATCGGGTTGTCCACTCGGTACCGGGTCGAAACCTCCGACCAGCCGCTGAGCGAATTCAAGTGCGGCCAGGTCACGGTCGCATGCCAGCAGTAAAGCGGGGCGCCGCTGCGCCGCCTGCCGCAATTGCGCCTCCAATTCACCGACCCGCAGATCGGTTTCCACCATGCGCGCGGTGGCACTGCCGTGCACCTCGTCGGTGAGCTGTTCCTCGGCGTCGACCAGGGCCGTGGCGACCCGCTGTTCCAGCTGCGCGCGGGCGTCGACCAGCGTGTCCGCCGCCCATTGCCGCAGGTGAGCGCCATCGGCGAGGTGCCGGCGGGCGCGCACCACCCAGCCCGCGGCGGCGGCACCGAGGAGCAGACTGACCGGCACGATCGCGAAGTCGAAGGCCTGCAGCAGGGCCAGCGGCGCCACCACCAGCCGGCCCAGTCCGAAGCCGGCCGAGGCGCCGAGCGCGATCACCAGGTGGTCCTCGGCACCTCGCAGCCGCGGGCCCGGCGTGGGAACCGCCCTCGACACCCGTTCCGCGGGTGCCGGAAAAGATATATGCCATTCCTCCGCGACGGATTCTTCGACCTGACGACACAATTCGCCGATCCGGGAGCGAATCGAGCGATCCATCTCCTGTGTGAGTTTTTCCACAGAATCGCTCACATGCCGCGGAAATTCGGCGTGTGCGCGGCGCGGCAGGCGTTCGATTTCGGCCCGCAGCTCCCCGTGCAGCGCCCGGATTCTGGCTCCGACCTCGTGCAACAGATCTACTCGCGCCAACTGCAGCCGATTCCGCACGATCGTCATGGCCGAGCCCCGCCCGCCGTCACTCACCGCCAGCAGCCGCGCCCGCTCCTCCCGCAGTCCCGCCACATCCCCGCCGTCCCGCAACTTCCCGAGCTGCGCCCGGATCCGCCGCCGCGTCTCGGCCACCACCCGCTCCCGCACGATCTCCACCTGATCCGCCACCGCTCCCGCCCCCGCCGCCGCCACCAGCCGCGCGTGCAACAGCCCCACCCCCGACCGGTCCAGCAGCGCCGGATCCCCCGCCGCCCGCGCCACCGCCGCCATCCGCGCCGACACCGGCACGATCTCCGCCCCGCTCTCGCCCCCGGCCTTCGCCAGCAGCTCGACATCCAGCTTCCACACCTCCCGCCACTGCCGATGCGCGTGAATCCCATCCAGCGCGAACACGATCCGCGTCCCGTCCGCCCGCAGCGCCCGCACCCGCGCCAGCATTTCGCCGCCGATCAGCGCCCCGGCGTCGAGCACGACGAGCGCGACCGGACACGGGCGCGCCCCGGGTCCCGCGCCGGTCGCGGACGCCGGATCGGCGTCCGCGGTGCCGGCTCCGGCCGCTGTGACGACGATGAGGTCGATACGCGGCTGGAACCGAGCCAACTCGACCCGCAATGCCGCCGCGTGCGACTCGTCGCCGCTGAGGAGCGCGATCGCGGTGACTCCGGCCCGCGGCTCCGGGACAATCGCCCGCAGCAGGGCCAGACCGTGCGGATTCCAGCGCATGACAACGGCTTCCACCGCCGCGGGCAGCTCGGCCGGCGATACGGGAGGTTCGGCGACGGGTGCACCGCCCCGGACGGACCGGTCCGCATCGGCCGGGGCCGGCCGCTGCAACGGCGGCAGTTCGAGCCCGTGCAGCGGCGGCGAGTCAGCGGGGCGGGGTTCGGGGATCAACACCGCTGATTCGTATCCGGCGGCGTATTCGGCTTGGCCCCGGGCGAATCAATCGCCGAGGGCAGCGGCGACGGCCTCGTAGCGGCGGTGGAGTTCGTGGAAGAGGGAGTCTATTCCGCTGGCGCAGTGGAGGATCTGCAGTAGCAGCTGCGGGGGCAGGGCGGGGTGGCGGCGCAGGGCTGCGAGGGCGCAGGAGACGCCGAAGAGATCCCAGCGGTCCAGCAGGGCTCGGCGGGATTCCAGGTCGGGGGCGAGGTCGGCAGCGGTGAAGAGGTCGTGCGAGAGGGTGAGGGGTGGGTCGGGGCGGTCGCGATGGCGGTGGAGAGTCCGGAGGTCGCCGTCGGTGAGGGTGCCCGAGCGGGTGCGCGCGGCGAGGGACGCGACCACCGGGAAGACGGGCAGACCGAGTTCGGCGCTGAGGTCGGCGGCCGCCACGGCGGCGTCGGGCCACCGGGCGCCGATGGCATCGGCCTTGTTGAGTACCACAAGGGCGCGGTCCGGGTGGACGGTGGCGAGCAGGCGGCGGTCGGCGTGGCCGGCCAGGCCGGGGAGAACATAGAGGATGAGATCCGCGTCGAGTGCGGGGTCCGGTTGCCCGGGCTGGTCGACCGGCCGGGTTTCTTCCGCGGTGAGCAGCGACAGTGCATGTCGCAGGGTGGTTTTGCCCGCACGGGCCCGGCCCGTCACCTGGATGCGCGGAGATCGCCCGACCGGCACGCGGGCAGCCTAGCCGGAAGCCCCTGGGCACGTGGGCATTTCGGATCACAAACACGCAGGTCAGGCGGTGAGGAAGCAGACCGGTCCGGGTCCTTCTGTGCGCCCGCACAATTCGGCGCAACCGCTCTTCACAGACACCTGCGATTGCCCTACTCTGGCGATTCGGTCGGCATCAGGGCCGATGCACGGCTGCGGCGATCCCTCTCGGTCCACGGCCGGGCGCGACGAGGGGAGGTGGCGATGACCGTCAATGCGGACGTCATCGAATCATCCGGGACACCGGGCCCGAAAGGGACACTACGACCGGCAGCGGCCGGGCAGCCGAGCAGCCGCCCGCTGCCACCGGGCCGGGACCCCTTCTTCCATCCGCCGCGCGGGTTCGCCCGCCACGCGGCGGGCACGATGCTGCGCAGCCGCCCGGTCGACATCGCGCTGTTCGGCCTGGTGCCGCAACACGTGACGGCCTGGCAGCTGCTGTACCGCAGCCAGGATCTGCACGGCCGGCCCGAGGTCGCGGTCACCACCGTGCTGCTGCCCGAGGGCGCCGAACCGGATGCGGAGCGCCCGCTGCTGGCGTTCCAGACCGCCATGGACGCCGTGACCGACCGCTGCGCCCCGTCCTACGCGCTGCAGCGCGGCGCCCTGTCCCCCGGCTCCATCACCCAGCTCGAATGGCTGCTGGTCGCGAACGCGCTGCGCCGCGGCTGGGCGGTCAGCATCGCCGATCATGAAGGGCCGCACGGGAATTTCGGCGTGGCGCGCGAGCCCGGCTACCGCGGTCTCGACGGTGTCCGCGCCGCACTGCGTTTCGCGCCGCTGGGTCTGCGCGCGGACACCAGGGTCGCCGTGTGGGGCTATTCCGGTGGCGGCATGGCCAGTTCGTGGCTGGTGGAGATGGCTCCCGAGTACGCGCCCGAGCTGAATATCGTCGGGGCGGTGCTGGGCGCGCCGGTCGGTGATCCCCGCCACGTGTTCCTGAACCTGAACGGCGGCCTGTTCGCGGGCTTTCCGGCGATCGTGATCGCCGCGCTGCAGCAGGTCTACCCGGCGCTGGCCGAGGTGGTGCGCCGCGACTTCACCCCCGAGGGCCGTCGCCTGCTGGACCGCGCCCGTTCCCTGGGCCCGATCGCGGTGCTGCCGCTGCTGGTGGGCCGCCGCATGGACGACTATCTGCGGCGTCCGCTGGCGGAGATCCTGCCGGATCTCGAGGACATGTTCGACGAGCTGCGCCTGGGCAATCGCACGCCCGCGTGCCCGGTGCTGGTGGTGCAGCCGGTGCACGACCAGGTCATCGATGCCGCGGGGATCGACGGTCAGGTCGAGCGGTACCGGGCGGGCGGCGCGGCGGTCTGGTATGTCCGCGATCGCCTCAGCGAGCATTTCTCACTGCTGCCGCTGGCGACCCCGATGAGCCTGGACTGGCTGGCCGATCGGCTGGCCGGGAAGATTCTTACCGAACCCACAACCAAGACCGTCTGGTCGGTAGCGCTGTCCCCGGCACATTGGCGCGGCATGGTGGAAATGGCAACTACCGCAATGCGAGTCACCCTCGGACTGCCGCTGCGCCCGGCCGCCACACCGGCGTCCGGCGAGGTCTCGGGCCTGGCAGCCTGAGTGATCGCGGTCGCCGCAACCGTGGTCGATTGCTGCGCGAACTATCCGGTACTGGACAATGGACGCCGTGAACGACGCCGCGAACCACACTGCCGAGCCAGTTCCCGGGCCGCGGCCCGCCCAGCCCAACGGTGACGCCGATCACTCGGAAGCCGCCATCGGCCGGCCGGATCGGCCCGCGGGCAACCGCCTCTACCCCCGGGTCACCAGCTTCCGCGCCCGCCGCGGCGCGGTATCGCCCGCGCGTCAGGACGCCTGGGATCGGGTGTGGCCGGTGATCGGCAAGGACGTCTCCGACGAAAAGCTGGACGCCGACGCCTGGTTCGGGCGCTCGGCGCCGCTGATCATCGAGATCGGCTGTGGCACCGGCACCGCCACCGCGGCCATGGCGCAGGCCGAGCCGCAGTTCAACCTGATCGGCATCGAGGTCTACAAGCCGGGTCTGGCCCAGCTGGTGCAGCGCGTCGAGCGCGAGGGCATCGACAACCTCCGGCTGCTGCGCGGCGATGCCGTGGATGTCCTGGAAAATATGATTGCTCCGGAATCGCTGACCGGGGTGCGCGTGTTCTTCCCGGACCCGTGGCCGAAGGCGCGCCACCACAAGCGGCGGCTGTTGCAGCCGGAAGCCTTCGCACTCATCGCAAGTCGGCTGATTCCGGGCGGCGTGTTGCATGTGGCGACCGACCATGCGGACTACGCCGAGTGGATCGGCCTGTACGGAAATGCGGAACCCCAGCTCATCGGCATGAACGAGCCGACCGGAGGGGATCCCGAGGCCTACCGGAACAAAGCACCGATTGGTTTCGAACGCCCGATTACCAAGTTCGAAAACAAAGGACTCCGCGCGGGTAGCGCCATCACCGAGTTCATCTGGGGGAAGATCGAATCATGAGCGTCAGTGAGATGGCCCACGGTGTGTCGGAAGTTGCCGGAATAATGCACGGCACCGATTCGACCGAACTATCGGGCACCACAGGGCTCCACGGCAACGCCGGGGTCGCCCTGGGCGGCACCGCCACCGATGTGCGCCGCGTCCTATTGGTCTGGGATGCGCCGAACCTCGACATGGGCCTGGGCGCCATCCTCGGCGGACGCCCGACCGCCGCCTATCGCCCGCGCTTCGACGCGCTGGGCCGCTGGCTGCTGGCCCGCACCGCGGAACTGTCGGTGGGCAGCACCACCCGGGTCGAACCCGAGGCCACGGTCTTCACCAATATCGCCCCCGGCACCGCCGATGTCGTGCGCCCCTGGGTCGAGGCGCTGCGCAATGTCGGCTACGCCGTCTTCGCCAAACCCAAGATCGACGAAGACTCCGATGTGGACAGCGACATGCTCTCCCACATCGAGCTACGCCGTCGCGGCGCGGGTCTGGCCGGGATCATGGTGGCCTCCGCCGACGGGCAGGCGTTCCGCGCCCCGCTCGAGGAGATCGCCGGCTCCGGCGTGCCTGTTCAGGTGCTGGGTTTCCGCGAGCACGCGAGTTGGGCGGTCACGTCGGATATTCTCGAGTTCATCGACCTCGAGGACATCCCGGGCGTGTTCCGTGAACCGCTGCCCCGGGTCAGCCTCGACTCGCTGCCCGACGAGGGTGCGTGGCTGCAGCCGTTCCGGCCGCTGTCGGCCCTGCTCACCTCCCGCCCCGCTCAAGGAGTCGCTTAGTGTTCACCCGCTGGGGCGACCTGGTCTACAAGCTGCGCTACACCGTGCTCGGTGTTGTCGTGGCTGCAATGCTCTCGCTCGGAGCCTTCGGATTCGGGCTGGAGGACCATCTCAGCTCCAGCGGATGGTTCGACCCGAACTCCCAGTCCTCTCAGGCCGCGGTCCTGAAGGACCAGGTGTACGGACGCGATCACAACAGCGACGTGGTGGTGCTGTACACCGCGCCGGACGGCAGCACCATCGATGATCCCGCGTGGAATCAGAAGATCATCGACAACCTGAACAACCTGCCGGTGAAGCACCCGGAGATCAGTCAGGTCAACGGCTCGCCGTGGAAGACCAGCACCGGCCAGCAGCTGGCCCAGGCCGCCAGCCAGGACCGCAAGCACGCCTTCGCCTCCGTCGCCATCAAGGGCGACAACGACACCGACATGGTGCGGAACTACCGGAAGGTGAAGGACGCCTTCTACATTCCGGACGTCAAGGTCGAGGTCGCCGGTCTGCAGCCGGTCGCGGGCACGCTGAACGACACCATGGCGCAGGACCAGAAGCGCATGGAGATCATCGCCATTCCGGTGGTGGCCATCCTGCTGTTCTTCATCTTCGGCGGCATCGTGGCGGCGGCCCTGCCGCTCATCATCGGTGGTCTCACGGTGCTCGGCGCGAACGGCATCGTCATGGCGATCACCAAGTTCACCGAGGTGAATTCGTTTGTCTCCCCGGTAGTCTCGATGATCGGCCTGGGCCTGGCGATCGACTACGGCCTGTTCATCGTGAGCCGCTTCCGCGAGGAGGTGGCCGACGGTTACGACACCAAGGCGGCGGTGCGGCGCACGGTCGTGACCTCGGGCCGCACCGTGTTGTTCTCCGCCACGATGATCATCGCGGCCAGCGCCGGCATGCTGCTGTTCCCACAGGGCTTCCTCAAGTCGGTGGCCTACGGCACCATCGCGACGGTCGCACTGGCCGCGGTGTCCGCGGTCACCATCCTGCCCGCGCTGCTGTCCATTCTGGGTCCGCGCGTGGATGCGCTGGGGCTCAAGCGGTTCCGCAAGACCAAGACCGCCGAGCAGATCGAGAACGGTTTCTGGGGCAAACTCACCGCCTGGGTGATGAAGCACCCGCTCAAGGTCGCCATCCCGCTGACCATCGGCCTGCTGCTGCTGATCATCCCGGTGAAGAACCTGCAGTTCGGCGGTATCAGCGAAACCTATCTGCCGCCGGACAATCCGACCCGCCTGGCGCAGCAGCACTTCGACGAGACCTTCCCGCTACGCAAGGCCGACCCGGTCCAGCTGGTCATCCTCACCGATAACCCGAAGGACATCGGCACCATCCTCAACGAGGCCAACCAGGCCCGCGGACTGCAGCCCAAGACCACGTTCTCGCTCCCGCAGACGCCGCCCAACGGCTCCAATGTGTGGACGACCTCGCGGCCGCTCGAAAAGGGCAGCGACATCACCGAGACCATCGACGACCTGCGGGCGATCGACGTCCCGGACGGCGCCGAGGTGATGGTCAGCGGAACCCCGGTAATGATGCAGGACAGCATCGATCAGCTGGTCGATCGCATGCCGCTGATGATCGCGCTGGTGGTGCTGGTGACCACCATCCTGATGTTCCTCACCTTCGGCTCGCTGGTGCTGCCCATCAAGGCCGCGCTCATGAGCGCGCTCGGCCTGGGTTCCACGCTCGGCATCCTGACCTGGATCTTCATCGACGGCCACGGCGCGGGCCTGCTGAACTTCACCCCGCAGCCGATCATGTCGCCGGTGCTGGTGCTGATCATCTCCGTGGTCTACGGCCTATCCATCGATTACGAGGTGTTCCTGCTCTCCCGCATGGTCGAGTCCCGGACCCAGGGGGCGAGCACCACGGAGGCGGTGCGCGCGGGCACCGCGCAGACCGGCCGCATCATCACCGCCGCCGCGCTCATCCTGCTGGTGGTCACCGGCGCGTTCGCGTTCTCCGACCTGGTGATGATGCAGTACATCGCCTACGGCATGGTGTCGGCGCTGTTCATCGACGCGACCGTGCTGCGCATGCTGCTGGTGCCGGCCACCATGAAACTGCTCGGCGACGACTGCTGGTGGGCGCCCAAGTGGATGAAGAAGATCCAGCAGAAGATCGGCCTGGGCGAGCCCATCCTCGACGATGAGCGGCCCGGCGGCGGCGAGGTGGTCGACCTGGTGAAGACCACCCCGATCACCGACCCGGTCACCATGCAGATCCCGATCCTGTCCGACGGCACCGCCGCCCCGGCGCGGTCGCGCAAGCCGCGCCCGGCCCGCACCGTCGATGTGGACAGCGAGGCCCCGACCCAGCGCATCGACAAGGTCGAGCGGGCCCAGCCCGCCGAGCCCGTCCAGCCCGCGGAGCCCGCCCAGCGCACCGAGTCCCCGCAGACCCCCGAGCCCGCGCGGCCCGCCGACAGCTCCGCGGCTGCCCCGGAGACCAAGCGCGCGCCGGGATTCCCGTCCGCCGCCATGCGTCCCGGCCACGGGGTCACCCCGTCGACGACCTCGGCCCCGGCCTTCGCCAAGCCTGTCGGCATCGGTGAACCCGCCCCCGCGTCGCCCACGCCGGTCAGTGAAATCGGCACCGCCGCACCGGCGGAGGTCACCCCGCCGCTCGCCCCGCGGCGCGTCAGCGCGGCCGCAGAGGACGCGCCGACCACCGATCTCGGTTCCGGCCGCACCGGTCTGGGCGCCAACCCCACCGGTCCGGGCGCGGCGCGCGGCCCGATGGCCCCGCACCCCATCGGCGACTTCGCCTCTCCCGCACGGGGATCCGCGAATGCCGGTAGCGGGCTGCCGCAGCGGACGCCCGAGGCCGTGGCCCCGCCGGTCGCCCCCGTGAACCCGATGCCGTCGATCTCGCAGCCGGGAGCGGCTGCCGCGCCCGCGGATTCGCAGCCGCCCGCACCGGTGGTCGGTTCGGAGCGGGTGCTGCCGCCGCCGACGCCGAAGATCCCGCCGCATCCGGCGACCCGAGCGCAGCTGTACCAGCCGCACCCGCCGGAGCCGGAGCAGAGCGAGCCCACCGAACAGCTCGCGGAAACCGCTGCCGAGGAACAGCATCCGACGCACCACGCCGCCCAGGATGCGCCGCAGGACGGCCCCGGCCGCAGCAGCATCGAGCAGTGGATGTCGGATCTGCGCTCCTCACGGCGTCGCCCGCCCGCCGAGAATCCGGACGAGGACGCCAAGCATCGGGGCGGCGACGGACGCACGGTGAGCGTCAACGAACTGCTCCGCCGCCAGAACCACGACTGATACCCGGACATCAGGAAGGCCCGGCCGAATCCTCGGCCGGGCCTTCCTTTTTCAGCGGCCACGCGAGACGAGCGCCAGAGTCCATGTCGGCGAAGGCCGGCGAAAGCACCGGGTGAAATCGCAGCTGGGGTATGGGGGGATCGCGGCACCCGGGCGGCGGGCGATTGCTCCCCGATTCGGCGGTGGAGACCCGCCGAGCCGGTCAGGCGGGGTGGGCGGGCGTCGCGGCGCGGGCGATGGTGGCGCGGATCTCGGCTGTGATCAGATCCGGGGCCTCGAGCATGGGGACGTGGCCGAGATCGGGCAGGGCGCGCACATCGATGATCCGGCCGGGGGTAAGCGGGGCGTAGACGTGGGGCGGCAGCACGCGATCGCGGTCGGGCAGCAGGATGCTGGTGGGTACGTCCAGTTCGCCCAGCCGGGTGAAACCCGTTGGGAGATCCGGATCTTCGGCCAGGTCATCGACGATGGCGCATTCGGTGATGGCCGCGGTCATCGCCTTGGCCAGCGGATTCGGCACCAGGGCGGGACGATCGGCGAGCAGCGGGAGCAGCAGGCTGCGCAGCAGCGAGGGCATGCTCGGCCGGCGGTCGGGCCCCAGGCCGATGAGCGGGCCGAAGGCCCGGAACTTGCGCAGCAGCGAATCGGCGGCGGCGGGCGTGCGCCACAGGCCCGCGGGGGCGATGGCGGTGCAGGATCGGGCGCGGCCGCGGGCGGCGAGTTCCAGCGCGATCCAGCCACCCAGCGAATTGCCCGCGATATGCGCGGTGTCCCAACCGGATTCGTCGAGCAGGCGCTCACAGTGGTCGGCCAGGGCGGCCACGGTGGCGGGCCGGGCGGCCTCGGGTCCGCCCCAGTGGCCGGGGAGGGTGGGGGCGAGCACGGTGTGGCCGGTGGCCAGCTCGTCGAGCACCGCGCCCCAGGACTGCCAGGTGAGCAGGACACCGTGCAGCAGGAGCAGCGGCTCGCCGCCGCCGGATCGATGCACTGCCTCCGGAATCGCGACACCTTCCACCATGTGCGTGACCCTACCGCCCGGATCCGCCCGCCGCCGCGCTCGATTCCGCGGCACTGCGGCCTCGGGCCCGGCGGTCACGCACCGTTGAGGAATCGCTTCCAGTTGGTGCCGAACGGGTGCTTGGCGGTGACCGAGCTGAACCGCAGCGTGCCGTGCACGACCAGGTGCAGCGGCCCGATGGGCGGGCCGGTGCGCACCTTGGTGTTGGCGCTGGAGCCGATCAGGTCGATGGCATTGAGGTCCACGGTGGCCTCGGCCGGCACGATCAGTTCGATCGAACTGCAGGTGTCGTTCACGTGGATCTCCACCACCTGGGTGGACATGACGGCCTGGGTGAAGTCCAGGCGCACGCTGCCCAGCATGCTGTTGATCGCCAGCGCCGGCGGGACGTGCCAGGCGCCCTTGCGCTCCACGCCCGACAGCCGCGCGCGAATCACATTGGAGGGCACGGCCGGTGGCATCCGGTGCGCGGTCGCGTACCGGGGCGGCGGCTGCACGAAATGCTGCCCGGCGGGGGCGGGCTGCCCGACCAGCCGGACGCCCGGCAGATCGATCAGCACCGCATTGAGTTCGCCGCGGGTCTTGGCCGCGAGCGCGGTGTCCATGCGCTCGGTGAATTCCCCCAGCGACAGCATGCCCAGCCCGACCGCACGCTGCAGCAGCCGGCCGACATGTTCGCGTTCGACATCGGATACCCGCAGATCCCGGTCGCCGATCACGGCGTTGCCGGTCACGATCGCGGAAACCGCTTCAGGACCTCCCATGCTTCGAGGCTAGCCAGCACGGGGCCGCCACCGCATCAGGGCAATCCCTGAACCGTCCCCCTACTCGAGGCCCTGCTCGATGGCGTAGCGGGTCAGCTCGACGCGATTGCCGAGCTGCAGTTTGCGCAGCGTGGACTGCACGTGGTTCTCCACGGTGCGGTGACTGAGCCCGAGCCGGGTGGCGATCTGCCTGGCGGACAAGCCCTTCGCCACCATGCGCAGCACCTCGGTCTCGCGATCGGTGAGGGCGGGGCGGTGCGGTTCGTCGCGTTCGGCGGGGGTGCCGGCGATCCGGCGGAACTCGCCCAGCACGAGACCGGCCAGGCCCGGGGTGAAGACGGCCTGTCCCGCCGCGGTGGCGCGGACGGCGTCCAGCAGTTCGGTGGCCGAGGCGCTCTTGACCAGGTAGCCGGTGGCGCCGGCCTTGATGGCGTCGAGCACGTCGTCGCGTTCGGCGGAGGCCGACAGCACCAGCACCCGGGTGCGCGGGGAGACCCGCAGCACCTCGGCGGTGGCGGCGGCGCCGTTGCCGTCGGGGAGCTGCATGTCCATGAGCACGACCGCCGGTTGCACGGCGCTCGCGCGGGCCCCGGCGGCGCGCACGCCGTCGGCGGTGGCGACCACGTCGAATCCGGCCTCGGCCAGATCGCGGGCGACCCCGTCCCGCCAGATCGGGTGGTCGTCCACCACCATCACCGTGATTCCGGCATCCGATTCGGTCATGTCCGCCTCCGATCTCATTGTGGCCGTTCGAGACTCTCAGCGTCGCGGTTCCAGGGGCACGCGGAACTCCCATTCCGCGCCCTCACCGTCGGCGGGCGCCGCCTCGCACAGCAGCTGCGCGGTGCCGCCGAGGGCCGCGATGCGCCCGACGATGGACCGCGAAACACCCATGCGCCCTTGCCCTTCGGCCTCGGCGAGCCGGCCGGGCGGAATGCCGGGGCCGTCGTCGCGCACGCTCACGATGAGCTCGTCGCCGGTATCCTCCAGCAGCACATACGCTTTCGCGCCCGGACCGGCGTGCTGGACCACATTGGCGAGGGCGGCCGCCACGGCGGCGGCGACCTCGCGCGCCGCCCAGTGGCCCAGCGGCACCGGATGACCGGGGGTGGAGACGAACACGGACGGGGTGGCCTGTGCGGTGAGCAGCGGCCGCAGATCGTCCTCCGCGCCCCCGGCGTCGGTGCGATCGCCCTGTTCGGAGATGAGCACCCGCAGCGCCACCTCCTGCTCGCCCGCGCGCTGCGCCAGTTCGGCTGTCGGGCCGCCGATTTCATTGCCGCGGCGCTTGATGTAGCTGAGTACCTGCAGGACTCCGTCGTGCACCTCGCGGGCCAGGCGTTCGCGTTCCTGGGCGGCGGCGGTGAGCCGGACGGCGCGCTGCAGCTGCGCGTGCGCGCGGCGGGCGGTATCGGAGGCCAGGCCCAGCGCGAGGCCCACCGAGATCAGGACGGGCAGCGTCGCATCACGCCACACATCGAAGTCCCATTGCGCCCGTGCGGTGATGACGGCGGCGGAGATGAGCAGACCCGAGCAGATGCCGCCGA
Organism: Nocardia sp. NPDC004711; assembly: GCF_053601595.1. Classification (NCBI taxonomy): domain Bacteria; kingdom Bacillati; phylum Actinomycetota; class Actinomycetes; order Mycobacteriales; family Nocardiaceae; genus Nocardia; species Nocardia sp. NPDC004711. The sequence continues at coordinate 162,071 of NZ_JBSGCB010000015.1, read as the reverse complement.
ACGGTCCCCACAGAATCGCCGCGGAGACAACGGCATTGGCGGCCCAGAGCGTGGTGGGCAGGGTCTGATGGTGGTGATACCAGTCGTAGGGCGCGACCAGCCGGGTCGCGAAGATCAGGGCGATGACCACGAGATGGTCGCCGACCACCACGGCCGTGCGCACCCGCGGCTCGTGCCGGATCCGCCACTGCGACAACAGCACCGCCGAGATACCCGACCACACCGCCATCACGGCGATCAGCGCCCAGCTCAACCGCTGATTGCTGTAGTACGACACCGAGGCGATCTGCTGGCCCACCGCGTACAGCAGGGTGACCAGCCGGAACGCCTGCACCGCCCGCCACAGCGGCGCGGTGGCCGCCCAGGCGGGATCGGGCTCCGCCTGCCCCCGGGTCACCGTCAGTCCCCGGCGTCCCCGCTGCCGCCCGCGGGCTTCGGGGGCGTCTCGTGGTCGTCCTCGGCCACGGGTACCGGCACCTTGTAGCGGTCCGGGTCGGGAGTATCGGGTTCGGCGCTGAACATGGGTTTGCTCGGATCGCCGGTGTGCAGCTCCTGGTAGAGCTCGTCGGGCGAGTCGGCCAGCAGCGAGCGCAGGGCGGTATTGAGCACCGCCACGAACGGCACCGCGAGCAGACCGCCCGCGAGACCCGCCAGCACCACGCCCGCCGCGATGGCGAGCACCACGGCCAGCGGATGGATACGGACCGCGCGGCCCATCAGCAGCGGTTGCAGCACATGGCCTTCCAGCTGCATGACCGCCACCGTGATGCCCAGCACGATGAGCGCGGTGACGAGGCCCTTGGTCATGAGCGCGATGAAGACCGCCACCGAACCGGCGATGAACGAACCCACGATCGGGATGAACGCGCCGATGAAGACCAGCGAGGCCAGCGGAAGCGCCAGCGGCACATTGAGAATGGCCAGGCCCGCGCCGATACCGATGGCGTCCACCGCCGCCACCATGACGGTGGCCCGCACGAAGCCGGTCAGGGTGCCGAAGCCCAGCCGCCCGGCCTGACGCACCTTCGCCCGGTGCCGGGTCGGGACGATCCGGGTCACGAACTCCCAGATCTGGTCGCCGCCGTAGAGGAAGAAGATGAGGATGAACAGGGTCAGGAACGTGCCGGTGAAGAATTCACCGATGACCGTGGCGGTGGTGAGGGCCCCGCTGGTCAGCGCGTCCTTGTTCGACTCGACGGTTTTGACGATAGTGTCGCCCGCATTGCGGATCTGGTCGTTGCTCAGGTGCAGCGGACCGTTGATCAGCCAGTCCTGCACCTGGTGCACGGAGGTCTTGAACTCGTCCGTCAGCTGCGGCACACCCGAGACGAACTGCTCGACGACGAAGGTCATGATTCCGGCGAGCAGACCGAGCGCCCCGACCAGCGCCACGAACACCCCGATCGCCCGCGGCACCCCGAACCGCTGCATCCAATTGACCAGCGGCGCCATCAGCGCCGCGCCCAGCAGTGCGATGGAAATCGGAATGGTGACCGTCGAGAGCCGCCGCGCCAGATAGGCCACCGCGAGCACCGCCGCGAAGATGATCAGCAACCGCCAGCACCACTCGGCGGTCTGCCGCACGATGGGGTGCACCGCCGCCGCGTCGTGCCGGCGCACCCCGCCGGACTCGCTCGATCTGCCGGACCCTGCCTGCACCTCGCTCACCTCAGCGAGCCTACTGGTTCGTGTCCGCATTACGGCGGCGGCAAAACCAGCGTGGGCAAGAGCCCCGGCCGACATGACGGTCTTTCATTCGATCGGTAACGTGACGCCTGATCTCGTTGCGCCAGGGGTAACTCGTCGGGTTACCGCCGAAGTTGGTTCGGCTCCCAGCCGCCGGCACGCGTCCCCATCGGTCAACGGCTCTCAGCCGTGCGCTGAAGATTCGGGGAGGCGGGGTAGCTTGGTGATCGTGTCAGCGCCCCTCGAAGCGGTCAAACAGACCATGCATACCCGCTGGCCGCTGTACTTGGCTTCGATGCTGGCGGCCAACGCCTTCGGCGCTGTCCTGGTGTGGGCCTTCATCCAGTACGGGCTGCCGGTTCCGGAGGGCGGGACCAGCGCGACCCGGCAGACCGGGCTGCTGATCCCGGGCCTGGTCTTCGTGATCGGCGGGCTCCTGAGCGTGACCGCGTCGGCACTCATGCTGCGGCCGGTCATGCGGTGGCAGATGCGCGGCGGGCCGCCGTCGCGGCAGGAGCAGATGGCGGCGCTGCACGCCCCGCTGCGGCAGGCCATCGTGCATCTGGTGCTGTGGCTGGTCGGCGGTGGCGTGCTGGCCTCGGTCATCATCGTGCGGACCCCCGAGCTGGCCGCGGCGGTGATCGTGACCGAATGTATGGCCGCCACCATCGTTTTCGGCTTCACCTACATGCTGGGCGAGCGGATCCTGCGGCCGGTCGCGGCCGAGGCGCTGACCACGGGGGCCTTCGACCACACCCTGACCGCGGGCGTCGGCACCCGGATGGCCATGACCTGGGGCATGGGCACCTTCGCGCCGACGATTGCCATCGTGCTGCTGTGCGTCACCCAGATTTCTTCTCGCGTCCAGTTTTCCGCGCAGTCGCTGGCCGTCTCGATTCTGCTGTTGTGCGGTGTGGTGATCATGCAGGCGCTGGCACTTTCCATGCTCACCGGCTCTTCCATTTCCGATCCGATTCGCCAGCTCAGCCAGGCCATCGACCGCGTGCAGGAGGGTGCGCGGGATGTGCAGGTGGAAGTTTTCGACGGTTCGGAAATCGGGCTGCTGCAGGTTGGCTTCAACCGAATGATGGGTGAGGCCGCCAAACGCCGGGAACTGCAGGAATTGTTCGGTCAGCATGTCGGTGAGGACGTGGCGCGCCGGGCGCTCGAGTACGGCACCGAACTCGGTGGTGAAACCCGATTCGTGGCGGTGTTGTTCGTGGATATGGTCGGTTCGACCGCGACCGCCGCGGAACGCCCGCCGACCGAAGTGGTCAGCCTGCTCAACGAGTTCTTCCGCGTGGTGGTGGATGTCATCGACCGCAACCACGGGCTCATCAACAAATTCATGGGCGATGCCGCGCTGGCCATCTTCGGCGCCCCGCTGGACCGCCCCGACGCACCGACCGCGGCCCTCGCCGCGGCCCGTGAGCTGCGCGAAGCCCTGCGCGAGGTGGCCGGGCTGGATATCGGAATCGGCGTCTCCGCGGGGCTGGCGGTGGCCGGGAATATCGGTGGCGCAAATCGTTTCGAATACACCGTGATCGGTGATCCGGTGAACGAGGCGTCGCGCCTGACCGAACTCGCCAAGGACCGCCCGGAACGCGTCCTGACCTCGTCGAGCGCACTGTTTTTCGCCGATGAGAACGAGCAGCGGCATTGGCAGACCGGCGAAGAGGTGCAACTGCGCGGGCGCCGCCGGAAAACCCGGCTGGCCTGGCCGCGGGAAAGCATCGACCCGGCTGCTGCAGACGAGGCGGCGGCGAGTTCGTTAGGCTGACGGCGTGACGGCCCATGGTGAGCTGGCCGGCGATCCTGCGCCGCCCGCGGATGACTCGCACCGTGGCAGGTTCTGGTGGGCCAAATGGGTTCTCGGCGCCGCGCTGGCGGCGTTGCTGATTTCCGAAGGCATATATCTATATCCGCGCCTGCACGAATCCTGGAAGAACCTCACCGAAATCCACTGGGGATGGGTAGCGGCCTGCATCGTCATGGCAGCGTTTTCCATGAGTGGCTTCGGCCGCATCCAGAAACAGCTGCTGCACGCCGGTGGCGTCGAGGTGAGCCAGCGGAAATCGGTGTCGGTGGTGTACGGCTCCACCGGCATGTCGCTGACGCTGCCCGCGGGCCAGGTGTTCTCGGCGGCCTTCACCTACCGGCAGACCCGGCGCTGGGGCGCCAGCCCGATCGTGGCGTCCTGGCAGCTGGTGATGTCGGGCGTGATCGCGGCGGCCGGGCTGACGCTGCTCGGCCTCTTCGGCGCGGTGCTGTCCGGGGACCGGGTCGGCCCCGGCAAGGTGATCCTGACGCTGGGCACCGTCGCCCTGCTGATCTGGACCTTCAACTACGTCTCCCGCCACCCCGGCGGGGTGCAGGCGCTGGCGCAGCGAATCCTGCACCTGGTCAATCGGATTCGGCGCAAGCCCGCCGACTCCGGCATGGAGAAGGTGGCCGAGATCCTGACCCAGCTGGAGTCGGTGGATCTGGGCAAACGGGATGGCGCGTGGGTGGTGGTCTGGGCGCTCGTGCACCGGTTGGCCGATGTGGCCTGCCTGGGTTTCGCCTGCTACGCGGTGGGCGCGGATCCGCACTGGGCCGGGCTCATGCTGGCCTTCGCGGCCGGAAAGGCCGTGGGCACCATCCCTTTGGCGCCGGGCGGCATCGTCTATGTGGACGCCACCCTCATCTACTCGCTGACCGCGGCGGCCGGGCTGCCCGCCGCGCAGGCTGTGGCGGCGGCGTTCCTCTACCGGCTGATCAGCTTCATCCTGGTGGCGATCGTCGGCTGGATCGTCTTCCTCTTCCTGTACCGCAAGCCGCAGGCCGACGACGCCGAGCTCGAGAAGGAATTCGAGGAGCGCGGCAATTCGCTGGTCACCGACCGGCGCCGGCCCAATCCGCCGGCCGATCCGGACGCGGCGTCGGCCTGACCGACCCGCTCGGGCGTGACCGGCCAGAGTGGAGTGTCCCTGCACAGGCGCTCCCGGGACGCCCGATACCCTGTGCCGCGTGAAGAAACTCGTGCCCCTCGTCGTCGATGTCGCCCTCGTGGTCGTGTTCTGCGCGATCGGGCGGCGCAGTCACGACGAGGCGATCGGCGCGGGTCTGCTGCGCACCGTCTGGCCGTTCGGCACGGGGTTGCTGCTGGGCTGGGCGATCGCGCTGGCGGTGGCGGCGGGCCGGGAAGGGGCGAGCGCGGTACGGCAGTTCGACGGCCGTGCGGTGTGGCCGACCGGCGTGATCGTGTGGCTGAGCACCCTGGTCGGCGGCATGCTGCTACGTGCCGTGTCCGGTCAGGGCCTCGCCGTCAGCTTCTTCCTGGTGGCCGCGACCTTCCTGGCCCTGTTCCTGATCGGCTGGCGCGCCGCCGTGCAGGTGCTGCGCTCCCGTTGACGTCGCGGGTACCGCGCTCTCGCTAGTCGGGCGAGGCCAGCGACTGCAGCAGGCGCGCCGCCACCCGCGCGGTGAGATCTCCGCTGTCCGGATCGTCGATGTGGATGGCGAAGGCCAGGTCTCCCATGGTGGCGATGAGCCAGGCGTTGTTGCCGGTGGTAGCCCCGTAGGCCTGCACATCGCGATACCTGTTGAGGCTGGCCATCTCCGGTGCGCCGACTCCGTCGTGCAGCATGCCGCGCAGCCGGCCGGTGGCTTCGCCGGGCAGTGCGGCCAGGTCGGCCTCGGTGGTGGCGGGCTGGCCGATGGTGATCATCGGCTTGGGCACCTGGCCCTTGGCGATGGCGGCCGCCGCGATGGCCATGCCCCACGGACTGGCCAGCAGCGAGTCGGCGGCATTGCCGCGGCCCACGTTCTCGGCGGCGTTCTTGCCGGTGGGCAGCCGGCCGGTGGTCTCGTCGAGGCCGGGCACCTTGAAGTCGATGCCGATGCCGAGCAGGCTAGCCGCGTCCGCCGCGTCGCCGACCGAGACATCCTGCGGCGCTTTGTGTTTGGTCACCGCAGCGACGTTCTTGAACAGCTCGATCATGCCACCGACCGGGTACTGCCCGGTGAAGGCGATATTGCCGTGCTCGCTGGCCTGACTGTTCTGCGCCACCGCGACCAGGGCCCCGCTGGAGGGCTGGATGGCCACGATGGAGGTGGGCGAGCCGGTGCTCACCGCGGCGTCCTCGGCGGCACGCTGCAGGCGCTGGTCCATGGTCGCCGGAATGTCGGGTCCGGGCGGGCCCTGCTCGCCGGCCAGCTGGGTGACGAAACTGCCGTCGGGCTCGAACAATTGCACGCCCCAGCCGGAGTGCGCGTCGCGATCGTCCTGCCACACCTTGGTGAGCGCGTCGAGCATGGGCGACCAGACCCGGCGGTCCGCGGAAATGAGCTTGGGCTGCTTCAGCAGCACCACGCCCGGGATCGGGGCCATGCGCGGCTCGAGGATGGCGAAGTCGCCGTCGCGCAGATTGACCGCGACGAAGGGTTTGCCCTGGGAGGCCGCGAGCTGCTGCATCAGCGACGGTCCGTCGATGAGCGGCGCGACCGGGGCGATGGCGGCGGCCAGCGCGTTGGTGGAGGCGACCGGGTCGGTGATCTTGGCCGGGTCCAGCTGGACCACATTGATGGTCTGCTCGGTCATGAGCGGCTGGCCGACGATGTCGTTCACCCGCGGTGAGGGAGTGGCGAAGGTGCGCACCAGCTTGGCGCTGCGCTTGGCGTCCAGCTGCGGCATGACCATGGCCGGATCCCACGAGATACGCCAGCCCACACTGAGTTTGCGCACGGTGCCCTGCAGGTCGTATTTCCAGTCCCGCTTGTCGCCGAAGTTCCAGGCGCCGGTCATGGAGAAGAGTCCGGTCGTACCGTTCAGTCCGGTGAACTGGGTTACGTGGTAGTCGGGCTTGCCCGGGTCGAGTCCCTCGAAGACTTGCTTCAGCGTTGCCGAAGCACCCGCCGGGTAGGAGGTCAGCCGCGACGCCCCGTCATAGTCCTTCTTGTCGATCAGCGTGGTGAACTGTTCGACCACCGCCTCCGCACCCGTCGACCGCTCCCGAAAACCACATGACCCCATCGCGATCGCAACGGCTGCCACACCCGCGAGTGCGATTGCACCCCGTACCCGGAAGCGGCGGGATCCCCACACATCCATATCGCCCACTCTTCACTCTGGCCACATCAGCAACAGGTCCACGGTACCGCGCGGTGAACGCCCGCGGCTTCACCATCCCACCAGGCGCACTTGCATCGAGCACCACCATAGTGCCGAAATCGGTCAGCAGTGACCACTTACATGATCACTGGTCGGTTACATCCCCTGGCGTATTCGAGACTCGGCAGACCGTTCGGTTCTTACTGGTGACAGCGTTGCGGGCCGGCCTCGGCGATGCCGCCGAAGATCGTTCTCCCAGAGCAGAACCCACACTCGCTGAAACGCCGTAACGTTGTAATCAGCATTACAACTCCCTGCAGTAAGTGAGTGTGACCAACATGAGACACGGACATCGTGGACACGTTTTCGGGCGCACCGGCGGCTGGCAGCAGGCCGACCTTCCGGACGCCTCGGACGCTCCCGCCTGGTTCGCTGGAAGATTGCCAGCCGACTGGTTCACCGGTCCAGCAACCCTCGAAGTCGATCGCGACGAAATCGTCGTCCTCGGCGAACTCCCCCTCCCCCCAGCCGAACCCGCCCCGGGCGACGCCGCTCCCGCCGAGGACGCGGCACCGGCCGCCGTCCCGCAGGCCACCCGCGAGGGCATCATCGCCCGCTTCCGGGAGACCACCCGCCCCGCCCGCATGCAGATCGCCCAGGAGGCCCAGGCCCGCTACGGCCGCAATGTCGCCTGGGGCGTGCTGGTGGACGGCGAGCGAATCATGTTCACCCACCTGGCCGTTCCGGTCATGACCCGGTTGCGCCAGCCCGAGCGCAAGGTGCTCGACACCCTCGTCGACGCCGGCGTGGCCCGCTCCCGCTCCGACGCGCTGGCCTGGACGGTCAAGCTGGCCGGCAAGCACGCCGAGGAGTGGCTCGCGGAACTGCGCACGGCCATGCGCAAAGTCGACGACCTGCGCACGGAGGGACCGAGCGGCCTCTAATACAGTGGGCGCATGGCTGCTTCCGGTCCGATCCTGGTGCTCAACGGCCCGAACCTGAACATGCTCGGCACCCGCCAGCCCGAGGTGTACGGGGCCGACACCCTCGACGACGTGGTCGAGCTGTGCCGCAAGACCGCGGCGCGGTTCGACCGGGAGATCGTGGCGTTCCAGTCCAATCACGAAGGCGCGCTGATCGACCGGATCCACGCCGCGCGCGGGGTGGAGGCGGGCATCGTCATCAATCCGGGCGGGTTCACCCACACCTCGGTGGCGCTGCGCGACGCGCTGGTGATTCCGGAGGTGCCGATCGTGGAGGTGCACATCAGCAACGTGCATGCCCGCGAGGAGTTCCGGCATCACTCCTACGTCTCCCCCGTCGCCACCGCGGTGATCGCGGGGATGGGCATCCAGGGTTATGCCGCGGCGATCGAATTCTTGATCCGCCGCTTCCCCGCCTCCCCGTAACTTCACCGCACGGCCGAGAGCCGTTCGCCGTTGGGCGCGCGTGCCGGCGGTTGGGAGCCGAACCGAGTCCGGACGTACCCGGCGAGTTACCCGCATCTCACGAAATCAATTGTCGCGTCGCGAAAGAGGGCCCGGCTCGCTGCGAGCCGGGCCCTTCTTCGTGCACGATAAATAGCTTGTCCCCTGCAAAATGTAGTAGATATGCTACATCCGATCCGGCTTCTACTACGGAGGGGTGACATGTCGGTCGGTGAGGGCGTCGTACTCGACGTCGAGAACCTGCGGATGCGCTACGGCACCCGCGATGTCCTGCAGGACGTCAGCTTCCAAGCGCACCGCGGCGAGGTGCTGACGTTGCTCGGCCCGAACGGTGCGGGCAAGACCACCACCATCGAGATCCTGGAGGGCTTCCGCATGCGGTCGGCGGGCCGGGTCGAGGTGCTCGGCGCGGACCCGGCGCACGGCGACGAGGCCTGGCGGGCCCGGCTGGGCGTGGTACTGCAGTCCTGGCGCGATCACGGCAAGTGGCGGGTGCGGGAGCTGCTGGACTACCTGGGCATGTACTACGCGCCCTACGCCACGGCCGACATCCAACGGCCTTGGAACACAGACGAACTCATCGCCGCGGTGGGCCTCACCGAGCACGCGGACGCCAAGGTGATGACCCTCTCCGGCGGCCAGCGCCGCCGCCTGGACGTGGCCATCGGCATTGTCGGCCGGCCGGAACTGCTGTTCCTGGACGAGCCGACCGCAGGTTTCGATCCGCAGGCCCGCCGCGAATTCCACGACCTGGTGCACCGGCTCGCCGACGACGACCACACCACCATCCTGCTCACCACCCACGACCTGGACGAGGCGGAGAAGCTGGCCGACCGCATCCTCATCCTGGCCGGCGGGCGCATCATCGCCGACGGGTCGGCCGATCAGCTCTCGCGGCGCATCGCCGGTGAGGCCGAGGTGAAATGGACCCGGGACGGGCAGCGCTTCGTGCACACCACCACCGAGTCCACCAAGTTCGTCTACGAGCTGTTCCAGCAGTTCGGCGAGTCGGTCGAGGAGCTGGAGGTGCGGCGCGCCTCGCTCGAGGACACCTACATGACCCTGGTGCAGCGCTTCGAATCCGGCCAGGGCGACACCGAACTGCGGAGCCTGGAGGAGGTCCGATGAATCCGACGACGGTCGCGGTGCGGGCCGGTTTCCGGCGCGGCCGCATCGAGCTGATCCAGACCCTCACCAATGGGATGGACATCTTCTCGCAGTTCTTCTGGCCCGTGGCCACCATGATCGCGGTGTTCTTCATGCGCCACGGCGACTTCCAGGGCAGCGGCGTCGGCCTGGGCGCGCTGGCGCTGCCCAGCGTGCTCGGCATGCTGGTGGCGTTCACCGGCATGTTCGGCGTGGCCCAGGGCCTGGCCATGGATCGCGAGGACGGAACCCTGCTGCGCGCCAAGGCGACCCCCAACGGCATGCTGGGCTACCTGATCGGCAAGATCGTCGCGGTCTCCGGCGTCACCGTGGTCCAGGTGGCGCTGATCCTCGGGTTCGGGCTGCTCACCATCGGCGGGGTGAGCCTGGACAGCGTGGGCGCCTGGGCCACGCTGATCGGCATTCTGGTGCTCGGCCTGCTGGCCTGTCTGCCGCTGGGCGCGATCGTGGGCTCGGCGTTCGACAGCCCGCGCAGCATCGGCTTCATCTCGTTCCCCATCATGGGTCTGGTGGCGATCTCCGGAATCTTCTATCCCCTCACCGGCCTGCCGGGCTGGCTGCAGGCCATTGCCCAGGCGTTCCCCATCTACTGGATGGGCCTGGGCATGCGTTCGGCCATGCTGCCCGACGGCGCGGCCATGGTGGAGCTGACGCACTCGTGGCGGCACCCGGAAACCGTGGCGGTGCTGGGCGCCTGGGCGGTGGCGGGCATCCTGATCGCGCCGATCGTGTTGCGCCGCATGGCCCGTCGCGAATCCGGGGCCGCGGTGGCGGCCCGGCGCGAGAGGGCCATGGCGCGTGCCTACTAGCGAGGTCATCTACAACCGGATCGCGATGCTGCGCGCCGAGCGCGGCATCTCGCGCCGGCAGCTGGCCGAGGCGCTCGGCGTGCACTACCAGACCGTCGGCTATCTGGAACGCGGCGAATACAGCCCGAGCCTGCATCTGGCGCTGCGGCTCGCGCAGTACTTCGAGGTGCCGGTGGAGATCATCTTCTCCACCACGCCCTTCCCTCGCATCGGCTCCGAGACCGCCTGATTCCCGTGCGGCTCAGGCGTTCTCGGAAACCGCGCTGATGAGTTCGAAGGTCGACACCGCCCGCCCCGCCGCCGCGCTGGCGGCGACGGCCCGGCGCCAGAACGCCTGCGCCGTGTGCGAGAGGGTGGCGTCGACGCCGACCTCCGCACTGGCGTCGATGATGTGCTGCGCGCCCGCGTCCATCATGCGCAGTCCGGCCACGTCGGCCCAGCCGCCGTTCTGGTTCTCCACCGAGAACTGCTCCATGAAGTACGGAAAGGCGGCGTTGGAGCGCACCGCGAACGGCACGAACTGCGCGATGTCGTGGCCGGAGCGTGCGATCATGGCCGTGGCCTGGTCGAAGGCCAGCAGCCAGGGATGGAAGATGGTGAGCAGGCCCTGGTAGAAGACCTGCGCCAGACCGTCATCCGGGCCCAGGTACTCCTGCGGGCTCAGCGGGCGCAGCAGTTCGGCGTGCGCGTCGAAGACCACACGCGGACCGCTGTAGAAGATGTAGGACGCCGGGTGTTCGATATTGTCGCCCGCCGACATCACGCCGCCGGAAAGGAATTCGGCGCCGCGCTGCCGCAGCCACGCCGCACCCCGGCGGGCCTGCTCGGGCGAATCCGAGGAGAGATTGGCGATCACCTTGCCGCGCAGGTGATCCGCGGCCGGACCCAGCACGTCGTACATGGCGGAGTAATGGGTGAGGCTGAGCACGGCCACCACATTGGCATCGAGCGCCTCGGCGACCGTGGCCGCCCGCCGGGCCCCGAGCTCGACCATGGCGTCGGCCTTCTCCGGACTGCGGTTCCAGACCGTGACCTCGACTCCGGCCTGCAAGAACGCTGCGACCATGGCCCGCCCCATCGGGCCCAGACCGATGACGGTGACCGATCGACGCAGATCAGACATGATGTATCCCCTTCGATTTCGGCTGTTCGGGATTGGCGCGCCGGAATCGATGGTGGCCGGGATCGGTAGCCTCGGGAAGACCGCACCTGCGCGTGGGGTTGCTTACCCCGAGGTTCGAAATCTGGTCAGGAGGGCGCGATGAGTACCGGCGGTGACGCGGATCACGAGGTGTGCGGCATGTCCGTGGCCATCGAGGCGGTCGGCGGCAAATGGAAGATGCACCTGATGTGGGTGCTGGCCGAGGGGCCGCAACGGTTCGGGCAGATCCGGCGGCTGCTGACCGGTGTCAGCGAGAAGGTGCTCGCGGAGAACCTGCGGCAGCTGGAGGCCAGCGGCATCGTGCACCGCGAGATCTACCCGGAAGTGCCGCCGCGCGTGGAGTATTCGCTCACCGAGCTGGGCTGGGAACTCAGCGCCGCGCTGCGGCCGCTGGAGGAGTGGGGCGACCGCAATCGGAACCGGATTCCCGGCCGCGCGCTCACCCCGGCCGGCTAGGACTCCGCGATCCGCTCCCCGATCCGTTCCAGCAGGGCGGCGGCGTTCGCCATGCTGCGGGCCGGATCGGGCTCCAGCTCGGACAATGCGTAGGCGGTGGCGAATCCGGCCTCCCGCACCTGCTCCGCGCTGAGCAGCACCCGGCCCGCCACCGCGACCACCGGGACGCCCGCCGCCAGCGCCGCGCGACAGACCCCGATCGGCGCCTTGCCGGACAGGCTCTGGGTGTCCAGCGAGCCCTCCCCGGTGACGACCAGATCCGCGTCCGCCAGCCGGGCCCGGAAATCGATCAGGTCGAGAACGAGCTCGATGCCCGAGCGCATGTGCGCGCCCAGCGCCGCCAGCGCCCCGAAACCGGTGCCGCCCGCCGCGCCCGCACCCGGTTTGTCGGCCCATTCCGGGCCCAGCACTGCGGCCCAATTCTTCAGTGCCGCTTCGAGAGTGGCGACCTGCCCGGGATCCGCGCCCTTCTGCGGCGCGTAGATCGCGGCCGCGCCGTCCGCGCCGAGCAGCGGATTGTCCACATCGCTGGCCAGCGTCACCGTCGCATCGGCCAGCCCGGGGTGCAGATCGTCGCGATCCACCCGCACCGCGCGCGCGAGTGCCGCTCCGCCGCAGGGCAATTCGTTCCCGTCGGCGTCGAGGATGCGCAGTCCGAGCGCCTGCAGCAGGCCCGCCCCGCCGTCGGTCGAGGCGCTCCCGCCCAGCCCGAGCACGATGTCGCGCGCTCCCCGATCGAGCGCATCCCCGATCACGTCGCCTACCCCGTAGGTGCTGGCGTGCAGCGGATCGGGCTGTCCGCCAGGGAGTTTCGCGAGGCCGCTGACCGCGGCCAGCTCCACCACGGCCACCCGCCCGCGGACCGCGTACGAGGTGGTCACCGGCGCGAGCGTCGGCCCGTAACTCTCGACCTCCACCCGTTCCCAGCCCGCCGCCACGAAGGCGTCGACCGTCCCGTCCCCGCCGTCGGCAACGGGTGTCCGGCGCACCGCGGCGCCGGGGGCGGCGCGGGTGATCCCCACGGCCAGCGCGTCCGCCACCTGGGTGGCGCTCAGGGAGCCCTTGAACTTGTCCGGGGCCAGCAGCACCCGGCGCGGGGGTGGGTTCGTCATCCCTACATTTTGATCTCCGATGTGGGAAGCGACACGCCGGACGCCACCGTTCGGCCAAAGGGAACAAACAGCCGTCACGGGACAACTAACGTCGCACCCATGTCGAGTGAGTCGGTCGAGGTCCGCAAGAACGCCACACTGGATCGGTTCGAGTTGTACGTCGACGGATACCTCGCCGGGGTCGCGGCCTATCAGGACACCGCCAACGAGCGGGCCTTCGTGCACACCGAGGTCTACCCGCAGTTCGAGGGCCTGGGGTACGGGCGCAAGATCGTGCAGGGCGCGCTGGACCAGACCCGCGACGACGGGTTCGGGATCCTGCCGCTGTGCCCGATGGTGCACCACTTCGTCGAATCCCGGCCCGAGTACCTGGCTTTGGTGCCGCAGTGGTCGCGGGAAAGGCTCGGCCTGCCCCAGCAGTGACCGCCGGTCAGTATGCCTTGACCGCACCGTCCAGCGCGTTCTGCAGTTCTTCGCGCACCACCCGCGTGATCTCGGCGGGTTTGGTGGGCAGCTCCGCCACCGGCATGCCGAAATAGAAGCTGGCCGAGCGGGCCTCCTCCTTGGTGGGTTCCACCCTGGGATCCAGCCGCGGGCCGTAACTCAGACCCAGGCTCACCAGCACCGGTTCCGCCCCGAGCTTCCTGGCCCGGAAGGCGATGTGCCCGATGCCGGTGCCGACCGTCTGCACCTGGGTGGGGTCCACGTCGTTGCAGGTGCCCTCCGGGAACACCGCCACCCCGTCACCGCGCGCCATGCGCTCGGCGCAGATGTCGATCATGCGCTGCCCGGCCGCGTTCACCGCGCGCAGGCCGTGGTCCTTGCCCCGGAAGACCGGGATGCCGCCCATCATGTCGATGCGCTCGCGCAGCTTGGTCTCGGTGAACAGCTCGTCCTTGGCCAGCACCCGGGTGTGCCCGATGACCGGCCGCAGCGCGCTGCGCCAGGCCGCGGCGGCGACGGTGTACGGATCCAGCTGGGAGAGGTGGTTCACCGCGATGAGCAGCGGTCGCCGCTGGGAGATGAACTCCCGCAGCCGGTCCCGCGCCCCGGCCGCGTAGGTCACCCGGGGGTGATAGCGACGACCCAGTAGCCAGTAGGCAGCCCGCGCCTTCAGCAGGTTCTGCTGGTGGTCACGATAGAAGTCGTAGACCGCGTCGCTGTTCTCGAGGACGACTTCGGGGCGTTCCATAGCGCCCACCCTAGCTACGAACCGCAAGGTATGCCGGACACGTTTTCGCGGCTCACAGCGGCACAAATGAGTACGCGGCAAATTATGCAAGGCAATTGGTCTGTCTCAGTGCGATGATGGCTGAGTGGCACGCGCAGAGGAACACGGTGACCGTTCTCGACGCGAATTCCGGCATGAGGACCAGGTGGTTCGACCAGGGACCCTGCTGGTGTCCGCGACCGATCTGACCGAGCCGTCGTTCCGGCGGTCGGTGGTCTACATCCTCGAACACAATGACGGCGGCACCTGGGGCGTGGTCCTCAACAAGCCCAGTGACACCGCCCTGCACGACGTGCTCCCCAACTGGTCGGAGCTGGCCGCCGGCCCGCGTGCGCTCTACATCGGGGGCCCGGTGAAACGCGATGCGGCGCTGTGCCTGGCCACCATCAAGGTGGGGGCGTCCATCGCCGGGCTGTCCGGCGTGCGCCGGGTGGACGGCCGGGTGGCCCTGGTGGACCTGGATTCCGATCCGGACCGCATCGAGGGTCTGGTGGAGGGCATCCGGGTCTTCGCGGGCTACGCCGGCTGGACCTTCGGGCAGCTGGAAGGCGAACTGGATCGCGGCGACTGGATCGTCCTGTCCGCCCTGCCCTCCGACCCGCTGGCGGGCCGCGTCGACCTCTGGGCCCACGTCCTGCGCCGCCAGCCGCTGCCGCTGTCCCTGCTGGCCACTCATCCCATCGAGCTCGAACGCAACTGAACCGCCCGGACATCTGTGTCGTGATCGATGCGGAGGTGAGCGATGCCGGAGGACCAGGCGGCCCTGCTCCGCGCGCTGTACGACGAGCACGCGGCAGCGCTGTGGCGGTACACCTACGGGTTGGTCGGGGATCCGGGCCGGGCCGAGGACATCGTGCAGGAGACCCTGCTGCGCGCTTGGCAGCGGCCCAATGTGCTGGACCAGTCCACCAGTTCGGCGCGGGCCTGGCTGTTCACGGTCGCCCGTAATCTGGCCGTGGACGAGCATCGCAGCGCGCGCAGCCGGCGCGAATTCCGCACCGATCACCCGCCGGAGGTACCCGAACCGGACAAAACGGATCGGGCGCTGGACGGGTGGCTGGTGGCGGACGCGCTGGCGCGACTGAGCATCGATCACCGTGACGTAATCGTCCGTGCCTACTACCGGGGCCTGTCCACGCATCAGATCGCGGAGGAACTGGAGATCCCGGAGGGCACGGTCAAGTCCCGGATGCACTACGGCATGCGGGCATTGCGATTGGTGTTGCAGGAAATGGGGGTGACGAGATGACCGAGGGCCATGAACTGTGCAATGGCTACACCACCTGGGACGGCGCATATGTGCTCGGCGCTCTCGCCCGGGACGACCGCCGCGAGTACGAGGAGCATCTGACCGGATGCGAGTCCTGCCGCGCGGCCGTGTCGAAACTGGCCGGTCTACCCGGCCTGCTGGCCATGGTGGATGCCGAGACCGCGTTGTCGATTGCGGCGCAGGACGATCCGCCCTCCACCGTGCCGCCGCCGCCCGAGCGGTTGCTGCCGGCCCTGGCGGCGCGGACCGCCAAACGGCGGCGCCGGGGGCGATGGGAAGCGATCGCCGCAGCAGTGGCGGCGGCGGCCGCCGCGGTGACCATCGCGATTCCGGTGACCGCCACCGTGGCCCACCACGAGGGCCCGTCCTTCGTGCAGCAGGTGGTGGCGCAGGGTCCGCTGAAGCCGCAGACCGATACCCCGATCCTGGCCACCTTCAAGGTGATGTCGATCAACGGCCAGACCCGGGTGGACATGTGGTGCCAGTACCCGCCCTCGGACGAGGAGTACGTGTGGACGCTGTCGCTGTGGGTGACCCGCAACGACGGCGTGCAGTCCAAGCTCGCCGAGTGGACGGTCAAGCCGGGTCAGACGCTGACTCCGGACGGCACCACCTCGGTGTCGCCGGAACAGTTGAAGACGGTCGAGATTCGCAACGGATCCGGGAAAATCCTGCTGGCAGCGGGTATCTGACCACGCGCGAACGGCGCGCCCCGCGTGGGAGCGCGCCGTCCGGCGCCTGACCACCCGACCGGCACCGTGACTACCGGGTCTTGCGCCGGAAGGTCGTGGTGGACCAGAAGTATCCGAACACGCCGATCACCACGCACCAGCCGATGGCCAGGATGCCGTTGTGCCCGATCGGCCCGCCCATCAGCAGCCCGCGCAGGGTCTCGGTGATCGGGGTGAAGGGCTGATACTCGGCGAACTGCTTCACACCGGCCGGCATGGTGTCGGTCGGCACGAGGCCGCTGCCCAGGAAGGGCAGGAACAGAATCGGCATGGGCATATTGGACGCGCTCTCCGGGGTCTGGGCGATCAGGCCGAAGCCGACGCCGAGCCAGTTCAGCGCGAAGACGGTCAGGCCGATGAGTCCGAGGGCCGCCAGCCATTCCACCACGCCGGCGTGCGGCCGGAAGCCGATGGCCACGGCCATCAGCGTCATGGCGACGACGCCCAGCATGCCCTGGATCAGGGTGCCGACCACCTGCCCGGTGAGCACCGAGGCGTGCGAGAAGTGCATGGTGCGAAAGCGATTGATGATGCCCTTGGTCATATCGGTGGCCATGCCGACCGCGACGCCCGCGACCATGTACGCCGGGATGATGAGCATCATGCCGGGCGTCAGGTAGTCGATGTAGCGGCCGCCGGTGGCCGACTTCAGCGCACCGCCGAACACGTAGTTGAACAGCAGCAGCAGGAACACCGGCATGATGATCAGGGAGAAGGTCATGCCCGGATACCGCTTGGCGTGCACCAGGTTCCGGCGCAGCATGGTCTTCGAATCGGCGAACGACGTGGTCAGCGTGGTCATTTGGAGGCCTCCTTCTCGGGAGCGTGGCCGCCGGTGAGGGCCAGGAAGACGTCGTCGAGGTCGGGGGTGTGCACGGACAGGCCCGCGGGTTCCACCCGGGCGGCGTCGAGGCGGTCGATCACCTCGCGGACCGAGCGCACCGCGCCGTCGCTCGGAATGGCCAGCGTGAGGTCACCGTTGACCTGCGCGGCAGCACCGAAAAGCCGTGCGGCGGATTCGAATTCGGCGCGCTCGCCGAAGTCCAGGCGGATGTAGCCGCCCGGCACCATGCGCTTGAGCTGATCGGCGGTGCCCTGGGCGACCAGTTGCCCCTGGTGCAGCACGGCGATGCGGTCGGCCAGCTGGTCGGCCTCTTCCAGGTACTGGGTGGTGAGGAAGATGGTGACGCCCCGCGCGGTGAGGTCGCGGATGATGTCCCACATGCCGCGGCGGCTGCGCGGATCCAGGCCCACGGTGGGCTCGTCGAGGAAGATGATGCGCGGATCGCCGACCAGGGTCATGGCCAGGTCCAGGCGGCGGGTCATGCCGCCGGAGTAGCTCGAGGCGATCTTGTCGGCGGCCTCCTCCAGATCGAAGGTGGCCAGCAGTTCCGCTGCCAGCCTGCGGCTTTCGGTGCGCGGCAGGTGGTGCAGGTCGCCCATGAGAATGAGGTTCTCGCGGCCGGTGAGCAGTTCGTCCACGGCCGAGAACTGGCCGGTGACCCCGATGATCGAGCGCACGCCGTCGGGCTGGGTGGCGGGATCGAAACCGCCGACGCTGATCTCGCCGCCATCGGCGCGTTTCAGGGTGGACAGGATCTCGACCGTGGTGGTCTTGCCCGCGCCATTGGGGCCGAGCAGCGAGAAGACGCTGCCCTCCGGGACGGTGAAGTCGATGCGGTCGAGCACGATGTGCTCACCGAAGGATTTGCAGAGGCCGGTGACCGTGATGGCTGCCGGTGCAGGGTCGTTGTACATGTCTCCCCTCTCATCAATAGATAGGCATGAATGCATACGTCATCCAGGCCGTGACCGCCGAGGCTTGCGATCAAAGTTTCTTCGGGTCAGTTATTCAGTTGTGCTACCGGGTTTTTCGATCAGATATCGAGGTCCTCGACCTGCGAGTGCTCGGTGGCGTCCACGACGCGGGCGTAGAGGCGATCGGGAATCTTGCCCTCCAGGTCCTGGATGGTGTCGTAGACCTCGAGGGCGAAATCGCCCCAATCCTGTTCGCCCAGACCGAGGAAGCGACGCCACTGGCGCCAATTGGTGTCGGTCGGAAACTCCGACCAGTTGGAGAAGTGGCTGTGCACCGCATACGCGCCTTTGCGGGTGCGGTACACCCGGATGTCCTCGATGCGCTCGTTGGCCATCTGGTGCCAGTGGGTGAGCAGGGTACCGGAGAACCGGACCTGCCGGGTGCCGTCCTTGCCCACCTTCAGGACCACCTCGTCGTAGCCCTGTTGCCGGCCCTCCTCGAGCTCGATGAAGCGCCGCAGTGCCGTCACGATCGCGCCCGACAGATTGCCCCCCACCAGCTCCTGCGCGCGCTGAAACAGCTTCAGGTCATCATCGGATACGTAAATCGTCTTGTTCGGCATGCACCAACTATACGTAGACGTATACATACACGGCAAGACCTGTGGCGAAACGCGGTGATTGAACCGCTGAAGACTCGCATCCGTATCCCGGTTGAAGGCACTCGGGCACCGGTGGCTGCCACCGGAAAGGACGCGCCCATGCATAGCGGCACACGGGTCGCTGACCAGCTGGTCAGGGCGGTATCGGCGCTGGGCGTACGGCACCTGTTCGGCGTCGACGGAGCAAATATCGAAGACCTCTACGACGCGGCTTTCGACCACCGGGATCTGATCACCGCCGTGGTGGCCAAGCACGAGTTCGGCGCGGCCACCATGGCCGACGGGTATGCGCGTTCGACCTCCGGCCTCGGTGTCGTGTGCGCGACCTCCGGCGGCGGCGCCGTGAACCTCGTCGCCGGGCTCGCCGAATCGTTCGCCTCCCGGGTGCCGGTGCTGGCGCTGATCGGGCAGCCCCCGACCGTCCTGGAGGGCAAGGGCGCCTTCCAGGACACGAGCGGGCAGGCCGGCGCCTTCGACGCGGTCGCGCTCTACACGCCGATCTCGCACTACTGTGCCCGTGTCGAGGCCCCCGCCGACCTGCCCGCTCACCTCGCCCGCGCGGTCTCCGCCGCCCGCCGGGGCGGGCCCGCGGTGCTGTTGCTGCCCAAGGACATTCAGCAGGCCGACCTGGTCGCCCCGAATTTCGTGCCGCCCGCGCGACCCTACCGCCGCGACATCGAGAACCTGTGGCGGGTGCTGCACACCGTGCGCGGCGCCCGGGCGGTCGGCAAGATCGTGATCATCGCCGGGGACCAGGTGGCCCGCGACGACGCCCGCGACGAGCTGGCCGCCTTCGCCGCCGCCGTGGACGCCGCCGTCGGGGTCGCACCCGACGCCAAGGACGTCTACCACCACGCGGACCCCGGCTGCTGCGGCGTCGCGGGCAGCATGGGCAACCCCGAACTGCTCGACGCCCTGCGCGGCGCGGAGCTGTGCCTACTGATCGGGACCCGCATGCCGGTCACCGCCCGGGCCGGGATGGAGGACGCGCTCGCGGCGGTGCCGCTGGCCAGCATCGGCGCGCTGCCGCCGTTCCTGCCCGCCGGGCACGCGCACAGCAACGACCTGGCCGAGACCCTCGCCGAGCTGATCGGCGAATTGGATTCCGGCGACGGCGAAACCGGGGCGCGGATCATCCCGCTGCGCCCGCACCCGTCCGGCGAGCCCACCCTGACCCCGCTGCCCGTACCACCCTCCGACGGTCCCGGGCTGCGCTATCGCGAGGTGGTGGACACCATCAACGACGCGCTGCCCGCGGGTTCGGACGTCTTCGCCGACGCCGGCAATACCGGTGCGGCCGTGGTGCACCACCTGCGGCTGCCGCGGCACGGGCGCTTCACGGTGGCGCTCGGTATGGGCGGCATGGGCTATGCCTTCGGGGCCGGGATCGGCTCGGCCTTCGCCCGGCGCCGCCACCCGGCCGGCGGGCAGCGGCGCACCTACGTCATCGCGGGCGACGGAGCATTCTTCATGCACGGCATGGAGATTCACACCGCGGTCGAGCACCGGCTGCCGATCACCTTCATCGTCCTCAACAACAACGCGCACGCCATGTGCGTCACGCGCGAGCAGCTGTACTACGGGGATCGCTACAGCTTCAACAGGTTTCGTCCCGCGTATCCGGGCGCGGGGATGGCCGCCATGTTCCCGGATCTGTGCACCCACGCACCGGAGAACCGGGCCGAGCTCGCCGCGGCACTGCGGCACTGCGCCGACCGCCCGGGACCGTCGTTCGTCGCGATCGACTGCGATCCCGACGAAATCCCGCCGTTCACACCGTTCCTGACGCCACCCAGGAGGTAACCCGTGACCACCAGCGCCCTGCCCGCCCTCAGTGACATTCCGGAAGCCGTCCTGCCCGGCCTGCTGCGCATCGAGAATTCCGATCGCGAGGCCACCACCCCGATCATCCTGGACATGCTGCGATCGGTGTATCCGCACGACCAGATCTTCGGCGACTTCTGCCCGGTCCAGGGGTTCATCGCGGCCCCGCCACGGGAGCTGTACGAGTACCTCGCCGACACCCGCTGCCTGGAGGAATGGACCTACAGCCTGCGCGGATTCACCGAGACCGAGGAGCCCGGGCTGTGGGTGTCGCACGATCGGCTGGGTGACAGCACCAAGATCTACACCCGCACCGTCGCCAATCCCGACGCCATGACCGTGGACTACCACTGCGCCTGGGACCAGAGCGACCACCTGTGGATGGTCTACCTGATGCGGGTGGTCGACGCCCAGGTGGTGTTCGACAAGCCCGGTTCGGTGGTGCTGTGGACGAACTGCCACCACCCGTTCTATGACAGAAACCCCTACCAGGACACCGCGCCGGACAAGCGCAAGGTGTGGGTAGGCGACTTCTGGGAGATGTTCTCCGCCGGGCACCAATTGGAGCTCGACAACCTCAGGGCCATCGCGGAATACCGCGCCTCGCACGGGCTGCCCATCAAGCCCGACTGGATGCTGAATCCCTCGGAAGAGAAGTGAGCTGAACGCCATGGACTTCACCGACCCCGCCCTCCGGATGGCGCCGCCTGTCAGTCTGGTCGATGTCGCCGGTTACCTGCCCGGTGACCCGGTCGGCACCGAGTACTTCACCCAGTTCTCCCGCTCGGACCGGATGGCCAAGAACGTGATGTTCCGGGCCCCCAGGGGCCGCCATCACATCGGCCGCGACGAGACCGCCGTGGACATGGTGGAGCGAGCCGTCGCACCCCTGATCGAACGCCATGGGGCACCGGAGATCTCGAATGTCGACATCCTTCTCACCCACACCCAGCTCCCCGACAATCCGGTGCTGGGCGCCGGGCCGGAGGTGGCGCGCCGGCTGAATATGAAGCCGCGCTGGGTGTTCGACATCCACAACGGCGGCTGCGCGGCCTTCGTCCACATGATGTGGATGGCCCGCATGATCCTGCAGACGACCGACGCGCGCACCGCGCTCATCGCCTGCACCCAGAACTGCGCGGGCCCGGTGTTCACCCAGCCCGATATCCGCGGGCTCGCGCAGGCCCCCGTCCCCGGCGACGGCTGCGGGGTCGGGCTGCTCGTGAAGAACAACTCCGCGCCGATCCTCGATATCGAGTGCCGCACCTATCCGGAGTTCGCGGGCGACATGGAGTTCAGCACCAACGGCGAACGCAAGTACTGGGAGCCGGGCGAGGGCCAGGGCTGCGTCACCTTCACCGAATCCAAGGTGGCCAAGGTGATGACGCGCGGCAACCGGCTGGTGCCCGAGGTGGCGCACGCGGTGTGCCGGCGCATCGGGGTGAAGTCCCGCGATATCGACACCTTCGTCACCAACCAGCCCAACCGGCTGTTCCTGCGCAACTGGAACGAGGCGATGGAACTGCCGCCCGAACGGCACCCGGACACCTTCGACAGCTGCGGAAACCTGTTCGCCGCAGGCATTCCCGTGACCCTGGACGCCGAGAACCGGGCCGGGCGGCTGCGCAACGGCTCGGTGGTGCTGCTGGCGGCGTTCGCACACGCCGGGGACTTCGCGGGGGCGGCGGCCGTCCGCTGGGGCGCGGCCCGATGACCCGCCCCGGTGCGGGCGAGCACAGGCGGCCCGCGGCGCGGATCGGGGCGCCGGTGTCCTGGCCGACGGGATTGCGCGGTTCCGAGGTGGCGGGCTACCCCGCCACCGTCGACCCGCACGGCGCGGACACCATCCGCTACGACCTGAGCCTGAGCGAAAACCCTTTTCCGCCACTGCCTTCGGTGGTCGCCGCGCTCGACGACTGCCTCGGCAAGGCGAACCGGTATCCGGAATTCCTGCCCCGGCGGCTGCCGCGGCTGATCGCCGACCACCTCGGCGTCGCGGCCGACCAGGTGGTGGTCGGTTCCGGCGCGACCGGGGTGGCCATGCAGATCATGCAGACCCTCCCCCGCGCCGGAACCGAATTCGTCTACGCCACACCGACCTTCGACGGCTACCCGATCATGGCGACCATGACCGGGCTGCGACCGGTGGCGGTGCCGCTGGACGGCCACGGCCGCCAGGACCTGTGGGCCATGGCCCGCGCGGTGAACGAGCGCACCGGGCTGATCGCGGTGTGCCGTCCGCACAATCCGACCGGAACCGTGCTCCCGGCCAGCGAAGTGAAGGCGTTCCTGTGCTCGATCCCGTCCCGGGTGCCGGTGATACTGGACGAGGCCTACGTCGAATTCCTCGGCGCGAGCGACTCTCTCGACGCCGTCGAGCTGGTCGACCGGCACCCCAATGTGCTGGTGCTGCGCACCTTCTCCAAGGCCTACGGACTGGCCGGGCTGCGCATCGGCTACGCGTTCGGTGCGGCGGAACTGGTGCACCGGGTGCATCGGCTGCAACTCCCGTTCGGGGTGCCCGCCCTCGCGGTCGCCGCGGTGCGCGCCTCCTATGCCGCGGAAGCCGAACTGGGCGAACGGATTCTGCGCATCACCACCGAGCGCGAACTACTGCGCACCGAACTGCGGCGCGGCGGCATCCGGGTGCCGCGCAGCAGCGCCAACTTCCTGTACCTGCCCGGCCGCGATATCGCGCCCGCGCTGGCGCGCGCCGGGATCGTGGCCAAGCGCTACCCGGACGGCAGCGCCCGCATCGCGGTGGGCGATCCGGGTTCGGACCGGGCCGTGCTGCACGCGCTGGCCGCCCGGCCCTCGGCGGGCACCCGTTCGCTGCGGCGCGACGACAGCCGGCTGCTCTCGCTCACGGCGCGCTACGAGCCCACCGCTGCGCGAGGGCGGCACACGTGATCAGCTGAATCTGGTGGAACATCATGAGCGGCAACACGACCAGGCCCACCGAATGCCCCGCGAACAGCACCGTCGCCATGGGCAGCCCGGTGGCCAGGCTCTTCTTGGATCCGCAGAACACCACCACGATCCGGTCGGCACGATCGAATCGCACCGCCTCGCCCAGGAATCCGGTCGCCACCAGCACGATGGCCAGAATCGCGCAGCACACCACGGCCAGCAGCAGAATCCGCCACGGCGACATGGCATGCCAGATGCCCTCGACCATGCCCGCGCTGAAGGCGCTGTAGACCACCAGCAGGATGGACCCGCGATCCACCAGCTTGGTGGGCTCGGCGTAGCGGGCCAGGAAACCCGCGACCTTCGGCCGGATCAGCTGGCCCAGGAAGAACGGCACCAGTAGCTGCAGCACGATGTCCACCACCGCGGACGGGTCCACGCTCGCCTGCCCGGTGGTGTTCATGAGCAGGATCACGAGTGCGGGAGTCAGGAAGACGCCCAGCAGGTTCGACACCGTGGCGCTCACGATCGCACCCGCCACATTGCCTTTGGCGATGGAGGTGAAGGCGATCGAGGACTGCACCGTGGACGGCACCAGGCACAGGAACAGCACACCGGTGTAGAGATCGCTGGTCAGCACGTGCGGCACCAGCACCCGGGCGGCGAGACCGATCACGGGGAAGAGCACGAAGGTGCAGACCAGGACGGTCAGGTGCAGCCGCCAGTGCTTGAGGCCCGCGATCGCCTCCTGCGGCGCCAGGCGCGCGCCGTAGAGCAGGAACAGAAATCCGATGGCGATCTTCGTCAGCCAGCTCACGACCTCAGCCGCCTCGCCCCGAGCCGGGAAGATACTGGCGAGGACGACCATCGCAAGGATCGACAGGATGAACCCGTCTATGTAGAACTTGCTGAGAAATCGCACCGAAACAGGCTAAACACCATGCTTCTTTGGGATAACACAGCACCCGCGCTACCGCGATACTGGTGGTGATCGACAGTCACGACGACTCCCGAGGTGGAATCGCCATGGTCCTTCGGACCGACGCGGCCGCGGCCGCAACCGATACGTGGGGGATATCCGGCCCGGCCTTCCTCCTGTTCTATGTCCTCGCCGCCCTGTCGGCCATCGCGTTCGGCTACGCACGGCGCGCGGCGGTCATGCGCGCGATCGACCCGGCCTGGCCACCGGGCGAACCGCTGCGCCCCAGCGAAACCGCCATGCTGGTCGACGACCGGCGTCCGGTGCTGGCCGGGCTGGCGCAATTGCGCGGCCACCAGATCATCGACTCCACCGGCGCGCCGGTCCGGCCGCTGACCGCCGCCGAGGAACAGCAGCTGGATCCGATCTCCCGCGCGCTGCATGCGCACCTGCACAGATCCGGGCAGGCACGCATGCCCGGCATGCTCATGGGAACCGCCGGGGTGTCGATGACGATGCGCGGCGACCTCACCGAGCGCGGCTATCTGTTCGGCGAGAAGCAGCGAAAAGCCCTGCGGACAGCGCGGTTTCCGCTCTTCGTATTGCTCGTGCTCGGACTGGTCCGGGTGATCGCGGGCGCGGCCACCCATCATGCGGTCAGTTTCCTGGTGCTCGCCATGATCGTGCTGGCGGTCCTCACCGTCATGGTGGGCCGGCCGCCCCGCCTGACACAGCGCGGGCGTGACGCCCTCGCCGCCGCCCAGGCCGGCAACCGGCACCTGCGGCCCGCCAACTCGCCCGCCTATTCCGCCTACGGACCCGACAGTGCCGCACTGGCCGTCGCGCTCTACGGCGGGCTGGTGCTGTGGACCCTCGACCCGGCGCTCGCGGGGGCAGCAAGCGTGGTCGCCGGAGGTGGCGGTAGTGACGGCAGCTCCTGCGGCAGCGACAGCGGAAGCACCTGCAGCAGTGGCAGTAGCAGTTGCAGCAGCGGCAGTAGCTGCGGCAGCAGTAGCAGTTGCGGCAGCAGTAGCAGTTGCGGCAGCAGCTGCGGAGGAGGCTGCGGCGGATGACCGGTTCACCGCTTCCCGAGGGGTCGCTGGGCATCGGCTGGCGGCGCGAGATCTGCGGTCTGGTGGCGGCGCTGGAGGGCATCGGATTCTGCGAGGTCATCGCGGAAACGCTGGCGCCCAGGGATTCCGGCGGCCGGGCCGGCGTATTCCTCCGGCGCGGTCGCGGGTCCCGGCCCGGCGTCGACGTGCCCGAGGAGCTGGCCGCGCTGGTGGCCCGGGACATTCCCGCGGTGCCGCACGGTATTTCGCTGTCGCTGGGCGGTGCGGAGGCGGTGGACGACCGGCGGGTCGCACATCTCGCCGACTGCGCACGGGCCCTGGGTTCGCCGCTGGTGAGCGAGCATATCGCCTTCGTGCGCGCAGGCGGCCTGGAAGCCGGGCACCTGCTGCCGGTGCCGCGCACCCGCGAGGCGCTGGACACCCTGGAGCGCAATATCTTTCGTGCGAGCCGGCAGTTGGATGTGCCGCTGGCGGTGGAGAACATCGCGGCGCTGTTCGAATGGCCGCACGCCGAGTACACCGAGGCGGAATTCCTGCAGGAGCTCGTCGAGCGCACCGGCGTCCATCTCCTGCTCGATATCGCGAATGTCTATGCCAATGCCCGCAATACGTCACGTGATCCGCTCACGGAGCTGTCGCGCCTGCCCGCCGAGCGGGTGGCCTACTGCCATATCGCGGGCGGCCACGAGTCCGGCGGCCGCTATATCGACACCCATGTCCATCCCGTCCCCGCCGAGGTGCTGGCCCTGGTCGCCGAGTTCACGGCCGGCCGCGCCGTCCCCCTCATGCTGGAACGCGACGGAAACTACCCGCCCGCAGCCGAACTCACCGCCGAACTGAACGCCATCGCCACCGCCTCCGGCCGCCCGCCCATCACGCTGCGCCCGGAGGCGATCCCGGCATGACCATCGAATCGGCCCGGACGGCAGGGACACTCGCCGAGCAGCAGGCGGCCGTGGTGCGCGCGCTGGTCGCCGGCGCGCTGCCGCCGCCCGGTTTCGACCCGGACGATCTCGCCGCCACCGCGCACGGCCTGCTGCACAAGCGGGCCGAGGAGGTGGCGCGGCGGTTCCCGCGCCTGGCGCAGGCCGCCGGGCCCGATTTCCGGGCCCGCTACCTGGACTGGGCACGCACCCGGCCGAAGACCACCACCACCGAGGATGCCACCGCCTTCGCCCGCGACCTCGGACTACCCGATCCGCGGCCGCGACCCGGCAGGCGGCCACGGTGGCCCGGCCACCGCGGACGATGATGTGTGGGTGGCCTTCCTCACGCGCGATCCACACCACGGCTACCGGCCGAATCCGGCCCCGGCGACCCGGACGGCCAGCCGGATCCTGCTTCGATTCGGGCTGGCGCGCTGGGATTTCGTGCTGCGCCAGACGGTCCTCGCGCCCGGCGGGCAGTCCGGGTGGCACTACCACGACGGAACCCTGTTCGTGCTGGTCACCGGCGGTGCGCTCGATCATCCGAAGGCCGATTGCACTCCGGTCACCATCCGGCCGTGGCAGGTCTTCCGGGAGCCGAGCGGTCCCGGGCACGCGCACCTGGCCCGCAACAGCGGCCCGCGACCGGTGAAACTGACCGTTTTGTACGTGAATCCGAAAGGGAGCCCGCTCGCGCGCAGCATCCCGCCGCCCGCGTGCGCGGGCGATCCCTCGGCAAGTGATCCGGATCATTGAGGCAAGCTGGGCCCATGATCGAAGTCGTCACCGTCAGCACCGAGCAGGAACTAGCCGACGCCTACGCGGTGCGCATGAAGGTCTTCGTGGACGAGCAGGGCGTGCCCGCGGACATCGAGATCGACGAACTCGACGAGACGGCCGATCATTTCCTGGCCCGGCTGGACGGCAGGCCGGCCGGGGCCGGGCGGTTGATCGTGCGGGGCGGTGTCGGGGTGCTCGGGCGGCTGGCCGTGCTGGCGGACACGCGCGGCACCGGACTCGGCGTGGCGCTGGTGCGGGCCATCGAGGAGCGGGTGCGCGAACGCGGTCTGGGCGCGGTCGAACTGCATTCGCAGACCCACGCGCAGGGGTTCTACGAGAAGCTCGGGTACGAGGCGTACGGCGAGATCGGCATGGACGCGGGCATCCCGCACATCTGGATGCGCAGGTCGCTGGCGAACTGAGGCCTAGGCGGGCTCGCAGGCGTCCCGCAGCGAGCAGGCGCCGCAGGCGCTGCCGCAGCCGCCGACCTTCTCCCCCGGGAACGCGGTGGCGAGCGCCTTCTCGGCGGCGGCCGCACCGGCGCCGAGGGTGAACACCGCGATGACCACGGCCACCACGGCCACGACCAGGGCCGCGATGCCGCCGGCGACCAGCGCGACCGCACCGGCGGCCGCGAGCAGCAGCCCTGCCACCACGGAGGTCGGCGCGGCCACCCGGTTGGCCAGCTTGAAGGATTCCTCGGTCTTCACCGCGGCCTCGGAGTGCACCCCGAAATACCGGTTGCCCGGCAGCGTCCCGGTGAATCCGAGCACGCCCGTGACCACGGCCACAACCGCGAGGACAAAGAGGATCAGCGCCACGACCAACACCCGGCTCACGGTACACGGCGACAAATTCTCTGCGGCCCAGCGTCTCGGGCCCCACTACGCAGCTTCGCGGCGCGTCTCGTTCTGGACTGCGCTCCGCCTCCCCGCGCTTGGAGCGGGGGAGCGAAGCGGAGGAGCGGAGGAGGGAAGAACGAGACTTTCAGCGCCGCGAAGCCGCCCGGAGCGAAGCGGAGGGCAGATTGGGTACAGCGACGGCGACGTTTTACCCTGGTGAGCGACCTTATCGGGGATTGGCTGGACAAAGAAGGCAGGACCGTGCAGGACACCCGTGCATCCGAAACACCCACCGCGACCGCGGGTGGGGGCGGCGACGTTCCCGCACACCGCTACAACGCCGACCTCGCCGGCCGCATCGAACAGAAGTGGCAGGGCAACTGGCAGCAGCGCGGTACCTTCTACGCGCCCAACCCGGTCGGCCCGCTGCAGGGCGCGACCCCGGCCGACAAGCTGTTCATCCAGGACATGTTCCCGTACCCGTCGGGTGCGGGCCTGCACGTCGGTCACCCGCTGGGCTACATCGCCACCGACGTCTTCGCCCGCTACCACCGCATGCACGGCCGGAATGTGCTGCACGCCCTGGGTTATGACGCCTTCGGCCTGCCCGCCGAGCAGTACGCGGTGCAGACCGGCGCGCACCCGCGCGACACCACCATGGCGAATATCGCCACCATGCAGCGGCAGCTGGACCGCCTGGGCCTGGGCCACGACCGCCGCCGCACCTTCGCCACCACCGATCCCGAGTACTACCGGTGGACGCAGTGGATCTTCCTGCGCATCTACAACGCCTGGTACGACACGGGCCTGGGCAAGGCCCGGCCGATCGCCGATCTGATCGCCGAATTCGAGGCGGGCAAGCGGGAAGCCGTCGCGGGCCGCGCCTGGAACGAGCTGTCCCCGTCCGAGCGCAATGCCGCCATCGACTCCCATCGCCTGGTCTACCAGACGGATTCGATGGTCAACTGGTGCCCGGGCCTGGGCACCGTACTGTCCAACGAGGAGGTCACCGCGGACGGCCGCTCCGAGCGCGGCAACTTCCCGGTGTTCCGTAAGCGCCTGTGGCAGTGGATGATGCGTATCACCGCCTACTCCGATCGCCTGGTCGACGACCTGGACGAGCTGGACTGGCCGGAGAACGTGAAGGCCATGCAGCGCAACTGGATCGGCCGCTCGCGGGGCGCGCAGGTCAAGTTCGAGGCCGGCGCGGATCTGATCGAGGTCTTCACCACCCGCCCCGACACCCTGTTCGGCGCGACCTACGTGGTGCTGGCCCCCGAGCACGAGCTGGTCGACAAGCTGACCGCCGCCACCTGGCCGTCCGGCACCGACGCGCGCTGGACCCTCGGCAACGCCGAGACCCCCGTGGAAGCCGTTGCGGCCTACCGGAAGTCGATCGCGGCCAAGTCGGATCTGGAGCGGCAGGAGAACAAGGAGAAGACCGGCGTCTTCCTGGGCACCTACGCCACCAACCCGGTCAACGGCGCGCGCGTGCCGATCTTCATCGCCGACTATGTGCTGAGCGGCTACGGCACCGGCGCGATCATGGCCGTCCCCGGCCACGACCCGCGCGACTGGGACTTCGCCACCACGTTCGGCCTGCCCATCATCGAGGTCGTCGCGGGCGGCGATGTCACGGCGGGGGCCCACGCCGGTGACGGCGTCATGGTGAACTCCGGCTACATCGACGGCATGGACATCGAGTCCGCCAAGGCCAAGGTGATCGCCGAACTGGAGGCCAACGGCCACGGCCGGGGCACCGTCCAGTACAAGCTGCGCGACTGGCTGTTCGCGCGTCAGCGCTACTGGGGCGAGCCGTTCCCCATCGTCTACGACGAGGACGGCGCGCCGCACGCGCTGCCGGAATCCATGCTGCCGGTGCGTCTTCCGGAGATGGACGACTTCGCGCCGGTCACCTTCGACGCGGACGACGCCGACTCCGAGCCGTCCCCGCCGCTGGCCAAGGCCACCGACTGGGTGCACGTCGAACTGGACCTGGGCGACGGCGTCAAGAAGTACCGCCGCGACACCAATGTCATGCCCAACTGGGCGGGCAGCTCCTGGTACCAGCTGCGCTACGCCGACCCGACCAATACCGAAACCTTCTGCGCCCCCGAGAACGAGCAGTACTGGCTGGGCCCGCGCACGGCCGAGCACGGCCCGAAGGATCCGGGCGGCGTGGACCTGTACGTCGGCGGCGTGGAGCACGCGGTGCTGCACCTGCTGTACGCGCGCTTCTGGCAGAAGGTGCTCTTCGACCTGGGTGACGTGTCCGGCTCCGAGCCGTACCGCCGCCTGTTCAACCAGGGCTACATCCAGGACTACGCCTACAAAGACGCGCGCGGCGCCTATGTGCCGGCCGCGGAGATCGTGGCGCGGGACGGAAAGTTCTTCTGGACCAATGCCTCCGGCGTGGAGGAGGAGGTCTTCCAGGAGTACGGCAAGATCGGCAAGTCGCTGAAGAACGCCATCTCCCCCGACGAGATGTGCGATCTGTACGGCGCCGACACCTTCCGCTTCTACGAGATGTCGATGGGCCCGCTGGACACCTCGCGGCCCTGGGCCACCAAGGATGTCGTGGGCGCGCACCGCTTCCTGCAGCGGGTGTGGCGACTGGTGGTGGACGAGGAGACCGGCGCGGTGAAGGTCACCGACGGCGAGCCGTCGGCCGAGGCCCTGCGCCTGCTGCACAAGACCATTGCCGGTGTCGACGACGACTACGCCAACCTGCGCGACAACACCGCGGGCGCCAAGCTCATCGAGCTGACCAACTTCCTGACCAAGAACTACGGCGACGGCGCGCCCCGCACGGTGGTGGAACCCCTGGTCCTGATGCTGGCCCCGATGTCCCCGCACGTGGCCGAGGAACTGTGGGAACGCCTGGGCCACACCACGGCCCTGGCCCACGGCCCCTTCCCGGTCGCGGATCCCGCACTGCTGGTGGCGGATTCGGTCGAGTACCCGATCCAGGTCAACGGCAAGGTCCGCAGCCGCGTCAGCGTCGCCGCCGACGCCGACCAGGCCGCGGTCCAAGCCGCCGCGCTGGCGGACGAGAAGATCGCGGAACTGCTGGGCGGCAAGGCGCCGCGCAAGATCATCGTGGTGCCCGGCCGCCTGGTGAACATCGTCGCCTGAGGTGACCGGCGTCGTCCTACCGGGGCGGGATCAGGACGTCGTTGAGGGTCACCAGCTGCAGGCTGCGTTCCCGGATGATGTCGGTGAGCTGGTCGTAGAGGTGGGTAACCGTCGGCCGGTTGGCGTGACCGATGACGATGGACTGGGCCCGGAACCACTGGCGCGCGGCATCGAGGAGCATGCCGTCGTTGATCACCGGATTGGTGTCGTTCAGGGTGCCGTACCACATGGTCGGGACGGTGTAGCCGCAGTCGGCGGCGACGGCGTCGACGCTGCCGTTGTGGTGGCCGTAGGGCGGGCGGTAGTAGGGCGTGCCGTCGGTGCCGTACTGGTTCCAGAGGAAGTCCTTGCACCGCTCGAGCTGGTCTGCGATGGCGCCGCCGGACAGCTTGGTCAGGTCCGGGTGGTCCCAGGTGTGGTTGCCGAGCTGGACCTGACCCGAGTCGACCAGGGGACGCAGCACATCCCGGTGGTCGAGCCAGCCGGGATAGTAGGCGGTCACGAAGAAGGTCAGCCGAGC
This sequence comes from Nocardia sp. NPDC004711, assembly GCF_053601595.1. NCBI lineage: Bacteria > Bacillati > Actinomycetota > Actinomycetes > Mycobacteriales > Nocardiaceae > Nocardia > Nocardia sp. NPDC004711. Next base: position 130,558 of record NZ_JBSGCB010000015.1, on the reverse strand, counting down.
CCCGGTGTCCCGGGCGAAATCGATGAAGCCGCGAATGGTTTCGGAACTGGCGCCGTCATCGATGGTGAGCGCCATATGGTTTCCGGCGCCCGGCAACGCGGTAATGGTGCCCGGCCCGATCGGCGTCCTGGGTCCGAAATCCGGTGTCACCTGCGGTATCCCGGGCAGCTGGGGAATGATTCCGCTGCCGGATCCGGTGTCGAAGGGGAAATCGGCGCGCGATTCGCCCGTGCCCAGCAGGGTGGCGGCCGTACCCGCCGCCAGCATCGTCAGCAGCCGTCGTCTGTCCATTGCGACCCTCATTCAATTCACTACGGTTGAAACTTCCGCTCCCCCAGCGAAAACCGGCTACGTCGGTGAGACCAGCACATCGTTGAGCGTCACCATGGACAGGTTGCGCTCCCGGATGATCTCGGCCAGACGGTCGTAGCAGTGCGTCACGGCGGGATGATTGGCATGTCCGATGACAATGGCCTGCGCGTTGAAATACTTTCGCGCACACTCGATCAGATAGTCCTCGGTAATGACACCGGAGTCGGACAGCGAGCCGTACCACATGGTGGGGACGGTGTATCCGAGATCCGCTGCCACCTTGTCGACCGTAGCATTGTGGCGGCCGTAGGGAGGACGGAAATACGGCGTCCCGTCCACGCCGAAGGTGTTGCGCAGGAATGTCTTTGCCTGGGTGAGCTGCGTGGCCACCTCGGTGGCGGACAGTTTGGTGAGATCCGGGTGGTCCCAGGTGTGATTGCCCAGCTGGATCTGCCCGGCGTCCACCAGCGGCCGCAGCTCGGCCCGGTGCGTGGTCCAGGAGTCGTAATTCGCGGTCACGAAGAAGGTGAACCGCGCCCCGGTGTCCTTGGCGAATTTGATATACGCGCCGACCACGGCCGGATCGGCGCCGTCGTCGACGGTGAGTGCCAAATCATTGCCGGTGCCGGGCAATCCGGTAATCGTCCCGGCGGGAATGCTGGATTTCTGCGCGGCCGGCGGCGCGGCGAGCGCCTTCGGAGTCGGTGCCGCCGACGGCGTTCCGGCGGGTCCGCTGATGCGGGGCGTCACCTTGCGGGAGGGGCCGGACTCCGCGGAGCAGCCGGTCAGCGCCGCCGCAGTGCCCGCCGCGAGCATCACGAGCAGCTGTCGTCTATCCATCTCTGTCGTTCACTCCGAAGATATATATTTCTCGGCCTCGCCTCCCTCGCAGGGCCTACCCGTTATATCTACGCGCCGTGAACTGAGCACCAATTCTGTGCGAAATGATTGAAATTCAGGACGGAATTTAAGGCTGCTCTCAGTGTGGGATGGGGCGCAGCACGATTTCGGTGGGATGCGCGTCACGCGGGGTGTCGACGGCCTGCCGCACGGCGCGGGCAACCGTTTCGGCCCTGAGGAATTCGCCCGGCCGGTACTCACGGCCCTCCCCCGCGATGATCTCGCGCTGCATGTCGGTGTCGATGCGTCCGGGATGTACCGAGGTCACCCGCAGCGCGGGCTCCTCCAGGCGCAGTGCGTCACCGAAGGCGCGCAGCCCGAACTTGCTGGCCGCGTACACGCCCCAGCCCGGATTGGCCCGCAGACCGGCTCCCGAATTGATCAGCACCACATGGCCGTTGGCGGCGCGCAGCGCTGGCAGCAACACCCTGGTCAACTCCGCGACCGCGATCAGGTTGGATTCCAACGTATTCCGCCACTGCGCCACCGAGGAATCGGCTATCGTTCCGAGGTCGGCGATTCCGGCATTGTGCACCAGTACATCCAGCCGTTCGATGCCCGCTACCGCGCGCGCCACCGCGGCGTAGTCGGTGAGATCCACCGGCCATCCGGCGCTGCCGGGCAGTTCACGCAGTATCGGTTCCAGGGCCCGGGGCGTGCGCGCGCCCAGCAGCAGCCGATGCGTGGGCGCCAGTTCGCGGGCAATGGCCGCGCCGAGCCCCCGGCTGGCTCCGGTGATCAGCGCGGTCGGCTGGTCGGTGCTGGACTTCGCGGAATTCGCCATGTGATGACCGTAACCGCGTTACCTCGGCCTGCGATGCTCCGGTCGGGCACACCCCCGCTAGCTGATCCACGAGAAGGCGAACGAAGTGCAATCTGGCGATCAGGACCCACCCGTCCATCGCGCATACCTGCGGGTGGGGGCGCAGAATAGGGCGATGACGCACCCGGGATTCACGCCCACCCAGCTCGCGGCCCGCGCCGCCTACCTGCTGCGCGGCAATGACCTGGGCACCATGACCAGCGCCGCGCCCAAGCTGTATCCGCACATGTGGAGCTGGGACGCGGCCTTCGTGGCGGTCGGCCTGGCCCCGCTCAGCGTGGAGCGCGCCGCGCTCGAACTCGACACCCTGCTCTCGGCGCAGTGGCGCAACGGGATGATTCCGCACATCGTCTTCGCCAATGGCGTGGACGGCTACTTCCCCGGACCCGCGCGCTGGGAATGCCGCCGCCTGGCCGCCGACGCCCCCGACGGCCCGGACACCTCGGGCATCACCCAGCCGCCCGTGCATGCCATTGCGGTGCAACGGATTCTGGATCACTCGCGCCGGCACGGCCGCAGCACCCGCGCGGTCGCCGAGGACTTCCTGAACCGGCGCTGGCCCGATCTCATGCGCTGGCACCGCTGGCTGGCCTACGCCCGTGACCCCAAGCAGCACGGCCGGATCACGCTGTACCACGGCTGGGAATCCGGCATGGACAATTCGCCGCGCTGGGATCGTGCCTACGAGAACGTGATTCCCGGTCCGGACCTGCCGCCCTACGAGCGCGCCGACACCCAGGTGGTGGGCGATCCCACGCAGCGGCCCTCGGACCGCGAGTACGACCGCTACCTGTGGCTGGTCGAGCAGATGCGCCGGGCCGGCTACGACGACTACCAGCTGGCCTCGACCATGAGCTTCGCGGTCGAGGACGTGTTCGTGACCGCCATCTTCGCGCTGGCCTGCGATGTGCTGGCCAATATCGGCGAGGACTACAAGCAGCCGCACGCGGATGTGCGCGAACTCTACGAGTGGGCCGACTACTTCCGGGCGGGTGTGGTCGCCACCACCGACGCCCGCACCGGCGCGGCGCGCGACTTCGATGTGCGCGCGGACCAGTGGATCGACACCGAGACCCTGGCCGTCTTCGCGCCGCTGCTCAGCGGCGGGCTGCCGCGCGATGCCGAACGGCGGCTGCTGCGCCTGTTCGAGGGCCCGCGCTGGTGCGGGCATCCGGATCTGCGCTACGCGCTGCCGCCCTCGACCTCCCCGGTGTCCAGGGACTTTCGCCCACGCGAGTACTGGCGCGGGCCGGTGTGGCCGGTGATCAGCTGGCTGTTCTCCTGGGTCTTCGCCCGCCGCGGCTGGGCGGAACGCTCGTTCATGCTGCGCGCCGAGGGGCTGCGGCAGGCCAGCGACGGCAGTTTCGCGGAATACTACGAGCCCTTCACCGGCGAGCCGCTGGGCAGCATGCAGCAGTCCTGGACCGCCGCGTCGGTGCTGGACTGGCTGGGCTGATTCGAGTTAACAATTGGCAAACATCACCGCCCTGTCTTCCCGGCCATAGCGGGCGATCGGCCTAGCCTTTCGGGGCATGACCGGACGCAGGCTGATGAAAGCGCTCACAGTCGCAGCTACAAGCATCCTCATGGCAACCCCGGTGGGGGTGGCCGCCGCCGATATCGACGGCCCGGATGTGGCCTCCTGGCAACACCCGGGAGGCGGGGGCATCAACTGGTTCGCGGTGCGCGGAGCCGGATACGAGTTCTCCATGCTCAAGGCCACCGAGGGCCTCAGCTACGTGAACCCGTTCTTCGTGCAGGACAGCCTGGCCATGCGGGTGGCCGGAGTCGCGCGGGGCACTTACCATTTCGCGCGCCCGAACCTGCCGCCGGAACCCCAGGCCGCCTTCTACTCGACCATGGTGCTCGGCCAGAACGGGATGCTCGACCTACCGCCGGTGCTGGACCTCGAGGACTCCGGCGGGCTGCCGCCCGCCGCGCTCATCGACTGGACCCACCGCTATCTCAACACAGTCCGGGCCCTGACCGGCCGCATGCCGATCATCTACACCTATCCCCGCTTCTGGCAGACGGCCATGGCCGATACCAACCAGTTCACCAACTACCCGCTGTGGATCGCCGACTACCGGGGCAATGACAAGCCCGAGGTGCCGGGCGGCTGGCCGACGTGGACGTTCTGGCAGACCACCAGCTCGGGCAATATCCCCGGCATCGGCGGAGCCGTGGACCTCAATGTCTACAGCGGCGCCCAGGGTGATTTCGCCCGCTTCGCGAACATGCCCTTCAGCGGCAGCAGCTAGCCGCGCCCGCAGGCGTGGTGATCCCTGCCCCGGGCGTCGTTCACAGCACCTGCGACAGGAACTGGCGCAGCCGCGGGGTTTCGGCGTTCTCGAAAAGCGCCTCGGGCTTGCCGGTTTCGACCACCTGGCCGTGATCCATGAACACCACCTGGTCGGAAACCGAACGGGCGAAGCTCATCTCGTGGGTCACCACGATCATGGACATCCCGCCCCCGGCGAGCTCGGACATGAGCGCGAGCACGCCCTTGACCAGTTCGGGATCCAGGGCCGAGGTGGCCTCGTCGAAGAACATGATGTCCGGCTTCATGGCCAGCGCCCGCGCGATGGCCACCCGCTGCTGCTGACCGCCGGACAGGTTGGCCGGGCGCACATCCGCCTTGCCGGCCAGGCCGACCGCCTCCAGCTGCTGGACCGCCAGCGTGCGCGCCTGCTCCTTGGACAGGCCGTGCAGTTTGCGCGGGCCGAGCGCGATATTGTCAGCGACCGTCATGTGCGGGAACAGATTGAAGTGCTGGAACACCATGCCGATCCGCTGGCGCAGCCGGTCCGGGTTCTCGCCCAGCACCGACTTACCGCCGAGCAGGATGTCGCCGGAATCGGGTTCGTGCAGACGGTTGAGCACCCGCAGCAGCGTGGACTTTCCGGAGCCGGACGGCCCGATCACCGTGGTGGTCTTGCCGGCATCCACGTGCACGTCCACGCCGCGCAGAATCTCGTTGCGGCCCAGCGTCAATCGCAGGCCGGTGCCGGTGAGGGAGGCACTCATGCTCCACGCCCTTCCGTGATGACGGCCTGTTCGACCGGGTCCGCGGGATCGTGCCCGCCCTGGGGACGGCCCTCGCGCATGCGCTTGTCGATGTAGTTGACCAGGTGGGTGAGCGGCACCGTCAGCAGCAGGTACATCAGGCCCGCCGCCACCAGCGGCGACAGATTCCCGGTCTGCGCGTTGAGATCCCGGCCCACCGCGAACAGTTCGCGCTGGGTGGCCAGCAGGCCCAGGAAGTAGATGAGCGAGGAATCCTTGATCAGGGCGATGAACTGGTTCATCAGCGCGGGCAGCACCCGGCGCACGCCCTGCGGGATCACCACCAGCGTCATGGCCTGCCGGTAGCCGAAACCGATGGCGCGAGCGGCCTCCAGCTGCCCGGCTTCCACCGACTGGATGCCGGAGCGGAAGATCTCACCGATGTAGGCGGCGGCCAGCAGCGCCAGCGCGATCGCGCCCAGCCAGTAGGGATTGTTGCCGGTGATGTTCTTGACCACCGGTCCCACGCCCAGGCCGATGATCAGGATGATCACCACGGCGGGCAGGCCGCGGAAGATGTCGGTGTAAACCCGTGCGGGCCAGCGCAACCAGCGGGTGCGGGAGATGCCCGCCACCGCGAGCAGCATGCCGAGCACGGAACCCAGCAGGCCCGAGACCAGCGCCAGGATCAAGGTATTGGGCAGACCGGTCTTGATCAGGTCCGGGAAGGCCTTGCGGTACAGCGACCAGTCGAAGAAGGTGTCCTTCAGCTGCTGCACCGTGGATTTCGGTTGCACCGCGCTGTTGTCGGGCCGGTTGCCCGCGTTCTCGGCCGCGATCTTGGCGAAGTCCGGCAGCTGCGGCGCCGCAACGGCTTTGGAGCCCGGCTTCCAGCCCGGCGGCAGCTCCCGCGGCACCCAGTCCTGGTACAGCTTGGCGTAGGTGCCGTCGGCGATCACCGCGTCCAGCCCGGCATTGAGCGCGTCGGTGAGCGGCTGATTCCCCTTCCGCACCGCCCAGGCGGTGAAGTTGTTGACGCTGAAGGTGTTCTGCACGATCGAGGTCGGGTCACCCGGCTTGATGGCACCGATGGCCTGCTGCGACGGCGCGACCCAGGCGTCGATCTGGCCGGTCTTCAGATTCGCGTAGGCGGTGTTGTAGTCGGGGAACTTCACCGGGTCCAGGTGCAGTTCGTTGACGACGTACTCGTCCTGCACGGTGCCCTGCACGACGCCGACCCGATTGCCGCGGTGCAGATCCGCGAAACCCTTGATGGCACTGCCGTTCGGCACCACCAGCGAGAAGTAGCCGAAGTCGTAGCCATTGGTGAAGTCGACCAGCTGCCGCCGCGCGTCGGTGGTGGTGATGCTGGACGAGCCGATGTCGAAGCGGCCGTTGGCGACCTGGGCCAGCAGGCCGGCGAACTCGGTGCCGGTGAACTCCACCTGCAGGCCGAGCTTCGCGCCGATGGCCTTCAGCAGCTCGTTGTCGAAGCCGGTGAACACGCCCTTGGAGTTGACGCAGATGCTCGGCGGCGCGTCGGAGAGGGTGCCGACACTGAGCTTGCCGGGCGTCAGCAGACCGAGCTTGCCGATATCGATCTTGGCCAACGGCTCGGTGGTGGCGGTGGTGAACCGGTCCGGGCCCGCGTTCTGCTGTCCGGAGGCCAGATTGGTCGGTGCGGCGCTGGCCGCGGCCTGGCCGGGCGGCGAACACAGATCACGATCATCGGCACCGGCACTGCCCGCGAGCGTCACGATGCCGAGCAGACCGACCAGCACAACTCCCGCCAATGCCAGCAGGCGCGGGGGACGACCTGAGCGCTGCCGCAAGGAAACCATGGCAGACCACCCTAGTGGGGGTGGTCTGCCAGGCCAGAGTTAGCCTCGGCCCGATTCGGCGGAAATCACAGTTCAGGCGCGTCCCTACCGCTGATTGAAGCCGTCCCGCCAGGCCACGGCCTCCTGGATCCGGCTCATGTCGTAGTCCGGCCCGCCCGAGCTCACGGTGAACAGTGTCACGCCCGCGTCCGCGTAGCCCTCCACCTGATCCAGGCCCGGCCAGGCCACGGACTTCTCGATGGCGGTGGGGTCGGTGCCGACCTCGGCGCAGTGCTCGGCCAGGATGCCGATCTTGCGCTGCAGCACGTCGATGTCGGAGAAGCTGTGCCAGATATCGCCGTACTGGGCGACCAGCCGCAGCGTCTTCTTCTCGCCGCCGCCACCGATCAGGATGGGGATGTCGCGCACCGGCTGCGGATTCAGCTTGGCCAGCCGGTCGGTGAGGCGGGCCATGGAATCCTTCAGCAGCGCCAGCCGGCTTCCGGCCGTGCCGAATTCGTAGCCGTACTGGTCGTAGTCCTTCTGGAACCAGCCCGCGCCGATACCGAGAATGAGGCGACCGTTGCTGATGTGGTCCACGGTGCGGGCCATATCGGCCAGCAGATCCGGATTCCGGTAACCACCGCCGGTGACCAGCGCGCCGAGCTCCACCCGCTCGGTCTGCTCGGCGATGGCGCCAAGCATGGTCCAGCACTCGAAGTGCGCGCCCTCCGGGTCCCCGTACAGCGGATAGAAGTGGTCCCAGTTGAAGACGATGTCGACGCCGATGTCCTCACACCGCCGCACCGCGTCCCGGATCAATCCGTAGGTGGGCGCGTGCTGCGGCTGCAACTGAACTCCGATACGAATCGGTCGGCTCATGGGGTGCTCCTCCGTCGGTGATCACTGCGCCCCATTCTGCCCCTCCGCTACGCTCTGGGCCGACCCTCTACTACGGATCGTCCGGCACGTTCCTGCCGGTGAAGGGAAGTGTGAAACCGTGGCAACGGTGACTTTCGACCAGGCCACCCGGCTCTACCCGGGCGCGGCCAACCCCGCCGTCGACGCCCTGAACCTGGAGATCGCCGACGGCGAATTCCTGGTTCTCGTCGGCCCTTCCGGCTGCGGCAAATCCACCTCGCTGCGCATGCTCGCGGGGCTCGAGGAGGTGAGCGACGGCCGAATCCTGATCGGGGACAAGGACGTCACGCACGCCGAGCCCAAGGAACGCGATATCGCCATGGTGTTCCAGAACTACGCCCTCTACCCGCACATGAGCGTCGCGGAGAACATGGGCTTCGCGCTGAAGATGGCCAAGGTCGCCAAGGATGAGCGGCAGCAGCGCGTGCTCGAGGCCGCCAAGCTGCTCGACCTGGAGCCCTACCTGGACCGCAAGCCCAAGGCCCTGTCCGGCGGTCAGCGCCAGCGCGTGGCCATGGGCCGCGCCATCGTGCGCCAGCCGCAGGTCTTCCTCATGGACGAGCCGCTGTCCAACCTGGACGCCAAGCTGCGCGTGCAGACCCGCACCCAGATCGCCCAGCTGCAGCGCCGGCTCGGCACCACCACCGTCTACGTCACCCACGACCAGGTCGAGGCCATGACCATGGGCGACCGGGTGGCGGTGCTCAAGGACGGGCTGCTGCAGCAGTGCGCCTCCCCGCGCGACCTGTACCGTGACCCTGCCAACCTGTTCGTCGCGGGCTTCATGGGCTCGCCCGCCATGAACCTGTTCACGCTGCCGGTCGGCAATGGCTCGGTCACGCTGGGCGGCTGCCCGCTGCCGCTGCCGCGTTCGGTGGCGGCGGCCACCGGCGAGCGGGTGGTGGTCGGCATCCGGCCCGAGCATCTCGACTCGGTCGGCGACGGGGCCGGGATCGCCATGGAGGTGGACGTGGTCGAGGAGCTGGGCTCCGATGCCTACATCTACGGCCGCACCCTCGGTGACGGGGAAACCATTGTGGCGCGCGCGGATTGGCGCAACCCGCCCGCGAAGGGCACCAAGCTCGCGCTGGTCGCGGACTCGGACCACACGTACTTCTTCCACCCCGAGGACGGACGCCGCCTGAACTGACCTTCGGTCAGCTCCAAGGGGTTCCGGGGGCCGAGCCCCCGGGCCCCCTTGTCGACCGGCGCGGGGGCCCTTATTTACGGGCGCGGGAGCTCCGCGCCTGCTTCCGCCGCCATTCGTCGTTCACCCGGATGCGCAGATTCTCCAGGGGGACTTCGTTTCCCGACGCGCTGCGCAGTTCCGCACGCACGGGTTCGCCCGTGGCATCCTCGAGCCGCTCCAGTGGCGCGGTGCCGTCCTGCAGGTACTTGTCTCCCCACTGCCACAGCGCCACGACCGCGGGCAGCAGGTCCAGACCCATCGGGGTGAGCACGTATTCGTTGCGGGTGCGCTTGCCCTCTTCCTGGTAGGGCCGCTTCTCCAGCAGTCCCGCATCGACCAGTTTGCGCAGCGCGCTGGAAGCCGCCGCGTCGGTGATGCCGATTCGCGCCGCGAAGCCGTCGAACCGCGTCGTGCCGTAGTACGACTCGCGCAGGATGAGGATCGCCGAGCGTGTCCCGACGATGTCCATCGCCTTCGCGATCGAACAGGCCTCGGGCTTCCACGAGCCCAGATCGCTGAGTTTTCCCTCCAGTACTGCCGACATGACACACATCATACAACGCTGACTTGCCTTCACTATGGTCAGCTCCTACTCTGACTTTAGATCGATCAAGTCAGACGCCGTTGTCGGACTCGAATCCGGGGCGGCGCGCCTGGAAGGAACGTCATGAGAGACGCAGTCATCGTCGAAGCGGTCCGCACCCCCATCGGCAAGGGCAAGGCCACCGGCGCCCTGCACGGTGTGCACCCCGCCGATCTGCTCGCCCACAGCCTGCGGGAGGTGGTGCGGCGCACCGAGATCGATCCGGCCCTGATCGACGATGTGATCGGCGGCGTGGTCACCCAGGTCGGCGAGCAGGGCTCCAACCTCACCCGCCGCGCGGCCCTGGCCGCCGGCTATCCCGAATCGGTCCCGGCCACCACCGTGGACCGGCAGTGCGGCAGCAGCCAGCAGGCCATCCACTTCGCCGCCCAGGGCGTCATCGCGGGGGCCTACGACATCGTGGTCGCCGCGGGCGTGGAGTCCATGAGCCGGGTTCCCATGGGCGCCAACCTGATCGGGGCCGAGGACATCGCGGGTGCCGGCTTCGCCGAACGCTACCCGGAGGGCCTGGTACCGCAGGGCATCAGCGCCGAACTCATCGCCGCCAAGTGGGGCCTGAGCCGCACCCAGCTCGACGAGTTCGCCCTCGCCAGCCACGAGAAGGCCGCCGCCGCAACCAAGAACGGCTCGTTCGAGGCCCAGCTCGCCCCCTACGCCGGGCTCTCGCACGACGAGGGCATCCGCGTCGGCAGCACGCTGGAGGCGCTGGCGGGGCTGCGACCCGCCTTCTACAGCGAGGAGATGGCGGCCCGCTTCCCGCAGATCGGCTGGAACATCACCGCCGCCAACGCCAGCCAGATCAACGACGGCAGCGCCGCCACCCTCATCATGACCAGTGAGCGCGCCGCCCAGCTCGGCCTGCGCCCGCTGGCCCGGCTGCACAGCTTCTCCGTCGCCGGCGACGACCCGCTGTTCATGCTCACCGCGGTCATCCCCGCGACCCGGAAGGTCCTGCAGCGCTCCGGACTCGAACTCTCCGACATCGACCTGTTCGAGGTGAACGAGGCCTTCTCCTCGGTGGTCCTGGCCTGGGCGCAGGAGACCGGGGCCGACCTGTCGAAGGTCAATGTGAACGGCGGCGCCATCGCCCTGGGCCACCCCCTGGGCGCCTCCGGCGCGCGGCTGGCCACCACCCTCGTGCACGCCATGCACGAGCGCGGCGCCCGCTACGGCCTGCAAACCATGTGTGAGGCAGGCGGTCTCGCCAACGCCACCATCTACGAGCGCCTCTGACCCGGTCCGGGCGGCCCTAGTAGGAGACCGCCACGACCGCCGCCAGCAGGCCGAGCACCCACGACTCGGCCAGCAGCGGAAAGGCCACCAGGGCCGTGGACCAGGCGCGCTGCCGCAGCCGGACAGCGCGCAGGGTCCACAGCGGCACCAGCAGCAGGGTCAGGCCGATGCCCAGCCAGGCCACGGCGAAAGCCAAGGGGAGAAAACGGGTGTCATCGCCCGGGCCCGCGAGCGCGCGGTACTCGGGCACCGAACCCGCCAGCACCCAGGCCGAACCACACGCTGCGATGTAGATCAGCAGGGTGACAATGCAATCCGCGGCCGTGATCGGCGGCCGCCGCCACCCGGCCACCCTTCCAGGATGCCGGGTGCTCCGCGGCAGCGGTGGAGATCAGTTGACGGCGGTGGCCACCAGGATGTGCCCCGCACCGCCCGCGACCAGAATCACGGGCAGCGCGACCGCGGTCCAGATCCAGCCCCGGCGGCCCGTCATGGCCGCCACCGAGGCCAGCACCAGCGCGCCGACCAGGGCCAGGAACATGCCGCCACCACCGATCAGCAGGCCCCACAGCGCCGATGCGGGCGGACGGATCACCACGCACTGCACCGAGAAGTCCTTCTTCGCGGTACAGCGATTGTGGATCAGGTCGAACAGCTTCGCGAACAGGTCGTAGGCCCAGCCGAAGGCCATGGCGACCCCCGTCAGATACAGCACCGCCGAGATGAGAATGTCCTTGCGGCGCAGCGGCTTACGCTCCGGCACCGCCGTAGCGGCAGCTGCCGCCGGGGGCAGTGTGGCGGGCATGGTCCGATCAGCCTCGCCGGGCTCCTGCCCGGAACCGCCGCCCACCACGTACTGCGGACCCGAAGCCCACGGCTCCGGCCGCATCTCGGTAGCCATGGGCGGCGGGACCACTCCCCCCGGCGGCGAGTAGTTCCCGCCCGGCGGGCGAGCGGAATGCTGCTGCGGCCCAGGGGAGCTCACGGGCGCCTGGCCCGGATAGCCGGGACCGGCGGGCGATCGTGGTGCGCCGCCCGGCACCGAGTGCGGGCGCGGATCCGGCGGCGAACCGACCGGTCCGCCCGGCCGTGGCGGGGCACCGGCATTCCCGGGAGCCTGGGGCGGCACCGGTGGTGGCGGGCTCTGCCGCCCGCCCTTGGGCACGGTAGGTCCGGCCGGGTCCATCGCGCCGGGCCGGGGCGCACCAGCGGGCGGCTGCGGTGGCGCGGGCGGTGGCGGCGGACCCTGGCGGCTCCCGCCGGGCAGGGTCGGTCCCGCCGCATCGATCGGCTCCCCGGACCGCGAGTCCGGCGCGGGTGGCTGCGGACGTCCGGGTCGCTGCGGCGATCCGGGGCCCGTCGGATTCCGTGGTCCCCCGGGCGGGGCGGGCGCGTGCGGTTGGCCCGGCGCACGCGGCGGCGCCGGGGAGAAGCCGGGATCGGACGGGAGATGATCGTCGCGGCCCGGACGGCGGGGCTCGTTGGGCGGGTTCATGTTTGCGGTCTCCCCCAAGGCGCAGGTCTATGGAGCCGGGATCGGCTTCATTCGGCATTGTCGCCTGGCGGAGGCCGCGCCGCCACCTCTTACCGGACCGAGGTGGTGAGTAGGGTGCGGTGGATGAGCGACAGCGGCGATGCGGTGGATTTCGAGTCGGCGGTGGTCTACGCGATTCCCATGCGAACCCGGTTCCGCGGGATCACCGTTCGCGAGGGCATGCTGATTCCCGGTCCCGCCGGCTGGGGTGAGTTCTGCGCCTTCCCCGAGTACGACGACCGCGAGGCGGCGGCCTGGCTGGCCACCGCGGTCGAGCAGGCCGCGGCCGGATGGCCGGAACCGGTCCGGGATCGGATTCCGGTGAACTGCATCGTGCCCGCGGTCGGCCCGGAACGGGCGCGCGAGATCGTGACCGGATCGGGCTGCCGCACCGCCAAAGTGAAGGTCGCCGACCATCCGGATTCCCTGGCCGAGGACCTGGCGCGGGTGGCGGCGGTCCGCGAGGCACTCGGTCCGGACGGCGCGGTGCGCGTCGACGCCAATGCGGTCTGGGATGTGGACACCGCGGTCGACCGGATCCGGCTGATCGACCGCGCCGCAGGCGGTTTGGAGTATGTCGAGCAGCCCTGCCGGACCGTCGAGGAGCTGGCGGCCGTCCGCAAACGGGTGGACGTGCGCATCGCCGCCGACGAATCCATCCGCCGCGCCGAGGACCCGCTGCGGGTGGCGGTGGCGGGTGCGGCCGACGTCGCGGTGCTGAAATGCACTCCGCTGGGCGGGGTCCGGCGCGCGCTGGAGGTCGCCGCGGCCGCCGGACTCCCCTGCCTGGTGTCCTCCGCCCTGGAAACCAGTGTGGGCCTGGCCGCCCAGATCGCCCTCGCCGGCGCCCTCCCCCACCTCGACTTCGCCTGCGGCCTCGACACCCTGTCACTGCTCACCGGCGATGTGGTGACCGAGCCGCTGCGCCCGGTGGACGGCTACCTGTCCGTCCCGCGCACCGCGCCGGCACCCGACCCGGACCTGCTCGAGCGCTACCGGCACCCCGACCCGGAACGGACCCACTGGTGGCGGCAGCGCCTGGCCCGGGTCCGGAAACTTCTGCCCTGATCAGGCAATTCGCACGCCGCACGAATACATGGTGGTGCGCAGCAGCAGCGCGGCCTCCGGCCCGATGACGCCGTCCGTCAGCTCGAGGTAGCGACCGCAGAATTCGGGCCCGTGCGGGGCGACGCCGGTACGCTCCGGCTCGAGGTGGTGGGCGAGTTCGTGCAGGATCACCAATTCGCGCAGGGCCCAGGCGGTTCCATGGGCGTGCAGCGGCACCGCGAGCACCGATCCAGCAGTCTCGTAGTGCGCCGCCTGCGCCCCGGCGCGCGCTCGCACCGTGACCGGCCGCGCCGCCCCGTCCCACCGGGCGCGCACCCAGTTCAGCGCGAGTACCCGATCCACGTACGCCTGTACCGATTCCACCGACGCGAACCGCCGCTCGATCGGCAGCGTGAGATGGGACCCGTGCACTTCGACGGTCCGTGCGCCGAATTCGTCGGCGCGATCGAACATTCCGCGCACCAGCCCCTCGGCGTCGTACACCCGGGACCGCTGCGCATCGCGGACGGCCATGCGCGCGTTCGCTATTCGCCCGCGCCGCGGGGCAGCTGTCCCCGCACGCCGCCCAGCTCCGGCGAATCACCCAGCCGCGCGGCCTTACCCGCCCGGTCACCGGCCCGCCGCGCGGCCGCCGAGTACCCGGCCGAGGCCTGCGGGCCCCGCCAGGTACCGCGCGCCTCGGAGGTCCGGGTGTAGAAGTCGGTGAGCGCGAGCTCCTTGTCGCGCAGGGCGAGCGCCGTTCCGGTGGGCACGGATTCGGCGGCGTCGGCCCGCACCGCCTCGGTCTCCACATCCGCCTTGACCGCGGCCAGGCGGCGGCCGATGCGGGCGGCGAAGGCCATCTGGAAGTTCAGGCGCGCGGTCACCGCGGCCACCGGCACCTCCACCGGCCGGTGGAAGGTGCGGCCGTAGCGGCGCTCGATCACGACCTTCTCGGTGGTGGCCGAACGGTAGGCGCCTGACTTGATGTACTGGTCGGAGGCACGCACCATCTGGATCAGCAGGCTGGTGTAGAGCGCCTCGCAGGTGTCGATATCGGTGTCGAATCCGTAGGCGTACACCGTCGTCGACGATCGGGCCACATCGCAGCGCACGTCATTGGCCGCGGCGATGGCCACGAACAACTGCACATAGGTTCGCAGCCCGCGCTTTCCGGCCTCGCCGATCGGAATCACCCGCTGCGCCGGGGTGGGCCGCCGCTCCCGATTCGCGATATGTGCCCGCGCCACCGCCAGATCCACCGACGAGCTGGTCGCGAGCCGCTGCGCGGCGGCCAGGAAGGCCTCGGCCTCGTGCTCGTTGTCGGTCGATTCGGCCTGCCGCAGCAGTCCCCCGATCCTGGTGAGCATCTTGTCTGTATCCAATTGCCCTCCGCTTCGCTCCGGGCGGGTTCGCGGCCCCGAGGTCTCGATTCTTCCCTCCGCTTGCTCCCCCGCTCCGTCGGTCCAGAGTCGAGACGGCCGCGAACCACTGGGATGATCAACAAGGTAGCTCCGGCGGACGATAGCGTCACCATGTATCTTGCCTTGTGCACCCCCGGCTGAGTGTGCCACTGGTCACTCATCAACCCTGGAGTATCCGCGATGGCTTTGAAGAAGGTGTCGTCCCTACGATCGACGCTGGTTCCGCGTGCCGTGCTGGCCGTGACCTCGGCGGCATTGCTGACGGCGACATTCGCCAGCGGCTGCTCCAGCAGCACCAGCGGCAGCAACTCCACCGCCGAAAACCTCACCGGCCGTGGGCCGATCACCTATGTCGAGGGCAAGGACACCACCGAGACCGGCGCCGTCAAGCAGCTCATCGAGCGCTGGAACGCCGCGCACCCGGACGAGAAGGTGACCTTCAAGGAGCAGTCCAACGACGCCTCCCAGCAGTACGACGACCTGGTGCAGCACCTGCGCGCCAAGGAATCCGACTACGACGTGGTGGCACTCGACGTGCCGTGGACCGCGGAGTTCGCCGCCAAGGGCTGGATCCAGCCACTGAAGGACTCCTTCGCCATCGACACCTCCACGCTGCTGTCGCCGCCGGTCGCGTCGGCCACCTATAACGGCACCCTGTACGCGGCCCCGCGCAACACCAACGGCGGCCTGCTGTTCTACCGCAAGGACCTGGTGCCCGAGGCGCCCAAGACCTGGACCGAGCTGCTGGCCGACTGCCCGAAGGCCAAGGACGCCGGAATCGGCTGCTACGCAGGACAGTTCGCGCAGTACGAGGGTCTGACCGTGAACACCGCCGAGGTCATCAACGCCTTCGGCGGCAGCTTCGTCGGCTCCGACGGCAAGACCCCGACCGTGAACAGCCCGCAGGCCAAGCAGGGCCTGCAGACCCTGGTCGACGCCTACAAGAACGGCGACATGCCGAAGGAAGTCATCACCTTCAAGGAGCCGGAGTCGCAGAACGCCTTCGTCACCGGCAAGGTGATGTTCATGCGCGGCTGGCCGTCCTCCTTCGGCGAGGCGGGCTCCGACGCCTCCGCGGTCAAGGACAAGTTCGCGGTCGCCCCGCTGCCCGGCAAGGACGGCATCGGTGCGTCCACCCTCGGTGGCTACAACGCCGCCATCAGCGCCTTCTCCAAGAACAAGGCCACCGCGCTGGACTTCCTGCGCTTCCTGATCAGCGAGGACGCCCAGCACATCGTGGCCGCCGGCGCGCTGCCGCCGGTGCGGGCCTCCGTGTACGACGATCCGGCCCTGATCGCCAAGATGCCGTACCTGTCCGCGCTGAAGGACTCCATCGCCTCCGCGGTGCCGCGGCCGGTGACCCCCTTCTACCCGGCGGTGTCGAAGGCCATCCAGGACAACGCCTATGCTGCGATCACCGGAACGGAATCTGTCGACGCCGCAATCGATGCCATGCAGAAGGGCATCGAAACCGCCGGATCCTGAGCCGCGCTCACACCCGATGCGCGCACTACGATCCATCGCGTAGCCCCGTAGGAGAGAAGAAAAGGTGTCACGTCCTTCGGGAGCGACCGATGTCGCGCCGCCACCCGACCTGACGGAAAAAGCAATGCGCAACGACCAGCCACGACCGAAACGCCGCGAAGCCGCCCTCGGGGTTTCGGCTCGGGCGTGGCTGTTCGTCACGCCGGTGCTGCTCGCACTGACGGTGGTCATCGGGTATCCGGTGGGCCGGGCGGTGTGGATGTCCTTCCAGAAGGACGCGGGCCTGGACAAGTCCACCGGCATGTTCGTCGAAGGCGGCAGCGCCGGATTCGGCAACTACAGCCACTGGCTGCTGCAGCAGTGCACCAACTCGCTCGGCGAGACCGTGTCCTGCCCGCCCGGCAACACCGGCTCCCAGTTCTGGGCCGCCGTCGGGGTCACGCTGCTGTTCACCGTGGTCACGGTGGCGCTCGAAACCACCATCGGCCTGGGCATGGCGGTCATCATGGGCAAGACCTTCAAGGGCCGCGCGCTGCTGCGCGCCGCCGTGCTGATCCCCTGGGCCATCCCGACCGCGGTCACAGCGCGGTTGTGGGAGTTCATGTTCCAGTACAACGGCGTGGTGAACCGGGTGCTCGGCACCCATATCCTCTGGACCGCCGACGCCTGGCCCGCCCGCTTCGCGGTCATCATCGCCGACGTGTGGAAGACCACCCCGTTCATGGCGCTGCTGATTCTGGCCGGCCTGCAGGTGATCCCGGAGGACGTCTACGAGGCCGCCCGGGTCGACGGCGCGTCCGCCTGGCAGCGCTTCGTCAACATCACGCTGCCGCTGCTGAAACCCGCTCTGCTGGTGGCGATCCTGTTCCGCACCATGGACGCGCTGCGCCTGTACGACCTGCCCGCCATCATGACGCGGAACCTGGCCGCCACCCGCACCGTCTCGATGCTGGTGACGGAATCGAAATCGCTGCCCAACAGCGCCTCCGCGCTGTCGGTCATCACCTTCCTGCTCATCTTCACCGTCGCGTTCTTCCTGGTGAAGGTGCTGGGGGCGAACGCCGTTCGCACCCAGGAAGAGCAGCGGGAGGCGCACTGATGAGCATCGAACTCACGAAGGATGTCGTGGCCGAGCCGAAAAAGCCTATCCGGCAATCGGTTTCGTGGACCAAACGCCTGTCCTCCGGGCGCGTGTACCTGGGCGCGCTGATCGTGCTGGTGTGGGGGCTCGGCCCCTTCTACTGGATGGTCGTCACCGCCCTGCGCGATCCGGCCTACACCTTCGACAACACCCCGTGGCCCACCCACGTCACGCTCGAGAACTTCCGCAACGCCTTCGACACCAGCCGCGGCAACAACTTCGGCCGGGCCCTGGTCAACAGTGTGATCATCGGCAGCGCCACCACGGCGGCCGCGCTGATCCTCGGCGTGATGGCGGCCTACGCGCTGGCGCGGCTGACCTTCAAGGGCAAGTACCTGGTGTCCGGGCTGGTCCTCTCGGCCTCCATGTTCCCGGCCGTCGTGCTGGTGACGCCGCTGTTCCAGCTGTTCACCAATATCGGCTGGATCGGCCAGTACCAGGCCATGATCATCCCGAACATCTCGTTCGTGCTGCCCATGACGGTGTACATCCTGGCCTCGTTCTTCGCCGAACTGCCATGGGAATTGGAGGAGGCCGCCCGCATCGACGGCGCGTCCCGCTTCCAGGCGTTCCGGCTGATCATGCTGCCGCTGGCCGCGCCGGCGGTGTTCACCACCGCGATCCTGGCGTTCATCGCCGCGGTCAACGAGTACCTGCTGGCCTCCCTGCTCTCCAGCGACAAGACCGAGCCCGTGACCAAGGCGATCGCCCGCTTCTCCGGCAACGATCCGCTGGTGCCGCCGTACACCGCGATCATGGCCGCGGGCACCATCGTCACCATCCCGCTGGTCATCATGGTGCTGCTGTTCCAGCGCCGCATCATCTCCGGACTCACCGCCGGCGGCGTCAAGAGCTGAGTGTCCGGGTAGGTGGTTCGGGGCCGTTGTCCCCGAATCACTTACCCGCTCCGTCCGGGCGTGTCGATTAGCATTGGTCCCGCCGCGCGGGGTGGTCGCGGCCGTCTCGAAAGCTTTGTCGACGCTCCGGAAGGAGATGCTCGTGAGCTCGTCCCGCAGCAGGCGGCGTGGCAGATCCGCGTCACTGACCGGCACCGCCGGGGCGTCACCGACCGGCACCGCCGGGTCATCGACCGGCACCGCCGGGTGGGACGAGCTGGCCACCACGGCCGCGTATCGACAGCGTCCCCACGCGCACAGCCGGCCCCGGCGGCGCCCGAAACCGCCCCCGGGTCCCGACCAGCCCGAAGCTGCGCCGAAACCGCCCCGCACCCGCGGGCAGCGCATCCGGCGGCTGCTGCTGGCACTGTTCCTGGTCCTGGTGATCATGCCGACCACCCTGGTGGGCATCGCCTACTGGAGCGCCGAGATCCCGGACCCGGATACAGTGCAGACCAACCAGATCGCCACCATCCTCGGCTCCGACGGCACCACGGTGATCGCGAAGGTCGTTCCGCCGCAAGGAAATCGGGTGCCGGTGCCGCTATCCGAGGTGCCCCTGCCGGTGCGCCGGGCCGTGCTGTCGGCCGAGGACCGCAATTTCTACCGCAATCCGGGCTTCTCCACCTCCGCATTCCTGCGTGCGGCCCGCGACAACCTGCTCGGCCGCGACGACGCGGGCGGCGGGTCCACCATTACCCAGCAGTATGTGAAGAACGCCTTCCTGACTTCGGAACGCACGCTGAGCCGCAAGATGCGCGAACTCATCATCTCCGCGAAGATGGCCCGCGAATGGAGCAAGGACGACATCCTCGCGGCCTACCTCAACACCATCTACTACGGTCGCGGCGCCTACGGCATCTCGGCCGCGGCCAAGGCGTACTTCGGCAAACCCGCGCCCGAACTGACCCTGGCCGAGGGCGCGGTCCTGGCCTCGGTGATCCGCACCCCCTCGCTGCTGGATCCGGAGACCCACCTCGATCAGCTGCGTGCCCGCTGGGGATACGTCCTCGACGGCATGGTCGAGATGGGGGTACTGAACCGCAATGACCGCGCCGCCACCCAGTTTCCGGCCATCGTCCCGGTCGCCCAGGTGGACGACAGCACCCCGCGCGGACCCGAGGGGCTGATCCGCGCACAGGTCCTGCGCGAACTGCGCGCCTCCGGCATCAGCGAACGCGAGCTGAATACCGGTGCGCTGCAGATCATCACGACCATCGACGCGAAAGCACAGCAGGCCACGCTGAACGCGGTCGGCAAGGTACTGGGCGGGCAGCCGGGCGAACTGCGCACCGCTGTCGTGTCGATCGACCCGCGTTCGGGGGCGGTGCGCGCCTACTACGGCGGACCCGACGGCACCGGCTTCGATTTCGCACAGGCCCCGCTGCAAACCGGTTCGGCCTTCAAGACTTTCGCCGTGCTGGCCGCACTCGAGCAGGGCATTTCCCTGTCGTACCGGCTCGACAGCGCACCCCTGACCGTCAATGGGGAGAAGATCCAGAATGTGGAGGGCGAGTCCTGCGGCATCTGCTCGCTCGGCGAAGCGCTCGAGCGCTCCCTCAACACCAGCTTCTACCGGCTGGCCCAATCCCTGTTCGAGGGCCCGAAAGCCATTGCGAACGCGGCACATCAGGCCGGCATCCCCGACCAGATCCCGGGCCTGCCCGGCAAGACGCTCACCGAGGACGGCGGCGGCCCGCCGCTGCCCGCCATCGTGCTGGGCGCCTACTCGGTGCGCCCCATCGACATGGCCTCGGCCTACGCCACCCTCGCCGCCTCCGGCACCTACCGCGCCCCCTATTTCGTCCAGAAGGTGGTGACCGGCGACGGCCGTGTCCTCCTCGACCGCGGCGCCGACCCGAACAAACCCGAACAGCGCATCCAGTCCTCGATCGCCGACACCGTGACCCAGGCCATGCTCCCCATCGCCGCCTACTCCAACGGCCACACCCTGGCCGGCGGCCGCCCCTCGGCCGCCAAGACCGGCACCACCCAGCTCGGCGACACCGGCCAGAACAAGGACGCCTGGATGGTCGGCTACACCCCCACCCTCTCCACCGCCGTCTGGATGGGAACCGAACAGCCCCAGCCCATCCGCACCGCCCGCGGCGCCCCCATCTACGGCGCCGGCCTCCCCGCCGACCTGTGGAAACAAACCATGGACGCCGCCCTCGACGGCACCCCCATCGACCAATTCCCCAACCCCACCTCACCCCCCGGCAACCTGATCCCCAACCAGCCCCCCGACCCGACCTCCGCAACACCCCCCAGCAACGGCAATTACGACATCCTCAACCCACCCACCCCGTCCCCCCAACAACAACCGGTCCTCGTCATCCCCCCAGCCCCCACCCCCAAACAGGTAGAAATCTTCCCCGGCCTCAGCGTCCCCGTCCCCGGCTGAGCCAGGTGACTTGTCGTCGTATGCCAATGTGCCAACTGATTTCGTAACGGTCGGGGTAACTCACCGGGGACTTCCACAATGGATTCGGCTCCCAACCGCCGGCACGCGTCCCCAACTCCCACGGCTCTCAACCATGCGCTGAAGTCTCGGGGAGGCGGGGAAGCAGTCCCGGGGCGGCGGGAGAGATCATGTTTCGCGCCTCCTTGCCCATCTCTGCGCGGCCGCGGATATTGTGGAAGCCGCCACCGGATTCAGCGACTCCGAATGCCGGTGGCAGGATGCGGGTTGGGAGCAGGGTGGGGTCGGAAACAGCACGAGACATAGGGGCGACGCCGGTGGAATTCAATGTCGTTGAACGCCACGAAACGCTGGTAGCCGGAACGGTGCTACGCAGTCCGGCACTCGCGGTCGAAGGGCCGCGCCGCGCGAAGGTCGAGGAGGCTTGGAAACGTAATCTGGCACGCGATCTGCCCGGCCCGCCGGCGACCGCCTATGTGGATCACGCACCCGAGATCGGTTCGTATCTGACACATATCGTGGGCTACGAATGCAACAAGGCGGACGACCTATTGCCCGGCGATGTACTCGCCCGTATCCCGGCCGGAAAATTCGCCCGCTTCAATCGCACTGGCGACAATCTCGGCGACACCATCGTGTCGATCTGGCGCACGGTCTGGGACCTCGAGGCGGCCGGCACCCTGGTGCGCGCCTACACCGGGGATTTCGAGCACTATCCGGACAACCGGACGGTGGAGGTTTTCGTCGCGCTGGATCTGAGCGCGGAGGGGTAGGGGAGCTGTGGACTTCGAAATCGTCACCCTGGATGAGTTCCTGGTCGGCGGGCTGACCATTCCCCTGGCGGGCCGCGAGGTCACCGCCCGCGACCTGGACCTGGTCAACTTCACCTGGGACCGCTACCTGGCCCGCGAGAAGAGCGTCGAACGCGTCGCGGCCTACATCGGCCAGAACGACCACGCGGTTGCCGTTCTGGGATACGAGCTTTCGAGCATGGCCGACCTCGACACCGGCGATGTGATGACCCGCATCCCGTCGGGCCGCTACGCGAAATTCGTTGTCTCCGACAAGCCTTACGACCTGCTGCGCACCGCCTGGGCGAAGGTCGCCAAGGCCGAGAACGCGGGCACCATCACCCGGTCCCACGCCGCGGAGATCGAGCGCTACACCGGCCCCACCTCGGTCGAGGTCTACGTCTCCCTCGACTGACATCGAACGACGAAGGGCGGCATCGCGATTCGCGATGCCGCCCTTTGCGTTGCGGGTTCCTACTCGGCCCCGATGATGAACGCCTCGAGCTGGGCCCGGGCGACGTCGTCGGCGAGCTGCTTCGGCGGGGACTTCATCAGGTAGGCCGACGCCGGGAGGACCGGGCCGCCGATGCCGCGGTCGCGGGCGATCTTGGCCGCGCGCACGGCGTCGATGATGATGCCGGCCGAGTTCGGCGAGTCCCACACCTCGAGCTTGTACTCCAGGTTCAGCGGCACGTCGCCGAAGGCGCGACCCTCGAGCCGGACGTAGGCCCACTTGCGGTCGTCGAGCCACTCGACATAGTCCGACGGGCCGATGTGCACGTTGCGGTCGTACACCTTGCCCGCGAGCGGGCCCTCGAGGTTGGAGGTCACGGCCTGGGTCTTGGAGACCTTCTTCGACTCCAGCCGCTCGCGCTCGAGCATGTTCTTGAAGTCCATGTTGCCGCCGACATTGAGCTGGTAGGTGCGGTCCAGCACGACGCCGCGGTCCTCGAACAGCTTGGCCATCACGCGGTGGGTGATGGTCGCGCCGACCTGGGACTTGATGTCGTCACCGACGATCGGCACGCCGGCGTCGACGAACTTCTGGGCCCACTCCGGGTCGGAGGCGATGAACACCGGCAGCGCGTTGACGAAGGCCACACCCGCGTCGATGGCGCACTGGGCGTAGAACTTGTCGGCCTCTTCGGAACCGACCGGGAGGTAGGAGACGAGGACGTCGACCTTGGCATCCTTCAGCGCCTTGACGACGTCGACCGGCTCGGCCTCGGACAGCTCGATGGTCTGCGCGTAGTACTTGCCGATGCCGTCCAGCGTCGGACCGCGCTGCACGGTGATGCCCGACGGCGGCACGTCGGAGATCTTGATGGTGTTGTTCTCGCTGGCGAAGATCGCGTCGGACAGGTCGAAGCCGACCTTCTTGGCGTCGACATCGAACGCGGCGACGAACTTCACGTCGCGGACGTGGTAGGGACCGAACTTCACATGCATGAGCCCGGGAACGGTCGAATTCTCGTCCGCGTCCTTGTAGTACTGCACGCCCTGAACCAGGGAAGATGCGCAGTTACCCACGCCGACGATGGCCACCCGAACTTCGGTGTTGATCTCACTCATGGCCGATATTTCCCTCTTTCTGTGGTGCCGCCTTCGTCGATTGCTCCGCAGCAATCAACTCGTTGAGCCAGCGCACTTCGCGCTCGCTTGATTCGAGACCGAGTTGATGGAGCTGGCGGGTATAGCGGTCCAGTTGCCCGCTGGCGCGTTTTATCGCTTCCCGCAGTCCTTCTCGGCGCTCCTCGACCTGCCTCCGCCGCCCCTCCAGGATTCGCATCCGCGCTTCCGCGGGGGTGCGGCCGAAGAAGGCCAGATGAACGCCGAAGCCGTCGTCGGTGTAGTTCTGTGGTCCGGTGTCGGCGAGCAGTTCGGCGAACCGCTCCCGCCCGGTGTCGGTCAGGTTGTAGACGCGCCGCGCACGGCGTGTTGCC
Organism: Nocardia sp. NPDC004711; assembly: GCF_053601595.1. Lineage (NCBI taxonomy): Bacteria > Bacillati > Actinomycetota > Actinomycetes > Mycobacteriales > Nocardiaceae > Nocardia > Nocardia sp. NPDC004711. The sequence goes on along the minus strand of NZ_JBSGCB010000015.1, from coordinate 107,067 downwards.
AAGCCCTGCGGACTCTCCTCCGCGATGAGGCCGTCGGACTGCATGCGCCGCAGGGTCGGATACAGCGACCCGTAGGAGAAGGCCCGGAACGGGCCCAGCAGACCGGTGAGCCGCTTGCGCAGCTCGTAGCCGTGCATCGGTGATTCGAGGAGCAGCCCGAGGATTGCCAACTCGAGCACGGGCTTCACCTCCTGACTGTGCTGTTCAGATCTAACCGATGGATGCAGTTCCAAACTATATCGCGCCGATATATTTTACACGCGCCATGCGGCGTATCCGAACGTGACGACCGATCTCCGCCCGATCGGGTAACTCACCGGGTACCCCCTCGGGATCGGGTTGGCACCCACCCGCCGGCCCGGGTGACCAGTGCCGACGGCTCCCGGCCGTCCGCAAAAGTTCCGGGGAGGCGGAACAGCGCGTGCGTGCTCCGGGGGCCCGCAAGTACTCTGGGTCCCGTGCGAATACAGCGGCAGGTAGTGGACTATGCGCTCCGGCGCCGGTCCCTGCTGGCCGACGTCTACGCGGGCCGGGTGGACGTCGCCGAAGTGTGCGATGCGAATCCGTACCTATTGCGTGCGGCGAAGTTCCATGGGCGGGGGAGCGAGGTCACATGCCCTATCTGCAGGAAGGAGCAGCTGACTCTCGTATCGTGGGTCTACGGCGACGGGCTCGGTCCCGTGGCGGGCTCCGCCCGCACGCCGGAGGAACTGGTCCGGTTGGCCGAGACTCGGGAAGAGTTCTCGGTGCATGTGGTCGAGGTGTGCCGGACCTGTAGCTGGAACCATCTGGTGCAGTCCTATGTGCTGGGGCTGGCCCCGGCGCCGACACGCCGCCGGCGCACCAGCGCCCGGCGCACGGCCGCCGAGTGAGAGGCCACGTCGACTGCTGAACAGCGGGCAGGAGCCTGCCCGCCGCGGTGCACGCGCGTGACCGCATCGAGCCACCCGGACCGTATCGACCTAGTTATTGGAGAGCCAGGCTGTGACATCGCCCTATGACGACGGACCGCACGGCGGCCGCCCCCGTGGCGGTTCGCAACCCGGCCCCGGCGGCTACCCGCCGCAAGCACAGGGAGGTGGAGCGACACCGGCAGGACCGCCGCCCGGGGCACGTCAGCCCGCGGGACGTCCCGGGCCGGGGAATGGTGTCCCGCAGCGCGGACCCGTGGGAGGTCCCGGTGGCATGCCGCCGCGCGGACCCAACGGGCAGCCGCAGCGCGGACCCGCGCCGCAGGGCGGGCAGCCGCCGCGGCGCCCGGGGCCCCCGCCCCAGCGTCCCGGCAATCCGGATGCGACACGCAGGCTTCCCAATCCCGCCAATTCCGGCCCGAACGAGAGGGTGAATACCGGAGCGCGCCAGGCGGTTCCGAATCACATCTCGCGGGCGGCCACCTCCGACCGCACCCAGCGGATCGACGATCGTGCGGTGCGCTCGGGCGCGGGCACCGGTACCCGGCCGCGCCCGGCCGAGGACCGCACCCGCCCGCCGTCGGGCGCGCAGCCCGCGGCCCGGCGCGCGCAGGGCGGCACCCCCTCGGGTCCGCCGCCGCGGCGGCCTGGTGGCGGCTCCGGTGGAGGCGGCGGCAAGGGCGGCAAGGGCTCTCGCAAGACCTCGTATTGGCGGCTGGCGCGGCGCCTGGTCTACATCGGCATGGCACTGGTGCTCGGGCTGGCGAGTTCGGTGTTCCTGTACGCGTATTCGACGGTGAACGTGCCGCAGCCCGGCGACCTGAAGAACAATCAGGTGGCCACCATGTTCATGAACGACGGCAGTTCGGTGCTGGCCAAAGTCATTCCGCCGGAGGGCAACCGCACCGATGTGACGATCGACCAGATTCCGCCGCACGTGCGCAATGCCGTGATCGCCGCGGAGGACCGGTCCTTCTACACCAACCCGGGCTTCTCCATTCAGGGCTTCGGCCGCGCGTTCGTCGGTCAGCTCACCGGCAACACCGACGCCGGTGGTGGTTCGACGATCACCCAGCAGTACGTGAAGAACGCGATGGTCGGTAACGAGCACTCGCTGACCCGTAAGCTGCGCGAGCTGGTGATCTCGGCCAAGATGGCCAAGCAGTGGTCCAAGGATCAGATCCTGGCCGCGTACCTGAACACCATCTACTTCGGCCGCGGCGCCTACGGTATCGACGCGGCGTCCAAGGCGTACTTCGACAAGAAGGTCCAGGACCTGTCGGTGGCCGAGGGCGCGGTGCTGGCCGCGACCATCCAGCAGCCGTCGAACCTGGATCCGGAGAAGAATCCGCAAGGGGCGCAGGCGCGCTGGAAGTACGTGCTGGACGGCATGGTCGACGGCGGCAACCTGCCCGCGACGGACCGCGCGAACATGCAGTACCCCACCGTGATTCCCGCGGCGCAGGCGCAGAAGGACAAGACGCTGGACTCCGGGCCGGAAGGCCTGATCAAGACCCAGGTGCTCAAGGAGCTCGAGGCCGCCGGCATCACCGAGCACGATCTGAACACCGAGGGCCTGCAGATCACCACGACCATCGATCCCAAGGCCCAGCAGGCGGCGGTGGACGCGGTCACCAAGGTGATGGACGGCGAACCCGACAAGCTGCGCGCCGCGCTGTCGTCGGTGGATCCGAAGACCGGTGCGGTGCGCGCCTACTACGGCGGCTCCGACGGCCAGGGCCTGGACTACGCGAATCAGGGTCTGCCGCCGGGCTCCTCGTTCAAGGTGTTCGGTCTGGCCGAGAACCTGGAGATGGGCAAGCCGCTCTCGACGCTGTACGACTCCTCGCCGGTCACCGTGCACGGCATCACGATCACCAACGTCGAGGGCGAGCAGTGCGGTATGTGCACCATCGCCGAGGCGCTCAAGCGCTCGCTGAACACCAGCTTCTACCGCATGGAGCTGGACATGACGGGCAACGGCCCGCAGAAGATCGCCGACATGGCGCACAAGCTCGGTATCCCGGACACCATTCCGGGCGTGGGCAAGACGCTGGTCGAGCCGGACGGCAGCGCGCCCAACAACGGCATCGTGCTGGGCCAGTACCGGGTGCGGACGCTGGACATGGCCTCCGCGTACGCGACCCTGGCCGCCTCGGGCATGTATCACGCGCCGCACTTCGTGCAGAAGGTCGTCGCCTCCGACGGCACCGTGCTGCTGGATCGCGGCGAGACCGCGGGTGAGCAGCGGGTCTCGGCGTCGGTGGCGGACAACGTGACCGACGCGATGAAGCCCATCGCGGCGTGGTCGCGCAACCACCAGCTCGCCGGCGGCCGCCTCTCGGCCACCAAGACCGGTACCAACCAGAAGGACGGCAGCAACGAGAACCGCGACGCCTGGATGGTGGGCTTCACCCCGTCGCTGTCGACCGCGGTCTGGGTGGGTACCGATCAGGGTGACGCGCTGCGCAATGCGAGCGGCGGCATGATCTACGGCTCGGGTCTGCCGGCCGACATCTGGAAGGCCACCATGGACGGCGCCCTCAAGGGCACCCCCAACGAGAACTTCCCGAAGCCGGGCGTGATCGGCGGCCAGGCCGGTGTGCCGTCGTGGTCGGCGCCGTACACCGCGCCCTCGACCACCGAGCAGCCGGTGGCGCCGCCGGTGATCACCACCAGCCAGATGCCGATTCCGGGTCTGCCGTGGTCGATTCCGGTTCCGGGGCTGGCGCCGAATCCGCAGAACCAGCGGCAATCCCAGCCGGAGACCCAGGATCAGGGCAATGGCAATGGCAATGGCAACGGGAACGGCAATGGGACCGGTCCGATGCCGGGTCAGCCGGTGGCGCCGGCCGACGGTTCGACACCGACGACCGCACCGAACGGCGGCTATGGAAACGGCAATGGGACCGGCAACGGCAACGGACGGCAGCAGACTCGGTAGCCTGCTGCCGTGATCGAGCAGGAACTGGTGTACCGGCCGGGCGCCTCGGGCGCGCCGGCCGGTGACGCGCTGAAGCCGGGGGAGGCAGCTGGAGTGGAACATGCTGGCGCACAGCGCGATACGCCGGTGGTCTACGAGTCCCCGGAACCGCTGGCGGCCGATCTGCGGTCGGCCGACGACCGGGACAAGCCCAGTCGCACCGATACGCTGACCGCGCAGCTCTGCGATCTGATCGGCGGGCCGGTCGGCGACCACGCGGTGATCGGCCGGGTGCGTTTCTGGACCCCCATGCGGGTGCTGATGGCGTTCGCGGTGCTGTTCCTGGCGTTCAGCTGGTTCGGCAAGGCGGGCTGCATCCAGCAGCGGCCGGACGCCAACGGCGTCATGGGCCTGGATTGGAACAACGGCCGCCAGTACATCGCCATGTGCTACTCCGACACCGTCCCGCTGTACGGGGCCGAGCATCTCAACGAGGGCGCCTTCCCGTACAAGAAGCAGTGGGTGGAGTTCCCCGACGGCCGCCCGCAGGTCCGGTACATGGAGTATCCGGTGCTGTCGGGCCTGTACCAGTACGTGTCCATGGGAATCGCCAAGGCGTGGAAGCTGTCTCCGCTGCCGGGACACCAGGCGCTCGAGGTGGTCATCTACTTCGATGTGGTGGCCATCGGACTTTCGCTGGCCTGGCTGGTGACCATCTGGGCGACGGCACTGACGGCCGGACGGCGGGTCTGGGACGCCGCGCTGATGGCGCTGTCGCCGCTGGTGCTGGTGCATGCGTTCACCAATTTCGACACGCTGGCAACGGCTTTCGCGGCGGGCGGGCTGCTGGCCTGGGCGCGGCGGCGGCCGGTGCTGGCGGGCATACTACTGGGCCTGGGCGGGGCGGCGAAGCTGTATCCGCTGCTGTTGCTGGGGCCGATCCTGATCCTGTGCGCCCGCGCCGAGCGACTCGGTGAGGACGAGGCGGCGTGGGGCGGCATCCGGCCGCTGCGCGCGGCGGGCGGGGCCATCGCGGCGGCGGCCATCACCTGGCTGGCGGTGAACGCGCCCATCGCGGCGCTGTACCCGAACGGCTGGTGGGAGTTCTTCCGGCTCAATACCGAACGGCATGCCGACCCGGATTCGGTCTACAACGTGATCACCTCGTTCACCGGCTGGACCGGCTTCGACGGGATACTGAGCGCGCAGCAGGCGCCCACTGTGCTGAACGCGGTGTCGCTGCTGCTGTTCCTGGCGGCCTGCGCGGGCATCGGCTGGATCGGCCTGACCGCGGCGCGCCGGCCGCGCCTGGCGCAGTTGGCATTTCTGGTGGTGGCGGCGTTCCTGCTGACCAACAAGGTGTGGAGCCCGCAGTATTCGCTGTGGCTGGTGCCGCTGGCGGTGCTGGCGCTGCCGGAGCGGCGAATCCTGTTGGCGTGGATGACGATCGACGCCCTGGTCTGGGTGCCGCGCATGTTCTATTACCTGGGCCAGGACCACAAGGGCCTGCCCGAGCAGTGGTTCACCGGCACGGTGGTGCTGCGCGATCTGGCGGTGATCGGGTTGTGCGTCCTGGTGATCCGGCGGATCTATCGTCCGGATGAGGATCCGGTGCGTCGCGACGGCGCCGACGATCCGGGGGGCGGCATCGTCGACCGCGCCCCGGATCCTTCGCATGCCTGGTTGCCGCCGCTGCTGCGGCCCAGGCAGTCGATGCCGGCGCCCTAGAGGAAGCGGGCCAGCTGCGGCACCGCCTCGCCGGGGTGCTTGGCCTGGAATCCCTCACCGAGGGCCTGGAGCTTCCAGTCCGCGCCCGGGGCCGGGCGGTACACCTTGGCCATCGCCATGGCGGTGAAGGACATGCCGCCCGCGAGGGTGTAGCGGGCGAGTTCGGCATTGGTGGCGGCGTCGACCAGGCGGCAGTAGGCGTTGGCGATCTGCTCGAACGTGTGGCCCTTGTAGGAGGTCACGATGAACAGCAGCGTGGTGACCTGGGCCGGGACGCGGGAGAGATCGACCATGATCTCCTCGTCGTCGCCGTCGCCCTCGCCGGTCAGGTTGTCGCCCTGGTGGCGGATGGCCCCGTCCTTGGAGTTGAGGCTGCCGTAGTAGACGACATCGACGGGGCTGTGGTCGGCGAAGAGCACCACCGAGGCGTCCAGGTCCACGTCGACGGACTTGTTGCCGAAGATGCCGCCGCGCTTGACCGGATCCCAGCCCAGGCCCATCTTCACGTAACCCAGTGCGCTGCCGCCTTCTTTGCGCAGGTTGATGCGCTGGCCCTTGACCAGGCTGACGGCGTGGCCGACCGGCAGATCGCGGTCCTCCTGCGCCGGCCGCGAGTAACCGCCCGCCGGCGGGGGATAGTCGCCGACGGGCTGCTGGTAGGCGGGCGGTGGCGGATACGACTGTCCCGGAGGCGGATACCCCGTGCCCGTCGGCGGCGGGTAGCCGCCCGTGGGCTGGTACTGCTCGGTCGGTGCGGGCGGCGGATAGCCGCCGGTGGGCGCGTAGTGCGCGGGCGGCGGCGGATAGCCCCCGGCCGGCGGGTACTGGTCGGTGGGCTGTGGATAACCCGGTCCCGGTGCGGGCGGCGGGTAGCCGCCGGTCGGCGTGTAGTTGCCGGTGGGCGCGGGGGCCGGGTATCCGCTCGGCGCGGGCGCGAATTGCTGTGGCGGGGAGGTGAATTGCTGCGGCGCGGGCGCGAACTGCTCCGGGGCGGGCGGGGGCGGCGGCGCCGGGGACGATGCGGGGGATTGCGGAGCCTCGTTCACCTGGACGCCGTGGTCGGTGACCAGCGCGGCGAATCCGCCCGCGTAGCCCTGTCCGACGGCGCGGGCCTTCCATCCGCCCTGGCGCCGGTACAACTCCAGTGCGATGACGATGGATTCGCTGCTGAGGCCCTCGATCCGGAACTCGTACAACGCGTTTCCGGCCGCATCACTGACCTGCGCGACCGGCACGGACAGCTGCCCGAAGCTGGCGGTGGCGTCGTCGAGGGTGATGACCGCCCGAAGCTGTTCGATATCAGCGGGAATCGCGTCCAGCGACACGGCGAGGACGGCGGGCTGACCGGGCGGGCCCGGCCGCAGGGTTACACCGGGCCCGGAGGGTTGGTTGAAGAACACGAAATCGGCATCGGAGCGCACCGTGCCGGCGGTGGTGACCAGCAGTGCGGACAGGTCGGCCGGTGCCGCCACCTGCACGCTGATCACCAGGTCATGGACGCTCAGAGGGCCGTTCTGGCCCTTCACCAAAACTGCGGACAAGATCGACCCTTCGTTGTCGGTGCTGTCGTTGCCACTCTACGAGACCATGGCGACACGGACCCGCGCCGTGGTTGCGGTGGTGTCCGGGGATGCCCGGACGGCGTGGCAGTATCGGCTGGGTGAGCGACGGTGAGGTCGATCCCGCGGAAGCGCACGAACAGTATCTGCGAGCCTTCCGGCACCCCGCCGTGTCCCGAGACCAGCTGCGCGACCTGCTCGATGCCGTGAACGCCTTCCTGGACACCATCACCCCCAAACGTGGCGAGTACGTCCCCAGCGGCGGCTGGGCCCCCGAGTCCACCGCCATGGCCTTCCAGATCGGCCGCGCGGTCGAACAGGTGCTGTCCGAGCGGGAGGACGCCGATCGGGAGCTGGTGCGCCGCCGCGATATTCGCGATCGCCTGGTGGCGGCGCTGGACGCGGTGCTGGATTGCCTGCGCACCCTGCCCGAACTGGCCGACGCCGAGGTGAAGCTGGGCACCATCTGCGTGAACGAGGGCTTCCAGGTCTACGAGGACGGGTCGGTGCGTACCACGCCCATGCAGGAGGCGGGCGCCGATGCCGGGCTGCTGGAGCGCCGCCGCGCCGAACTGGACGAGCAGATGACGGCCACGGTGGCCGCCCGGGCCGACCTGGTGGACGACACCACCGACCTGATCCGGGAGCGGCTCGGGGTGGCCGAGGTGGGGATTCCCTGGGTGATCCTGGCCGCCACCCAGGGCGGGCTGGACGTGTCCGAGCCGTTCGAATTCGCGGCCGAGCACCTGCCCGACTGCGAATTGCGGGATCTGATGGTGCAACTGGTGACCGATATCGAGCTGGCCCGCACGCTGGAGGAGCCGGCCGAGCCACAGCATTAGCCGGAATCGCCACCAAAGCCGCACCGGCGGTGCGAGTCTGGCTCGCAGGGAACCGAACCGGCCTTCCGAGGGGAGAATTCGGTGAAGAAGCTCATCAATGATCCGGCCGAGGTGGTGGCTGCCGCGCTGGGCGGACTGGCCGCGGCGCATCCCGAACTGCGGGTGGATCTGAAACAGCGCATCGTGGTGCGCGCAGACGCGCCGGTTCCGGGCAAGGTGGGCCTGGTCTCGGGCGGCGGCTCCGGTCACGAGCCGCTGCACGGCGGGTTCGTCGGGCTCGGCATGCTGGACGCGGCCTGTCCGGGGGAGATCTTCACCTCGCCGGTGCCCGATCAGATCCAGGCCGCCACCGCCGCGGTGGACGCCGGGGCGGGCGTGCTGCACATCGTGAAGAACTACACCGGCGATGTCATGAACTTCGAGATGGCCGCCGAGCTGGCGGCCGCCGGGACCGGTACCGAGGTGCGGTCGGTGGTGGTGAACGACGATGTGGCCGTGCAGGACAGCCTGTACACCGCCGGGCGGCGCGGCGTGGGCGCCACGGTGATCCTGGAGAAGATGGCGGGCGCGGCCGCCGAACAGGGCCGGCCGCTGGCGGAGGTGGCGCGCGTCGCGGAGGCGGTGAACACGCAGTCGCGCAGCATGGGCATGGCGCTGACCTCGTGCACGGTCCCGGCGGTCGGGCATCCGACCTTCGAGCTGGGCGAGTACGAGATGGAGATCGGCATCGGCATCCACGGCGAGCCCGGCCGGGTGCGGGTGCCGCTGGCCCCGGCGCGGGATGTGGCACAGCTGCTGCTGGAGCCGATCCTCGCGGATCTGCCCTTCGCACAGGGTGACCGGGTGCTGTGCTTCCTCAACGGGATGGGCGGGACGCCGCTCATCGAGCTGTATGTGATGTTCGACGAGGTGTCGCAGATCCTGCGCGGGCACGGGATCCACGTCGAGCGCTCGTTGGTCGGCCCGTATATCACCTCGCTCGAAATGGCGGGCTGCTCGATCACGCTGACCAGGCTGGACGAGGAGCTGACGGCGCTGTGGGACGCGCCCGTGCGGACTCCGGCGCTGCGGTGGGGGATCTGATGGCGGCGGTGGACGCGGCCGCGTGGGTCCGCGATTTCGCGGCACTGGTCGACGAGAACGCCACCGAGCTGACCGCGCTGGACGCGGCGATCGGCGATGCCGATCACGGCACGAATATGCAGCGCGGCATGGCGGCTGCCGTTGCGGCGCTGGATGATTCGACTCCGGGCAGCCCCGGGGAGATCTGCAAGCAGACCGCCATGGTGTTGATCCGCACCATCGGCGGTGCCAGCGGTCCCCTGTTCGGGACGTTCTTCCTGCGCTTCGCCGCGGCGATCGGAAGTGGTTCCGATATAGCCGATTTCGCGCGCGGGTTCCGGGCCGGGCTGGACGGTGTGATCGCGCGCGGCAAGGCCGAGCCCGGCGACAAGACCATGGTCGATGCGCTGGGACCCGCGGCCGACGCTCTCGAGAAGCACGTCGCCGGTGGCGGGTCGGCACAGCAGGCTCTCGATGCCGCCGTGACCGCCGCGGAGGCCGGCCGGGACGCCACCACGCCGCTGGTCGCGCGCAAGGGGCGGGCCTCGTATCTGGGCGAACGCAGTGCGGGACACCAGGATCCGGGTGCCACCAGTGCGGCGCTGCTGGTCCGGGCCGCCGGACAGGCGCTGCGATGATTGGCCTGGTGGTGGTTTCGCACAGCCGGGCGCTGGCCGAGGCGGCGGTGGCGCTGGCCGCCCGGCTGCTGCCCGATCAGGATGTGCCCGTCCGGATCGCGGCGGGACTGTCCGATACCGAATTCGGTACCGACGCCGTCGCTGTCGCCGAGGCGATCACCGCCGCCGATTGCGGGGACGGCGTCCTGGTGCTGATGGATCTGGGCAGCGCGGTGCTGTCCGCCGAGACCGCGCTGGATCTGCTCGAATCCCCCGTCGCCGTGCGGCTTTCCGCCGGACCGCTGGTCGAGGGCCTGGTGTCGGCGCTGGCCGCGGCCGGTGGTGGCGGCGATCTGGACGCGGTCGCGCGGGAGGCCGGGAACGCCCTGGCCGCCAAACGCGCGCAGCTCGCCGACTCCGCCGGCACCGGCCTCACCGGCGATCCACAGTCATCCACAGCTGTGCAGCCTGTGGATGATTCGGCGATCACCGAAATCATCGAGGTCACGAACGAACACGGCCTGCACGCCCGCCCGGCCGCCGCGCTGGTCTCGGCCCTGCGCGAGGTCGAGGCGGTGGTGGCCCTGCGCAATGCCACCACCGGCGCCGGTCCGGTCCCGGGCGACAGCCTGACCCGGGTGCTCACCCTCGGCGTGCATCCCGGCCAGCGGCTGGAAGTCAGCGCGACCGGGCCCGAAGCGGCGCGGGCGGTCGCCAAAGTCCGCGCCGTGACCGAGAATCGAGATCATGACCAGCCTCGCTGAGAAAGCCACGACGTTACTGTCCCTGCACCAGCCCGGGAATCCGGTGATCCTGCCGACGGTCTGGGATTCCTGGTCCGCGAAGCTGGTGCAGGACGCCGGATTCGGGGCGCTCACCATCGGCAGCCACCCGCTCGCCGATTCCATGGGCAAGCCCGACCGGGAGGGCATGACCTTCGCCGAGGTGCTGGGCCGGGTCCGGGAGATCACCGCCACCGTCGACATTCCGGTGTCGGTCGACCTGGAGTCCGGCTACGCCGAGAAGCCCTCCCGGATCATCGAGGGCCTGCTCGAGGCGGGCGCGATCGGCTTCAATCTCGAGGACTCCGTGCACAGCGAGGGCGGGCGGCTGCGCACCCCGCAGGAGCATGCCGACCTGGTCGCCGAGCTGCGCGCCGCCGCGGACGCCACCGACGTGCACGTGGTGATCAACGCCCGCACCGACGTGTTCCTGCGCCCGGACACCGGCGCCCCGGAGGAGCGGCTGGAGAGCGCGCTCACCCGGCTGCGGCTGGCCGCCGAGGCGGGCGCGGACGTGCTGTACCCGGTGGGCCGGCACGAGCCGGACGTGCAGCGCACGCTGACCTCGGAACTGCCGCTGCCGGTCAATGCCATCGGCCTGCCCGACCAGGGTTCGCCCGCCTACTTCGCCGAACTCGGCGTGGCGCGAGTCAGTTTCGGCCCGTTCCTGCAGCGCGCCCTCACCGAGGCGGCGAACACCCTGCTGGCCGGCTGGCGCTGATCAGGACCGGACCCGCAGGAAGTAGTCGAGGATCTCCTCCGCGGCGCGGATGCCCGACGCCGCGGTGACGGCCACGCGCGGGTGGTTCCAGTTCCGCTGTTCCAGTTCGCCGTGGCGGGGCCGGATGGCGACGTCGGCGGTGCGCAGCATCTCGGCATCGAGCGCACCGTCGCCCGCGGCCAGCAGGCGCGATTCGGGATGCAGTTCGCCGGCGTCCAGCAGGCGGCGGCGCACCTCCTGCACCGCGCGGCTCTTACAGACCGGCGCGGGCATGGTGTAGATCTTGCGGCCCTGCTGGGAGACCGTCCAGCCGCGCGGGCGGCACCAGGCGTCCCAGTCGGCGAGGAAGCCGGCGGGCACCCGCTGCGGGTCCACCACCAGGTAGCAGAACAGGTCGTCGGCCTCGCGCAGGCGCAGCGCGAAGGATTCGTCCACGCGCGCACGCAGTTCGGTGCGCACCTCGACCAGGGTGGCGCATTCCGCGCGTACCCGAGCGTCCAGCGCGGAACGCCAGCGCCGGTCGGGGAGCCCGTTGCGCAGGATGGTGCCGCCATTGCTGGTGACCGCGTAGGGCAGGGGCCCGCCGGGCAGCCGGACCCGGTGGTACTGCTCGATGGTGCGGGTGGTGACCGGAACCACGGCCGCCGCCGAGGCGAGCCTGCTCAGCCGCTGCGCCGCGACGACCGTCATGTACGACAGCGGCTGTCCCTCATGGTGTTCCACGCACACCGTGTCCGGTTCGGTGTTCCCGAAGGCCGCCCGCGTGTAGATCACCGTGCGATCCAGATCCGTCGCCACCATCATCCCGTGCTGCCGCACCGGCTACCCCTTCACTTCCTTGATCAAGCCCATACAGGCATACGCCAAATCCGGCACCGTCTCGACCGGCACGCCGCGTGCCGCGGCGAGCAGGCGGATATGGGCGTGTTCCGCCGCGTGCGGATCCCGCACCAGCACCCGCCACGGCACCCGGCGCAACAGCACCCGGGTCGTCTCTCCCACACCGGGTTTCACGAAATTCACGCTGGAGATCCCGTAGGCCGCCCGCACACTCTCCACCGACTCCCAGCCCGCCCAGGTCGGGTTCCGGTCGGCGGCTCGCAGGTCGCGTACCCGCGCGTCCACCAGCGGCCGCACCCGGTCGAAGCAGGCGCTGACGGTGTCGAGCAGATGGCCGGACACATCCTGGCCCGCGAGCTCGCGATAGAACTTGGCCCCGTGGAACTGTCCCGGCCCGATCAGGCCGGCATTGAGCACCGTGCGCGAAACCAGTCCCGAGACAGTGGAATTCAGGCAGGCAGAGGCGATCAGGAAGTCGTCGCGGGTGCCGTAGGTCCGCACACAGCTGCCCGGATCCGCGAGCACCGCGAGGTCGGGGTCGAACCGCGCCCCGCCCGCCGCGTGATGGGCATCCAGTGCGGCGGTCAGCTCCCGGGTGATCGCGCCTTTGCCGGTCCACCCGTCCACGAACACGACCTGCGCCGGATCGTGCTGCCGGGCAAGATAATCCAGTGCGGTCGCGTCGATCCCCCGATCCCGCACGATCGACACCGCGTAGTGCGGAACCTCGATTCCCCGGCTCCCCAGCCAGCGCCGCATGAGCACCCCCACCGGCGTCCCGGCCCGAGCCAGCGACACCAGCACCACGTCGCGGCCCCGCTCGCTGATCACCAACTCCGACACGGTCGCCACCGCCAGCGCCAGCCGCTCGGCGCTGTCCGCCAGCACCCGCTCGAACAACTCCCGGTACGCCGCGTCCGGCTGATACTCCACCGGCAGCGACTCCGCGTAATGCGCCACCCCCGCCTGAATCCGCCGTTCCCGCTCCGCCACATCGGCTTCCAGCGCCACCCCGGACAGATCGGTCAACAGCCACGCCACCTCGTCCCGCGCATACGACCCGAACTCCGGCCCGTACAACGGTTCCGGCAGCTCCCGCGCGCGGCCCGAGCGGGCGGCGGCGAGGGCGCGCGGGTCCGCGTCGGGGAGCACGGCCAGCAGCACGTCTGCGCCCGACGCGGTCAGGACATCGACGAGTCCACCGGCAGCCGTGAGCTTTTCGGTGTCCGCGGGACGGTCGATGATGACGAGCAGGATCGGGTCGGCGGCGGGCTCGGCGCCCGGCCAGCGCGCATTGTAGAGGAAGCGCGGGCTTTCCTCACCGAGTTCGGGTGCGGCGAAACGGAATCCGCGGCGCAGCGGGTAGCCCGCCTCGTCCAGGACGTAGGCGGGGGAGCGCGTCGTGGTCTGATATCGGGTGGGGATTCCACTGTCCGCCAGGGCCGCGGCGATCCGCAGCGGCAGGTACATGAGTTCCTCGTGGGCGACGACGATCACCGGGCGCCGAGGGTCCGTCGCATCGGTCACCGTCGCGAGGGCACGGGTCAGCTCGGCCACCGCGTGGGTGAGCGCCGCATCGAAGGGCATGGCATCCGAGTCGAGGAAACCGTGGCGGCCGCCTTCGGGAACCTGTTGCGGCCAGGGCAGTTCGACGCGGCGGCAGGCTCCGGTGCGATCCGCGATCGGGTTGAGTACCGGTTCGGGCAGGGCGGTGACGGCGTCGATCAGGCCCGCCGGCAGGCGGGTGCTGCCGCTGGCCAGGCAGACGGTGTCGATGCGGGCGCCGAGTCCGGCCGCCGCCGTGTCGAAGGCGCGGCGGTCGGCCTCGGTGCGCATGTCCACCAGCGAGGCCAGGATGTAGTGACTGCGGGGAGTGTGCGTGTGCAGGGCCCGGATGGCGTCCAGAGCGGTTGCGCCGGTGGAGATCTCGTCGTCGACGAGCACCATGGGCAGGTCGTTGTGGAAGATCGCGGCCGGCATCGGCTGCAGCAGGTGGGAGGTGGCGTGCGAGTGGCCCTCCTCGAAACCGGCGAGGGTCTCGGCGGTGGGCACGTCGCGACGGGTGGAGTGCAGGTAACAGCGCGCGCCGAGGCGGGCCGCCACGGTGTGGCCGAGTCCGGTCGCGGTTTCGGCGAAGCCCAGCACCACCGCGGCGGTGACCGGCCGATTCGGCTGCGGCGCAGCATCTCCCGCGAGCAGCTCGCGCACCAGGTCGCCGAGCCGGTTGCCCGCGTCGAGCACGCGATGCGGGTCGGTCGGGAGATGTTTCCCCAGCACGGTCGAGACCAGCAGGTGCGCGCGGCGGGGATTGCGGCGCAGGCCGGGTTCGACGAGCGTGTCGATGCGCCAATCAGGTGCCAGCAGTGCCGAATCGGTGTGGCGGAGGGTGAGCCCGAGGTGCCGGGTGGCCCAGGGTAGCGCGGGATCGGCGGTCACGATTCGACCAGGGCCTTGAGCAGGTCCACGAAGGAGACTCCTTGATTGGCGACGCCGAAGACCTTGGCGCGCAGCATGATCTGGTGCGCCCAGCTGCGGTGCGGGCGCATTTCGTTCATCTTGTTCCGGTACTCGGAGGCGGCGACACCACCCGCGGCGGTGCTCAGGATGCCGGCGGCATCGGCGTATTCCTTGTGGGTGACGATCGAGAGGGCGTGCACGACGGCCACATGCGAGGGGTGGATGACGGTCTTGCCCTGGATCCCGTTGGCGCGGTCCAGGGTGATCTCCCGCAGCAGCCCGTCCATATCGCGGCTGACCAGCGACTGCCGGAAGGGGACGGCGTCCACCTCGGCGAACGGAGAAGTGCGCAGCAGCGGCCGGAACATGCGGGCATGGTCGGCGAAGTACTCCCAGACCGGTCCGGTGATGGTGAAGCCGGTGCCGTCGGTGCGACCCAGGTAGTTGACGATGTCGGCGATCACGTCGGCGACCACGCGCACGTCGTAGATGGTGAGGTCGCGGTCGCGGCGAATCCCGAAGGTGGAGCACATGTCCGTGGCCCCGATCCGCACGGCGAGAATCCGTTCGCGGTGCTCGGCGAGCAGCGCGCCGATCCGGCGGAGTTCGCGGTCGCGGCTCTCGCGATGCACCAGGACGGGGGATTCCAGCACCGGCATCCCGAAGACGGTGCGGCCCAGGCGCTGTGCGGCCAGGCCCAGCGCGTGCAGGTAGTCGGCCGCGCAGGAGCTGTCGAATTTGGGCAGCACGAAGCCGGTTAGCGCCGCCGCCCCGGGCCCGAGCCGGTCGGCGATCTCACCGATGCTGTGCGGGTCGCGGACCCGCACGAACAGCAGCGGGTAGGCCTCGCCGCTGGCGGCCAGTTCGTCGACGGTCCGGGCGGCCTGCCATTTCGCGGCTTCGACGGCGTGGTCGGCGACCGCGTCCTCGAGGTCGATGACCATCGAGCACACGCCGCGTTCGGCGCGGCGCAGGATGGTGGCGGTCAGATCGGGCCGGGTGGCGGGCACGTACAGGGTCGCGCCCAGCGCCATGGCCAGCAGGTGGCGGTCGGCGGTGCCGCCGAAGGGTTCGGGCAGCCGGTGGAACAGCCGCCGCAGCTCCGGGCCCGGCACCTGCCGGAAATGCCGTAGCGGGAAGCGTTTCCGCAGGGAGACCGGGGCGACATCCGGATCGCTGGTGATCATCGCGGTCATCGTCGCGGTCGTCCTCCTGCTGACTTTCGGTCTATCTGTCGGTATTTCGCATGCGCTCGACCACTCCGGCGACGAACGCGGAGATGGCGTCGAGTTCGGACACGTAGGCCCAGTAGTCGGGGTGGCGTCCGGTCAGGCCCGCGCTCGCGCGATCCAGGCGTTCGGCCTGGGCGTCGAGCACCGAACCCCATTGCGGGACAACGTCTTTGTTGACCGCGAGCATCTGCGCGTCGCGCAGCTTGAAGCGGACGGCCTTGGCGCGCTCGGCCGGCTGGTCGCGGACCGCGCGCAGCACGGCGAGCCGATCGGTCACGGTCTCGGCGCGCTCCTCGGCGGTGGCGAGGTGGGCGCGGGCGGTGGTGGTCAGGTCGAGCGCGTCCTCCGGGTCGTGGTTGGCCAGGGCGGCCCGGGCGCGGGCCAGATCCGCGTCGGCGGCCGCGACGGCCTCCCGGGCTTGTCGCTCATTGTTGGCCAAATCGTTCGACGACGCAGCCGCGAATTCCCGCAGCAACGCCGACATGGCCGGAGCGATGCGGTCCAGGCGGTTGCGAGCGGCATCGAGCCGGGTGGCGGCGGAGGCGAGGGCGGTGGTGGCCGAATGCTGTTTGCCGGGTGCGGCTTCCAGGGCGGTGGACAGGCCGCGGTTCAGCGTCTCGAGCCGGGTGGCGGCGTCGCGGGCGGCGCCGCCGGCGCCGGTGGCCACCGCGGCCTCGAGTGTGAGCAGTCCCTCATCCACGGCGGCCGCGCATTGCCGGATCGAGGGGTAGGCGGCATGGGGTGAGGCGTCGGCGGCCTGCCGCAGCCGTGCCGCCTGCGCCCGCACCTGCGAGACCAGTTGCGGCACCGAGCCGTACACCGCGACCGCATGCTCGAGGTGGGGCTGATTGCCCCGGTAGAACTCGTCGACCCCGCGCGCGGCGTCGGCGAGTCTCCGGATGACGGTGTCGATCTCGGGCTGGGCGACCGGGCCGCCGTCCTCGCGTTCGGCCTGCTCCAGGCGGTCGTTGAGGGCGAGGTAGGCGCCGGAGGCGTCATAGCAGCGGGCGCGCACCGGTTCCCAGCGCGCGGCCATGCCGCGCTCGGGGAACAGTGCGGCGGATGCCGTGACGGCGGCCTCGGCAATGGTCTGCCGCTGGTCCATATCGAGGAATGCGGTCGTCAGTACCTGCCGGGCCTGCTGCACCCATTCGTTGTTCCGGGGTGCCCGGAACCATCCGCGTCGACGGCCTGCCACGCCCCCGATGGTAGGAGAAGCGGCTCGTCGGGGCGACAACGGCGAGGGGTTGTGAAAATCTGTCAGATGACAGTTGCTTCCGCGCGCGAGGGTTGACCTTTCCCTACCAAAGACTTGGGAAAACCATTACTGTCGAGGCGGCGGAACCGACACGCAGGACACGCCGTTAGCCAAGAAACACGTCAAACGCGCTACAACGGAAGGATTCCCGCAATGGGTGTCAGTTTGTCCAAGGGCGGCAACGTTTCACTGACCAAGCAGGCTCCGAACCTGACCCAGGTGGCCGTCGGCCTCGGCTGGGACGTCCGGACCACCACCGGCACCGACTTCGACCTGGACGCCAGCGCCATCGCGACCGGCGCGGAGAAGAAGGCGCTGTCGGACAAGCACTTCATCTTCTTCAACAACCTGCAGTCCCCGGAAGGCACCATCGTGCACACCGGCGACAACCTGACCGGTGAGGGCGAGGGCGACGACGAGGTCATCAATATCGACCTGGCGAACACCCCGCCGGCCATCGAGTCCATCTTCTTCCCGGTGTCGATCTACGACGCCGACTCGCGCGGCCAGAGCTTCGGCCAGGTCCGCAATGCCTACATCCGGGTCGTGGACCGCGCCAACGGCGCCGAACTGGCCCGCTACGACCTCTCCGAGGACGCGTCCACCGAGACCGCCATGGTGTTCGGCGAGCTCTACCGCAACAATGGTGAGTGGAAGTTCCGTGCGATCGGCCAGGGCTATGCCTCCGGCCTCGCGGGCATCGCTCGCGACTTCGGCGTCAATGTCTGAATCGAACAACTAGCGACACGAAGAGGGCTCGGTCGCACGAGCCCTCTTCGTGTGTCCGCCCACCCCGTCCACGACCCGGCACAACGAAAGGCCCGCTGCGGTGCGAATATTCGGCCTCTCCATCATCGTCACCGTACTGTCGCTGCTCGCGGCCCTCGTGTACGGCGGTGCCACGGCCCTGCTGCTGTGCGCCATCCTCGGCGTCCTCGAGGTCTCGCTGTCCTTCGACAACGCGGTGATCAACGCCAGCATCCTGCAGCGGATGAGCGAGTTCTGGCAACGGATCTTCCTCACCGTCGGCGTCGTCATCGCGGTTTTCGGTATGCGCCTGGTGTTTCCGCTGGCCATCGTGTGGATCACCGCCGGCCTCAGCCCGGTTCGCGCCTTCGACCTGGCCATGAACCCGCCCGCCGACGGGGCCCTCACCTTCGCCGACGGCAGCCCCTCCTACGAGAAGCTGCTCACCGACGCGCACCCGCAGATCGCGGCCTTCGGCGGCGCGTTCCTGCTGCTGCTGTTCTTCAACTTCATCCTCGAGGAGCGCGAGATCACCTGGCTGGGCTGGATCGAACGCCCGCTGGCCAAACTCGGCAAACTCGACATGCTCGCGGTGGTGCTCACCCTGGGCGGCATCGTCATCGCGGCGGAATTCATCGCGGCCGACGACGACCGGTCCACCGTGCTGCTGGCCGGCATCCTCGGCGTGATGACCTACATCCTGGTCGACGGGCTCGGCTCCCTGTTCCATGCCGAGGAGCACGCCGAAGAACAGGCCGCGGCGGGGCCCTCGGCCATCATCAAGGCGACCGGCAAGGCGGCGTTCTTCCTGTTCCTGTATCTGGAAGTGCTCGACGCCTCGTTCTCCTTCGACGGCGTGATCGGCGCGTTCGCCATCACCTCCGACCCGATCCTGATCGCCCTGGGCCTGGGCCTGATCGGCGCCATGTTCGTCCGGTCCATCACCGTCTACCTGGTGCGCAAGGGCACGCTCTCGGAATACGTGTACCTCGAGCACGGCGCGTTCTGGGCCATCGGCGCACTGGCGGTCATCCTGCTCATCACCATCGGCGTTCACGTCAACGAGGTGATCAGCGGCCTGGTCGGCGTGGCCTTCATCGGAGCGGCGTTCATCACCAGCGTGATCCGCAATCGGCGCGAGAAGGCCGAGTCCGACGAGGACGAGGACGACGAGGACGAGGACGACGAACCCGCAGACCTGGAGCCCAGCCCCGTCGGCTGATCCACCGAGACTGGAAAGCCCGCCACACCAGCGCGTGTGGTGGGCTTTCCTGCAGTGGTCACACCCGCGCGGGCTGCGGCATCGAGAGGTGGCGGCGGACAGTCCCGGGCTCGGCCGGGGTGGGGTTCGGCGCGGCGCGACGGGAGGCCAGGACCATGCCGACCAGTCCTACGCCCAAGCCCGCAACTGTCAATGGGCGCAACGGCTGATCGATGACCAGCCAGGCCGTCACCGCGGTCACCGCCGGGATGGCGAAGAAGAAGCGGCTGACGCGGGTGGTGTCCCAGCGCTGCAGCATGGTGTTCAGCAGCAGGAACGCGCCCATGGAATTCACCAGCACCATCCAGACCATGGAACCGGCGAAGCGGGCCGGGTCCGCGATGTGGAAGTCGCCGCCCGCCACGGCCAGCGCGCCCGCGAAGGGCGCGCTGACCGCCACGTGCAGGGCGGTGCCGGTGCGCGGATCGATCGCGGGGGTGAAGCGCTTCTGGTACACGGTGCCGAGGCTGAGGCCGAGCAGGCCGACCACGCACAGCAGCAGACCCACCAGCGAGAAGCTGGACTGATCGACCACCGCGAGGCCCACGCCCAGACCGCCGACCCCGAAGCCCAGCCACTGCCGGGCGCTCACGGATTCGCCCAGGCCACCGGCGAATACGGCGATCACCACCGGGCTCAGGCCCTGCACCAGGGAGATGACGGCGGCGGTGACGTGCTCGTGCATGGCGGTGTAGAAGGCGCCGAACTGCACCATCTGCATGAGCAGGCCCGCCACCAGCGTGTGCGCGAGGACCTTGCCGCGCGGCCAGACCGCCCGCGCCAGTAGGGCATACGCGATGAGCAGCAGGCCGGCGATGCCGAAGCGGGCGAACAGCACCAGCATGGGCGGCGCCGCGCCCACGCCGATGATGCCGGCGATGAAGGCGCTGCTCCACATGAGGATGAGGGCCGGCGGGCCCGCCACTTCGAAAAGCCGGTTGTCCATGATTCCTCCACGCCGCTAACCGGTTCAGGTGGTTATACCGTGGCACTTCCTTGAATAACCTGTCAAGGGGGTTACGATGAGGGCATGTCCACCTTCGCCGATCCGCACCTGTTCGTCAGCGGCAATCTCGCGCTGAACTTCATCGGTACGGCCCAGGAACGACGCACCACCTTCATCGACCGGCTGAGCACCGACGACGAACTCGCCGAATGGGTAACGGCGGCAGGCATCCTCGACACCGCGCCGGACTGCACCGGCGCCCGCACGCGGGCCGTGAAGCTACGCGAGGCCGCCTGGCGGCTGATGCTGGCCACCCTCGACGGCGAACCCGCCGCCGACGCCGACCGGCGACTCGTCAACCGGCACGCTCACGACACCCCGCCCGAGCTGACCCTGCGCGCCGACGGCAGCGTGCACCGTAGCGGGACACTCGATTCCGCGCTCGCGGCCGTCGCGCGCTCCGCCATCGAACTGCTCGGCAGCCCCGATCGGGACCGCATCAAGGAATGCGGGCGAGACGCCTGCACCCGCCTCTACATCGACACCTCACGCGGCGGTTCGCGCCGCTGGTGCGATATGGCGGTCTGCGGAAACCGGGCCAAGAGCAAGGCGTTCCGCGCCCGGAACACCGAGCCGGCCGGCTGAGCGCGCCCGCGCCGTCACGAACAGGAAGAAGAACGCCACCAGCAGCGCGGCCCGGCCCCACACGCCGATCTGCACGATGTTCTGCTCGAATCCGGCATCACGGCCCGCACCCAGGGCATAGAAGTAGCGGAAGACGCCGATCCCGATACACGCGTCCGCCATCAGGTAGGTGACGGTCAAGCTCCACGGCACCTCCAGCAGCACCAGGAACGGGATCAGCCACAGCGTGTACTGCGGCGAATGCACCTTGTGGAACAACAGGAATCCACACAGCATGGCGCCGCTGACACCGATCCACGGATACACCCCCGCCAGCTGATACCGCCGCCAGCCCAGCCAGCAGGCCAGCGCGAAGGACCCCAGCACCAGCAGCGGCGAGGCCGCCGACACCACGGTTTGGAACGTCGACTCGCCCTCGCTGGTCTGGGCGAACAACGGGCGTAAACCCCAGTACCAGATGGAATTCGTGGTGATATCGGCCTGCCGCAGCTGCTGGAAGGTGATCGACGCCCGCCAGCCGTCATAACCCGCCAGCGCGAACGGCAGATTGATCGCGACCACCGTGCCGACCGCGGTACCGGCCACCATGAGCGCACCGCGCACATCGAATCGCCGTTCCCGCAGCGGGTTTTCACCGAGCAGCACGTAGATCAGCAAGGGCAGCACGAAGATTCCGGGATACAGCTTGAAACAGAAGCCGATCGCCAGGAATACCGCCGCGGCTATCGCCCGGTCCCGCAGGGAATATCGGGTCAGCACGGTCATCACGTAGAACGCGGCCACCGCGGTGGCCACCACCGGCAGCTCCCAATTGTGAAAGGCGTAGAGCACCAGGGGTGGACCGGCCGCCCACAGCAGCGCCGCCGGACCCGCCATCCGGGCCAGCAGATACGCGGTGAGCAACGCGAACGGGGCCAGCAGCAGCGCCGAGTGCAGCAGGAAGTCCGCATCGGTGTGCGCGCCGATGCCGCCGATCCACATGAGCAGACCGCTCAGCACCGGATACTCGACCGCGCCGCCGGTCAACTGGCCATCGGGTGTGATGCCGCCCGTTATATACGGAAAGACGTGTTCATTGATCCCGCGGCCCAGCCACAGGTACTGAATATCGGAATAGCAGACATTCGAGTCCTTGATGACATCGAAAATGGCGCTGCGACCCGACTCCTCGAACGGCCCGCCCGCACACCGCGCCTTGTTCACATACGCGATCAGCAGGGTGACCCCGCACACCAGCGTCGACGTGACCGCGATCATCGACCGGCCCGCCTCGCGGCGGCGAGCGACCGCTGCGCTGGCGACGGGTCGGTTCGGCATGCGCACCACCATAGGACTCTCTTAGGCGTGTCCGCGTGTTCAAGCTCGGGACTGGCCCGATTTCGCAGGCCATGCCTATCTATCGCCCGGCCGCCGCCGGCGTGAACACGCGAGCAAGAGCCTCGATACCCCGGCGTCGGGCACCGTGTTCCCTCATGTAGCCTTGTCGGGTTGCTGACGCAACGAACCCTCCTGCCCACGGACAGTCCGTGGGCCGTTCACAGTCCACAGGAGGTGATGAGGTCCGTGCGTCATTATGAAGTGATGGTTATTCTCGATCCGAGCCAGGACGAGCGCACCGTCGGCCCGAACCTGAACAACATGTTGGGTGTTGTCGGGTCCGAGGGCGGCAAGGTCGACAACGTCGACATCTGGGGTAAGCGCCGTCTCGCCTACGAGATCGCCAAGCAGGCCGAGGGCATCTACGCGGTCGTCACCCTGACCGCCAAGCCCGAAACCGTGAGCGAACTCGATCGCCAGCTGGGCCTGAACGAGTCGGTGCTGCGCACCAAGGTGCTGCGCCTCGACAAGAAGTAGTCCAGTCCTCCCGCAACGTCGCTCGTAACCGTCGGTGCCTATCTCTAGGCTGACTGGCAAACCGTGCACCGAGCCCCTGATCGGGCGTGCACGGGCGAGCGCATTGCGGACTGCACCGGAAAGCAGGAGGAACCATGGCCCAAGGCGACACGGTCATCACCGTCATCGGCAATCTGACGGCTGACCCCGAGCTTCGATTCACGCCCGCGGGAGCGGCCGTCGCGAACTTCACCGTCGCGTCGACTCCCCGTGTGTTCGACCGTAATACCAATGAATGGAAAGACGGCGAAGCGCTTTTCCTGCGCTGCAACATCTGGCGTGAAGCTGCGGAGAATGTGGCCGAGAGTCTGACCCGTGGCTCGCGAGTGATCGTGAGCGGACGACTCAAGCAGCGCTCCTACGAAACCCGCGAGGGTGAGAAGCGCACGGTCGTCGAACTCGAGGTCGACGAGGTGGGTCCCTCCCTGCGGTACGCGACCGCGAAAGTCAACAAGACCACCCGTGGCGGTGGTGGCGGCGGCTTCGGCGGTGGCGGACAGGGCGGCGGCCAGCAAGGCGGCGGCTTCTCCGGTGGTGGCAGTGGTGGGGGTCGCGGCGGCCAGAGCGCCGGCGACGACCCATGGGGCAGTGCCCCCGCGGCCGGCTCCTTCGGGGGCGGCGCGATGGACGACGAACCGCCGTTCTAGACAACGGCTTTCCCCGGAATCCGCCCCGACGGCTGGGTTCCCGAAATTACGGAGTTGAAAGACCATGGCCAAAGCACCGGCACGCGAAAAGGTGCTGAAGAAGAAGGCTTGCACCTTCTGCAAGGAAGACAAGGCTGGCAAGAAGAACAACACGGCCGGCGCCAAGATCGACTACAAGGACACCGCGCTGCTGCGCAAGTACGTGTCCGATCGTGGCAAGATCCGCGCTCGCCGGGTGACCGGCAACTGCGTCCAGCACCAGCGCGATATCGCTGTCGCCGTGAAGAACTCGCGTGAGGTCGCTCTGCTGCCTTACGTGTCCACCGCCCGCTGAGAAAGGAAGGCACAGCAATGAAGCTCATCCTCACCGCTGATGTCGACAACCTCGGTGCGCCCGGCGACACCGTGGAGGTCAAGGACGGCTACGGCCGCAACTTCCTGCTGCCGCGCGGCCTGGCGATTGTCGCCACCCGTGGCGCGCAGAAGCAGGTCGAGGGCATTCGCCGGGCGCAGGATGCCCGCCGCGTGCGCGACCTGGACCACGCCAACGAGCTGAAGCAGGCCATCGAGGGCCTGACCGGCGTGTCGCTCGCGGTCAAGACCGCCGGCACCGGCAAGCTCTTCGGTTCGGTCACCGCCGCCGATGTCGCCGCGGCCATCAAGGCCGCCGGTGGCCCGGTCGTCGACAAGCGCAGCATCGAGCTGCCGAAGGCCCACATCAAGAGCACCGGTAAGCACGGTGTCGTGGTGCACCTGCACCCGGATGTGATCGCCAAGGTCGACCTGCAGGTCACTGCCGCCGAGTAATTCGGTTCGTCGGAGGCCGCCTCAGCTGTGGGGTGGCCTCCGATTTCTTTGTTCGATTTTTCTGTTTGCCAAGTATTCGCTGATTGCGTGTCGGGTTTACCGGGGCGAGGTGTCGGCATGCAGAATTCACGATGTTCGTCCGGGTTGTGGATTGCTCGGCAAACCAACCATTCTCATTGTGTGACAGATCACAGGCGCGAGACCGTTCGTTCACCCAACACGCCCAGACGTTACCGTTCAGCGACACGCCGCACCGAATTGATCCACAATTACACACACTGCAAATTCGGTCACTACCAGCGTATTGATTGACCACATCGACTGTTGTCCCCAAGTTTTCCACAGGGGGTGCACAACAGTTGGTGAACAATACCCACGTTGTCCACAGGTGTGTACACAGCTCGGTTTGGCGGGTCACCGTCCGGTCGCCTAGGTTCGCATTCGATGTCGTGACCACTGCCCGGGACGACACGACTCCGTGTATCCAGCGCCCACCACCACGGGTTTGCCACCGCGCCTGCACAACTCGGCGTGGCGGGGCCGCGTGGCGGACCGAACCTGTCGGTGCGCAGGCGTACAACGGTCATGGACTCGTTCCGGGCGCGAGGAGAGAGGACGGTCGAGCCGATGGCAGTCATCGACGATCGCGGCCACGACGATCACGGGCCCTCCGACTATCCCGACGCCCCCGGCGAGGATTTCGGCCGTCAGCCACCCCACGACATGGCCGCCGAGCAATCCGTCCTGGGCGGCATGCTGCTGTCCAAGGACGCCATCGCCGATGTCGTGGAGGTCATCCGCCCCGGCGACTTCTACCGCCCCGCCCACGCGGCCGTCTACGACGCCATCCTGGACCTCTACGGCCGCGGCGAACCGGCCGACCCGGTGACGGTGGCCGCCACCCTCGACCGCCGCGGCGAGCTCAAGCGCATCGGCGGGGCCCCGTATCTGGTCACGCTGACCCAAACGGTCCCCACCGCGGCCAACGCCGGCTACTACGCCGAAATCGTTGCGGAGAAGGCGATCCTGCGCCGTTTGGTGGAGGCGGGCACCCGAATCGTCCAGTACGGCTACGCCGGCGCCGACGGCCAGGACGTCGCCGAGGTCGTCGACCGCGCCCAGGCCGAGCTCTACGACGTCACCGAACGCCGCTCCAGCGAGGACTTCGCCCCCCTCACCGACATCCTCCAGCCCACGATGGACGAACTCGACTCCATCGCCTCCCGAGGCGGCATCTCCCTCGGCGTCCCAACAGGTTTCACCGAACTCGACGAAATCACCAATGGCCTCCACCCGGGCCAGATGATCATCGTCGCGGCCCGACCCGGTGTCGGTAAGGCGCTTGCTCTCGATACTCCGCTGCCCACACCGAACGGCTGGACCACCATGGGTGAGGTCCGAGTCGGAGACGAGCTGCTCGACGCCCAAGGGCGGCCCACACGGGTTGTGGCCGACACCGAGGTGATGACGGGCCGGCCCTGCTACGAGGTCGAATTCTCGGACGGTGCAGTGATAGTCGCGGACGAGCAGCATCAGTGGCTTACCGAGACCCGCTCCTCTCGCCGATCCGCCCAGCAAGCCGCCACCGGCTACAACCGGTATCGGAATCAGAAGACCTTCGCCGAGATCCGCACGACCGTCGAGATCGCGGCCACTGTGCGCTGTGCGACCGCGGACCGACGCCTCAACCACTCCGTGGTGAACAGCGAGGCACTGCAACTGCCCGACCGCGAGTTGCTCGTGCCCCCTTACACGCTGGGCGCCTGGCTCGGCGACGGCAGTTCGGCGTGTGCGCAGCTGACCACGGCCGATCCGGAGATCATTCATCGGATCGAGAACGAGGGAATCCTTGCGGCACACTCGGATTCCGCGCCACTGCGGTACAGCCTGCGGCTGCCCGAGGATGCACCGGTCGAGCCCCGCGAGTGCGTTGTCTGCGGCTCGGAGTTCATCCCGTTCACCAGTGAAGTCCGCACGTGCGGCCGATCATGCGGCGGCAAGGCGCGTTTCGTCTCGGGTCCGGTACCCGCGCCGACCTGCCCGCAATGCGGCGGGCCGTCCATCGGGCTCCGCCTGTGCCAGTCCTGCCGAAATGCGATCGGCAGCGTGCAGGCTCGCCTGCGCACCCTCGGTGTGCTCGGCGACAAGCACATCCCCCTCGACTACCTCCGCGCTTCCGAAGCACAGCGACGCGCCCTGCTGGCCGGCTTGCTCGATACCGACGGCACCGTCACCAATGGCGGATCTGTCCAGTTCACGGTGACCAACCCGCGGCTGGCCCGGGACACCGAAGAGCTGATCGTGAGCCTCGGCTACCGCTGCCAGCTGTCGACCAAGCGAGTCCGGGGCCGCGCCGAGGCTACCTCGACCGCTTACACGCTGACCTTCGCAACCGAGGACGAGGTCTTCGGGCTGAGCCGAAAAGAGCTGCTGCACAAGCTGCGTCGCGGCGCGACGAATACGGCGCGTTCCGGCTCCCGCTTCATCGTCGACGTCCGCCCGATCCCGTCGGTCCCGGTCCGCTGCGTAGAAGTGGCAAACTCCGACCACCTCTACCTCGCCGGCCGCTCCATGATCCCAACCCATAATTCCACGCTGGGAATGGATTTCATGCGCAGCTGCTCCATCAAGCATGGTCTGGCCAGTGTCATCTTCTCGCTGGAAATGAGCCGCACCGAAATCGTCATGCGCCTCCTATCCGCGGAAGCGAAAATCAAACTGGGCGATATGCGTTCGGGTCGGATGAGCGACGATGACTGGACCAAGCTGGCGCGGCGGATGAGCGAGATCAGCGAAGCGCCACTGTTCGTTGATGATTCGCCGAACCTGACCATGATGGAAATTCGGGCAAAAGCCCGACGGCTCAAGCAACGGCACGATCTGCGCCTTGTGGTGGTCGACTACCTCCAGCTGATGACATCGGGCAAAAAGGTCGAATCACGTCAGCAGGAAGTTTCCGAATTCTCGCGTAGCCTCAAGCTTCTGGCGAAGGAGCTGGAGGTGCCGGTGATCGCGATTTCGCAGCTCAACCGTGGTCCGGAGCAGCGGACGGATAAGCGGCCCATGGTGTCCGATTTGCGCGAATCGGGATCACTAGAACAGGACGCGGACATGGTTATCCTGCTGCATCGCCCAGATGCCTTCGAGCGGGACGACCCTCGCGGCGGCGAAGCAGATCTCATCCTGGGAAAGCATCGAAACGGTCCGACCGCGACCATCACCGTTGCGCACCAATTGCATTTGAGCCGATTTGTCGATATGGCACGAGGTTAGTCGCAGATGTAGGGTCTCAAAATGAATGGCCAAATCTCAAAATGATTGGCCACTCGATGGCCAATTGGCCATCATTTTGAGACAGATTCCGCTTCGGCCCCGCGTCGAGGCGTGTCGTTTCGTCTGACGGGACGGGCCTGCCGCACGTGCGGTGGTCTTGGCGTGGAGCAGCGATCCGCTCGGGCCAGAGATCAGCCAAATCACTGGTCGGACACCAGAGTTGCCCGCTCCCTGTCGTCATCCGTTGCGGCCCTTCGGTGCGTCGATACCTGTCTGATGGTTCTCAGACGCAGGGGAATCGGCGTGAGCGAGCCTGGGCGTGAGCCTTACCCCGCAGGGCCGGGCATCGCGCGATCCGATCGATCAATCGCCTCATAGGACTCGGTTGCGGCCTGTTGAGGGCCGATCCGCGCCGATTCCCCCCGTCGACCATGGAGAAATGGCCACTATTTCGAGACAAAGGCTGGCCAACGCGCTGCGAGCTCCATGAACCGATGTGGCCAGGGCCTGGCGTCGCGATTTCCACCGTGCTCACAGCTCCTTGTGCGGGCGGCTGCGAATCGTCAGGAGCAGCAATCTCGACTCGGTTTCCAGCTGATCGATCGGTGGGGGAGGATGGGGGGGACCCGCGATCGTGTTGTTCGCCATGAAGGCCGAGCGCGCCAGCCCGGTGCCGATCAAGACCAGGGCCAGCAGGTCGACTTCGTTTGCAGGGATGCTTCTTTCGAGCTCTCGGCGCTCAGCCGCGCGATCGATGATGGCTGCGAGCCTGCCACGAGTGGCCAGGTAGACCTCGTCGTGCAGAATGCGGCGCAGTTCCGGACTGTGCGCGGCGTGTCCCATCAGCGACAGCAACGCTGGCCCAGCGTTGGCGTCCAACACTCGTTGCTTGCGGGCGAGCAGTTCCAAAATATCGCCTTCGAGGGCGCCGGTGTCGACTTCGCCGAGCTCATCGAGTGCGATCTGCCGGGCAACGGCCGCGGTCAACTCGTGCTTGGAAGACCACCGTCGATACAGCGACGCTGTGGAGGCGCCGGCGCGATGCGCGACCGCGGAGGTCGTGAAAGCCGCGTATCCGGACTCGCCGAGTTCCTCGATGGCGGCCTCGATCAAGGCGCGATCCACGCGGGGATCCTGGCGTCGGCCTCTCCGTGGTGCGCCGGGCGCAGTCGTCATGCCCTGGATTCTCTCCCATGTAGCCGGACGGTGCCACCATATTCGAAACGAAGTCTTTCCGTTTCGAATATGGTGGAAGAATGAACATCGCGACCAGTACGCCGATCGCCGACACCGTGGCGGCCGCGCGAGCACATTTCGACTCCGGTTCCACTCGCCCGTTGCCGCAGCGCATCGCGTATCTGCGCGCATTGCGGCGGATGCTCGATGACCACGAGGCCGAGATCGAGGCGGCGCTGTGGGCCGACCTGCACAAGAACCCGACCGAAGCGCAACTCACCGAGCTCGAGGTGATCCGGGCCGAGATCGAGCACTCGCTGCGTCATCTGCGCCGCTGGGCCAAGCCGCGCCGGGCGCCGATCCCGTTGGCGCTCATGCCCGCTCGCGCCCGCTTGATCCCCGAGCCGCTCGGGGCGGTGCTGATCATCGCGCCATGGAATTACCCGGCGCAGTTATTGCTCGCGCCGCTGGTCGGTGCTCTGGCGGCCGGCAACACAGTTGTTCTCAAGCCCAGTGAACTCGCCTCCGCCACAGCCGATCTCGTCGCCCGGCTGATCCCGGATTACTTTCCCGATGGTGCGGTTCGAGTCGTCCAGGGGGCTGTCGCGGAAACGACCGAACTTCTGGAACAGCGGTTCGACCACATCGTGTTCACCGGCAGTGGCACGGTCGGTCGCATCGTGATGCGGGCAGCCGCCGAACACCTGACACCGGTGACTCTCGAATTGGGTGGCAAGTCCCCGGTCTGGTTCGACGACGACGCCCATCTCGATGCCGCCGCGCGCCGGCTGGTTTGGGCGAAGTTCGTCAATGCCGGGCAGACCTGTGTCGCCCCCGACTACGTCATGACCACCCCCGATCGAGTTCCCGCACTGGTCAATGCATTGCGTGAGGCGATCACCGACATGTGGGGCAGTGATCCCCAAGTGGAGGAGCATTACGGGCGGATTGTGAATCAGCGTCAGTTCGATCGTGTGGTCGGGTACCTCGAAGGAGTCGAGGTAGTGATCGGTGGACAGCGTGACCGAACTGACCGCTATCTCGCACCGACGGTCGTGCTGCTGCCCGGCGAGACTCCGCCAGTGATCGGGCCCGAGGCCTCCCATGCGATTTTGCGCGAGGAGATCTTCGGGCCGATCCTTCCGATCCTGCCCGTCGCCTCCGCCGAGGATGCGGTGCGGTTGGTGAATACCTGGGATAAACCGCTGGCGCTGTATGTGTTCACCGCTTCGGCGCAGACCCGGGATTTGTTCGAGCGTGAAACCTCCTCGGGCGCTGTGGTTCACAACGCGGGAATCATTCACGTGGGTGCGAGTGGATTGCCGTTCGGTGGGGTCGGGGCCAGTGGTATGGGTGCTTATCACGGCAGCTACTCGTGGCAGACGTTCAGTCACCACAAGCCTGTTCTCCGTAAGCCACTCGTGCCCGACACCCTGCGAATGGTCGTCCCGCCCTACTCGGCCCGTGAGATCGGCCTGGTTCGACGGCTCATGCGTCGCGGCTGATCCGGAGGAGATCAGTGCGCTGACCGCTGGATGATCCGGTCATCAAGGGCTGCAACGGAATCGCCGGCGAAGGTTGATGTCCCCTTATGGGAAGCGGATGACTAGTTGTGTACACAACCCTGGTGAGCTGAAGATGACGGATCAACCAACTTCAGCGCAACGCGGTGGCCGGCGTTCCCCGGAGTCGTTGTACGGGTCGGCCAAGATGTGGGCGCACCTGCAGCGCACGGTATCGCGGTGGGCACGAACGCTGGGACCGGATTCACCGCGCGCGATGTCTCGATTGCGGTCAATGATTCTGTCGTTCGGTGTGTTCGGTGATCCAGGCTGCGATCTGTGCCCGGGAGGTGAATCCGAGTTTGGTGAGAATGTGTTCCACGTGGCCCTCGGCGGTGCGTTGGGAGATCGTCAGCTTGATCGCGATCTGCTTGTTGGTGAGGCCCTGGGCGATGAGATCTGCAACCTGGCGTTCGCGCTTGGTCAGTCCCACGTCGGGACCCGGCGTGGTCTCGGTGGGTTGCTCGCCAACTGCGTAGGCTACGGCTTCGTCCATACCCATCGCTTGGCCTTTCTGAATGGCCGCATGGAACCTGCGTGCCCCCAGGGCGGCACGCGCCGACCGGTCGCATGCGTCGTGATAGGGAAGTGAACCCGCGACGATACCCGCAGCGCTACCCACGAACCGTGATAGTTCCTTCGCGGCTCCCATCAGAACGGCCGCGCGCTCGGCGTCACCGCCGGCGCCGACGGTCCAGGCCAGCGCCTCGAGACTCAACGCGGCGACGAGCGGGCTACTTGTTCGACGGTTGACGCGCAGCGCCTGCTCGAGCAGCTCTTGTGCCCGTTGTCGCCGGCCTTGTCGCCATACCGCAAATCCCATGCCCCACAGCGAGATCGGGCGAAACAGCGATTCACCGCAGGCCTCGGTGATGGAGAGCACTTGCTCCTGACACTCGATCGCCCGCTTTGTATCGCCCTGCAGGGCGTGTACCTGACCGAGAAACGTCAAGGCGCCAACATAGAGATATCCCTGTCGATTCGAGCTGAACACGTCGATGGCACGTTCGAGGGGGGAGAACGCGCGAGCAAGGTCACCGATGTAGAGCGCCAGGAAGCCATCGGTGTAAGACGCCAACGCCTGGGTCATAGGAGTGGGATCCTGTTCGGCGAACGCGTGGGATTGCTCCGCGAGCGCGGCCGCCGACTCGAGATCGCCCTGCGTCGCGGCCAATACGGTGCCGGTATGGAGCGCCTTGACGCGGTCGGGTATCGAGTGCGCGCGCGGGTGGGCCAGGGCGCGGTCGATCCAGCGTCGGCCTTCGTCGTGCAGATCCCGAAAGATCCAGAACAGAGACAGTGCGCTGACGGCGCGTAGTCCAGCTTCGGCCGCCTCATCGGTGTCCTCGGCCAGGCAGTATTCGAGTGCGCCGCGCAGGTTCGGCTGCTCACGGTCGAGTCGGGCGATCCAGTAGGGTTGCCGGTCACTGATCCATCCGGCCTCCGCGTCCAGCGCCAGCCGCTGGTACCAGTCGCGGTGCCGGCGCCGCACCAGTTGATCCTCGCCGGACTCCCGCAGCCCCTGCCGGCCGAAGTCGCGGACCGTCTCGAGCATCCGGAACCGCACCACGCCGTTGGATTCGTCGCGGATCAGGATCGACTTGTCCACCAGCGAGGACAACACATCAAGCGGATCGTCCGGTGCCATATCGGCGCCACAGATCTGTTCGGCGGCGTCGATTTCGAAGCCACCGGCGAACACCGCCAGCCGGGCCCACAGCCGCTGCTCGGCCGGGGTACACAACTGGTAGCTCCAGTCGATGCACCATCGCAGGGTCTGCTGCCGCGTCGGCGCGGTGCGGCTGCCGCGGGTCAGCAGCGCATACCCATCGTTGAGCCGCTGCAGGATCTGCTCGGGCGACATGGTGCGCATCCGGGCCGCAGCCAGCTCGATCGCCAGCGGTAACCCGTCCAGCCGGGCACAGATACGGGCGACCGCGGACTTGTTGCCCTCGGAAAGTTCGAAACCCGGCACCACCGCGCTCGCGCGGTCGGCGAACAACGTCACCGCGGCGTAGCGGGGTAGTCCTTGCAGCGACGGCGTCCGGTCCGGGTCCGGCACCGTCAGCGGCGACACCTGCAGCACCATCTCCCCGGCAATGTCCAGCGGTTCGCGGCTGGTGGTCAGGATCCGCAGGTGTGGACAGTCCCGCAACCAGGTCTCGACCGACTCCGCCACCGATGCGACCAGCTGCTCGCAGTTGTCCAACACCAGCAGCAACTCCTTCGTGGCCAGGAACTCCACCACCACCTGCTGCAGCGGCCGTGTCGGATCGTCCCGCAGCCCCAGGGCAGCGGCCACCACGTCGACCAGCAGCGATGGGTCGGACACGTCGGCCAGCTCGACCAGCCACACCCCGTCGGCGAACTCCCGCCGTGCTGCTGCCGCCGCCCGCAGCGCTAGCCGGGTCTTGCCGACCCCGCCGATCCCGGTCAGTGTCACCAGCCGGACCGAGGACAACAGATTCTTCACCTCCGCCATCTCGCTGCGGCGATCGATGAAACTGGTCAACGTCAACGGCAAACTGTCGGCACCCCGTGGTAGCGCCGCCGCCGGTGGACGCCACCCCCGCATGGCGGGCGTGCGGTCTCGGTGCTCGTGTTCCGGTTCGGCGACGTGTATCGCCATCTCCTCGACCGCGAACCCGTAGCGGCGCTGCTCCTGCCGGATTGCCTCCCCGAGCGTCGCCGCCGAGGGCCGTTCGCGCGGATCACGGCTCATCGCCGTCGCCACCATCGTGGCCACGCCCTCGACGACGCCGTACTCGCGCAGGTCCGGCATCGGCTGGGTGGTGATCCGCAGGAACTGGGTCACCACGTTCTCCCCGCTGCGCCGTTCAAACGCGGCATGCCCGGTCAAGGCGCAGAACAAGGTGGCGCCCAGCCCGTAGACGTCCGCTGCCGGAGTGGGAGTCTCGCCCTCGAGCACCTCCGGTGCGGTGAATGCCGGCGACCCCGCGAGGGTTCCCGCCGCCGTCTGGAACCCACCGGCGATGCGCGCGATGCCGAAGTCGGTCAACGCGGGCTCGCCGTAGTCGGTCAGCAGGATATTGCCCGGTTTCACGTCCCGATGCACGATACCGAGGCGATGTGCGGACTCCAGCGCCCCCGCGATCTTCACACCGATCCACAACACGGTCTCCACCGGCAGCGGGCCCTGCCCGCGGATCCGCGCATCCAGGGAGCCCAACGGGTGATACGGCATCACCAGAAACGGGCGTCCGCTCGCGGTGGTACCCGCTTGTAGCATCGTCACGATATTGGGATGCCCGGTCAGCCGACCCATCGCCCGCTGCTCCCGTAGAAATCGCTCCCGGTTCTCTGCGTCGAGCTCGGCGGTCAGGATCTTCACCGCCACCATCCGGTCCAGCTCGGGCTGGGTGCAACGGAATACCACACCGAAGCCGCCCCGCCCGATCTCCTCTACATCCTCGAACCCGGCCGCGGCTAGTTCCTCCGCGACCGGTTCGGATACGTCACGGATTGTCCGGAACAGATCATTCTCGCTCATAGGCTGTAGCCATCCCCCAGCGCATGCCCAGCAACCGGACAACGCGCGCGGACAACCCTCAGCGTATCTCACCGGCCTGTAACGGCAGCCGATCGTAGACGGCCGCCTCAGATCCCTGTCATCAACAGCGCGATCACCCACAACAGCCCCTATCGAGGCGACAACGCTGATACACGCAAAGCGAAGACCACCAGCACCTACGCCAAGCGCGGCTACACTCCCCAGCGCGCTGCATCCAACATTCTCGACGCCATCGACCACAACCGTGCGGTAGCCCCCATCGCGGCCGAGGCACACCTCATGTACGTCCTATCGCGGGTAGCGCCGCCGGCGGCCCGGTGGCTGTCGGCCATGCTCGCCAACATCGCCGAGTGAACCGAGCAGATCCAACGCTCGCGGTCCCCACTGCCGGGTCCGGGGGTTCTGCCGAGATCAAACGGCGAATCGAGGACGCTTCGCGAACGCACGCCTACGACGATCCCCTCGGCACGCAACACAGGCGTACCGCGGCAGGCGGATACGCAAATGGTCCGGCGTTGTCGACCCCCTCAGCGAGCCAAGGTGTGTCCGTCAGCGGGTAGGGGCTGACCGGACTGGCAGGCGCGGAATCCAACGAAGTTCCACGTCACGCCATCAACTCGGACCGTCCGCCGAGGCCAGGCCATATCCGTTGGATTTTCGGCGGCTGCAAGTGCCGCCCACCGCATCGAATGCGAACTCGCGACACCGGACTGCCGAGCGCGGTGACCGACAGCGTCGCGGAGATCGGTGTGCCCACCGAGGTCGGCGATTCCGTGCGGCAGCGTCGATGCCGGCGATCAGCCCCGATACGGTGGTGATGTGACACAGGCGCGCGGCAGACGTGAGTTGAACAAGATGGCTACGCGGCAGGCGTTGCAGGCGGCGGCCGACCGACTCTTCGCCGAGCGAGGCTACTCGGCGACGACGATTCGGGAGATCTCCGATCAAGCGGGGGTGAACGAGCGGACGTTCTTCCGTTATTTCGCCGGCAAGGAAGAGTTGCTGGTCGACGAGCTGATTACGCGGCTGCCGCTGCTCACCGATCAGATTCGCGCGAGGCCGAACGATGAGGCCCCCTTGGTGGCGGTCCAACGCGCGGTCCTCGGACTGATCCAGCCGAACCGGGGTCGGATTCGCCCGACCGTGCTCTCGGTGTATTTGGAGCAGCGCTCCGAGGCGGGATTGGGCTTGTCCGGGCTATCGCTGGCCCTGAGGTTCGAGGAGGCCATCGCGGCCGCTATCGGTGACCGGCTCTCCCGTATGGACCCGGTTCCTGCCGACCTCGACTTCCTCGCCGACCTCTACGGCCGGACGGCGGTCGCGGTACTGCGCAGCGTTCTACTACGTGACCGGCAACTTCGAATGCAGGACGCCGATTCGCGACCGGATCTGATCGAGCTGATCGAGCAGGCATTCAGTGCACTGCCCGCCGCCTGGCGCACGTAACACGTGCGCCAGGCGGCCTCAGCTCAGTTCGTGGAGTGCCACGAGTCGAACGCGGCACCGTCGGCGAAATAGGTGACCGAGGGCAGATACGGGCCCATGACAGTCGATTCGTCGCCCGGTGTCCGGGTGTTCTGGACGGCGTTGGCGAAGTCCGGGTCCGGAAGCATGTGCCGAATCTGCAGCCAGCCGAAGTCCGGATCCTGGTCGCCGTCGCCACGTGGCGACCATTCGATCCATCCGACGCCGTGCTGGGCGTTGGCGTCAGCGGGTCGGTCCTCGGCCCGGCTGATGACGATGGTGTAGTTACCGTCCTTGTCCGTAGGGATCTGCTCGTCGTAGGCGCAGTCCATGACAGCGGTCGTGTAGACGGACTCGTTCATGCAGAACGAGGTGTAGCGGACCTGGCCGGAGCCCATGATGTTGTCACCGTGGAATGTTGTGGGCGTTGTCGGCAGCTTGCCTTGCAGGACAACAACTTTGCCGAACTTCCTGTTGAGGGCTGTGCGAATGTAGTTGTTGTCGACATTGGGAAAGAACCCGCCGCCGCCCGACCGAGTCGGGTTGGACTCGGCGCCAGGTGCGTTGTCGCCGGTGTAGAGCTGCAGCAGATACCGGCGGTCGTACTGAGACCGCCATTGCGCGGGATAGGTTGCCGGGAACGTGTCGGGGACCTGCCTGGGCACCTGCACCAGCGCCGACGGAGCCGTGTAGATGGTCGGGCAGCCAGGGGCGATCAGCGACTCGGCAATGCCGGGTAGCACGTTGCACGGTGCGTTCAATTTGTCGGGGTATCGGAGCGCTCGGTAGGTGTTGAGGTTGAGGTTCAGCGAGCCGGTGGCCAGGTTCGTGGCCGTACGGTCATCCTCGGAGTGCAAGGCCTGGCAGGCGGCCTGTCCGGTCAGTACCGTGCCGTCCTTCAGCACCAACTTGGGTTGGGGCAGCGGCACCCCGCCGGTGAGCGGTAGTCCGGCGTCGGGCACATAGACCCGAGTAAGCAGGATTTCGGGGATCAGACCGCCGACGACCGGCAAGTTCGATGCGGCCGTGTTGGACTTGGTGTAGAGGACATTGCGTGGGGCCTCGGTGCTGTGATGATTCAGCGTGAAGCCGGGGTTCTGCTTGTCGACCACATTCACGGTGAAGGCACGGTCGGTGGCATCGCGGTGCTCGCCGGCCCGGAACGGATTGGTGGCACCGGAATTCGGATCGATCTGATAGTCAGCGAGCCCATCGACCGCCGCCCCGAGCAGGTCGTAGCTGATCAGCGAGAAGTAACGACTGTGCGGAAATTCCCCTTCGAGAGTCAGCGTCGAGCCTGCGGGGCGGTTGAATGTCGCTCCCCAGTAGGTCGCGTCGGCGTCCGGGTAGGCGGTGTTGATGTCATGCGCGCCGTAGGCGCCGTTATGCCAGAAACAGTCGGTGAATCGGCCGCCGACGCGGCTCGAGGTTCCGCTCGATGCGCCGGGCCCGGCGGTCGCGAGCGGCGTGAGTGCGCCGGCGGCAGTAAGGGACAGCAGCGTGAGAACAGCGATGAGGAACGCCGGTAGTGGTCTCGCGGCAGCAAGCAGCCGTCTGGGCCGCGCCTGGGATCGTGATGACATAGAACTCTCTTTCAGGGGCACGTTCGCCGGATCAGCTGCCGAAAGGACTCCGGATGTGGAGCCCTCGGAACCGGACGATCCGTAAAACTGTCATATATGACAGAATTTAGCGTACCGCTTTCCCAGGCGTAGCGGATACCGGCCCATCATTGGTCTCGCGAGACTCAGGACGTCGGACGTCGGACGTCGGACGATGGACGCCGGACGTAAGGCCTGCTCAGGTGCGCATCGGCACCAGCGCGATCGGCATCGTGGCGGGTGTGCACCGCGTGGCGCACGGTCCGCGCGCGGCCGGGGTCCGGCCGTTGTGAACAGCCGAGTACTGCGGCGTGCGTCAGCGGCAGCTCGTCGGGGTCGCTCGCATGCGCATCCGGGCGCACGGTGATGGCGTACTCGCCACCCGGTGCTGGACTGCCGCCACGGATTGGCCGAACCCGCGTCGGGTGCGATGAGATAGTCCGCCAGCACGGGGGCGGCACCGTAGGTGAAGTTGGCGGCCTCGCTGCCGTAGGTGTTGAACGACATGTAGCGGGCGTCGGAGAACCGGCCGGTGATGGTGAGCATGGTGTCGGGACCGACGTCGTAGGGCACGATCAAGCACCCGGCGCTGGTGTCCGGGTATGCGACATTGATTCGGCCGAGGGTGCACGGCGACATTTCCGCCGCCCATGCGCAGAAGGGTTGCCCCACAGACGACTTCGCTGGCAAGTCCCTAACGTTTCCGCAGATCGCCAGCTCACCGAGAACACGGCTGCAGCCGCCGCCCGACGCTGGGCGGCGCAGCCTGAAGACCCCGTCGGATCAGGAGACCAGGGTCAGTGCGGGTGGTTGCCAGCGGCCGTCGAAGGCTTCCGGTTTCGGGACGTAGAGGCGCAGGAACAGACCGAATTCGCCGGAGTCCGGGATGGGCAGCCAATTGCCCTGCGGCACATCCGGTCCCGGATCGGCGGCCTGGATGGCCAGTTCCACCGAGCCGTCGTGGCCGGGCACCGGGGGGACCAGGTGCCCGACGGCATAGATACCCGCCGCATTGGATACCAGATATCGGTCGGCGGTATAGGCGGTGAGTGACCAGAACGCATCGACAGGTGGGGTTGCTCCGGGCGCGAAACGCAGCCGGTAGCGACGGGGCGCATCCAGTGTTCCGGCGTCGGCGATCAGCATCGGATAGATGGCGTCCTTGGGCAGGTTGGCGCCCAATGCCCGCATGGCAACGCTCGCTCGCAGCAGATAGTCGGTGCCGTAGCTGCCCAGGTTGACGTCGAAGGACCAGCCGTTCTCGTTCTTGGCCTGGGGATTTCGATAGTCGGCGATACGCTGGCGGGCGTCCTGGACCGCGGCGTCGAGGTCCGCGTCGGACAGGGAGAAGTCCGTGCTGCCGGGTTTGATGCCGATTCCGGCGAAGCGGGCCAGGGCCGCAGCGTCCTCGGGTGGGGTGGCGGCCATGGCATTACACAGGTGGTTGAAGAAGGTGCGGCCGTCCATGCGTGCCACCGTTTCCGGCGGCGGTGTGCTTTGCGCGTGCAGGATAGCGTCGGGTACCTGGATCGGGGCCGGGCGCACGCCGAGCCTCCAGGCACTCAGGGGGGCCATGACCAGCTGTTTCCGCGCGGCCTCCGCGGCGGCCTGATCGGCTGCGCTGCGGTTTTCGACGCGGGCGATCAGCCAGCCGCGATCAGTGGGCAGGGGCAGCCGAGTGACGTCCTCGGGCAAGGTGCCCGACCACCCGGGCCCGGTCACCGCGTAAAGGTGGGGCGATTGCCCGGCGGCCGTACCGGGCGCGATGCTGCTGGGGTTGTGCACGGTGTTGGTCCACGCATCCATGAACTGCAACAGCCAGTACCGGTCCGAGGCGGTCGGTGCTTGCACGATGACCGGCTCGTTGCGCAAATCCAGCCAGGCCGAGGCGTACAAGGTGTCCACATTGGGTGCGACCACGGACTTCGCCCCCGGATCGACGGGCGGGGGCGTCAGGAAGAGATTCGTCGCCAGACCGGCCCCGTTCGCCGCGCGCGTGATGTCCATCAACACCAGCGGATAACCGAAGACGTAGGCGTCAGCGGCGATATCACGGGGATCGCCGGACACGGCGGCATCGCCCTGCGCGATGACCGCGCGCCCGAACAGTCCGAAGGCGGCTGCCGCTGCCGTCATCCCGATGAACCCGCGGCGGGATACGCCCCATCCACCGAGCCCGGTTCTGCTCCGCGTCTCAGGATTCCGCATCTGGTCCACCAATTCCTCCTGGTTCCCCTACGTACAGAGCGTCCGACGCATCGGACCCTCGAACAAGGCATGTCGCCGGCAATTCAGCTCTGTGGATTACCGGGCCATATCGACAGCGCGCGACATCTGGCGGCTATCAACTGGTCAGGTGACCTTCGGCAGTCGGCGGGTGTGGGCTGCGCCGACCACACCCTTCCATGAACTGTCAGTTATGACAACTGTCGTTGATGACAGTTGTTCGAGGCGGTGACCTCGATCCAATTCTCGGGTACACCGAAAGCGCGGATCACCGAAATGATGCCAGCGACAATGCCTTTCGCGATCAGCAAGAGGAGCCGCCCGAAGAGCCCGCTCGGATCCCGCTGGCCGATCCGGTCGGCAGCCGGGGGTGAGCCACTGGGAGCGCCGCGGATTCTAAAAATGTCGGTAATGACAGTTGTCATGTCTGACAGTTTATGCGAGGCTGTGCGAACCCGATCCCGCGACGCTGGCTGCCATTCCCCACCGCCGTGGCCGCGAGCACCAACGACCCCTTCGCCACCCGCCGGCGCGTAGCCGGCCTGGCCGAAGCCTGGGGCAGCCGCCTGATCGACGCCGGCCCGGTCGGACACCTCGACCCCGCCGCCGGCTACGGACCCCGGCCACAAGCCGGGCAACTGATCGACGACGCGACCCCGAACACGGTGCGCACCATCCCAGATCCGCACCAATCCCGTAGATGAAACAAGGAACACCCGATGAGGAAAACCACCACCGCCGCACTGCTCACCGCGACAGCCATCGCACTCACCACCGCGACGGCCCACGCCAACCCCGCTCCCGCCGACCCAGCGCCGAACGCCGTGCACTACGAAGTCGCCCGACGCGGCGACGCCGCCGTACTCACGACCAACGACGGCAAGCTGAAGGTCGACGGCGACCAGCTCGTCGTCACCGACCACACCGATCAACCGGTCGCCGCCATCCCGCTCACCTACCAGATCGACAACACGGCCTACCCGATCAACGCCCAGATCGACGGCGGCACAGCAACCCTCACACCATCGAGGACCGACGCCCGCCCGGCCGAGGCCGTCTCCCGCGACCAGGTCATCACCACCGACCAAGCCGCCAAACAGATCGCCGAATCGGTCAACCCCCGCGACGCGCAAGCCCTGGGCACCTTCGCCCAGCGGCTCACGATCGGCGCCGCCGTCAGCGCCGTCCTGGGCGCCGTCCTCGGCGCCGGCGTCGGCTGCTTGACCGGCGCCGCAGTCGGTGCCGCGATCACCAGCCCGGTCATCTTCCTGCTCGCGCCTTTCGTCGGCGCCGCCGTCGCCGGCTGCGTCCTCGGCGCCGCCACCCTCGCCGCGGTCGGCTCCATGGCCGGGCTCGTCGTCGCCGGCGGACCCATCACCCTGTTCGCCGCCATCCAGTACTTCTCCACCATCCTCTCGCCCTGCCCACCCGAGCTCGCCTACTGCAAAGACCCCGCACAACCCGCCGCGCCCGCGAAATAGCAGGCCGCGCCACAACCGCGCACCCGGGGATCACGTCCGTTCCGGGTGCGCGGCCATGGCCTACCCGCCACCCAACCGCCGCGACGGCATAAACCCAGGAAATGACTCGCGCTGAAATCCCTTCTCCACCACATATTTCCGCAGGCGGGATGAGTGAATCACCCCGAAGGCGGTGTCCACATCGGACGCCGATCAGGTGTGGCGGGCGATCGCATTGCACAATCGCCGAGGAGGTATGACGAAACGTTGCCGCTCTGGTAGCCCAGACACGGTCGATCTTGCGGATCTGGATGAACTGGGCGTGCTCCCCAAAAGCGGCCCACCAGGCCTCGACAAACAGGCCTTATGTCTAAGCTCCAAGGTAGCCACATCCATCACGTGACGTTTAATCCCGATCGAGATTCCCTGCCGCAAGAAGGTTTTGGGCACCACATGGGATGGCTTCGACCGGCAGATCAGACGCCGTTTGCCAATCCTGAAGAATGGCCATCTTTTTGAGACAGAACGTAGTGGCCAAGTTGTGAGACAACTTCAAAACCCGCAGGTCGGAGAGTTATGGCTGGCCACGACTTTTGAGACCATACAGAACCAAGCTCCTGATGAAGCAAACGGTAGGCGCACCAACCACTTCGACCGATGCAGACTGGGCGGTCTCGCTGCTTCCACACGAGTCTTACCCGCCGACAATGGAATTCCCGTATCGCTAGC
This sequence comes from Nocardia sp. NPDC004711, assembly GCF_053601595.1. Classification (NCBI taxonomy): domain Bacteria; kingdom Bacillati; phylum Actinomycetota; class Actinomycetes; order Mycobacteriales; family Nocardiaceae; genus Nocardia; species Nocardia sp. NPDC004711. The sequence continues at coordinate 66,166 of NZ_JBSGCB010000015.1, read as the reverse complement.
AACCTTGATCAACAGCGGTGAGCGGCCTTCTGCATGGTCGCTGGACAAGCAGATGCGCTTTGTCACCATGCCACTCGAGAATGTATTCCCCTGCGGCCGTGGCGAAGTCATGCGACTTCATCTTGCCTCCGGCCGTTCCATCGATCTGACGACCGAAGCACGCCTGCTGACCATCAACGGCTGGAAACAGCTGGCTTCACTCACGGTTGGCGATCGTACGGCCATCCCCCGTTGGATTCCCCAGCCCGTACACGCCACAGATATGGTGGATGCCGAGATAATCCTGTTGGCACACATGATCGGTGACGGCTCTTGCGTGAAGCGCCAGCCCATCCGTTATGCGAGCATCGACGAGGAGAATCTTGCTGCCGCAACGGTGGCTGCCTCTCACTTCGGCATCACGGCCGTCAGGGATGATTATGCGGCAGCGAGAGTCACCACACTCCGACTGCCGGCTCCGTACCGGCTCGCTCGCGGAAAACACAACCCGATTGCGGCATGGCTCGATGGGCTCGGCCTCTTCGGACTGCGCAGCTACGACAAGTTCATTCCGGGGCCGGTCTTCACCCTGCCCACCGATCTGTTGACACTTTTCATCAGACATCTGTGGGCCACCGACGGTTCCGTGCGCTGGAACGAGCAGGGCCATCAAGCCCAGATCTATTACGCGTCAACAAGCCTGAGACTTATTGAGGATGTCGCCTGTCTGCTGCTCCGTCTCGGAGTGCATGGACGCATCAAGAAGATCCAGAAGGCCGGATACCGCGACTGCTGGCATGTCCGAATCGATGGTGTCGACAACCAGAGCGCCTTCATCGAGGACATCGGTGTACACGGAGCACGCGGCGTGATCGCAGAGGAATGCTTGGTCAAGCTCGATGCGATGACTTCGAACACCAACGTTGACACGATCCCGAAGGGGATCTGGGACACCGTTCGAGCACTCTTGCAGGCCCGAGGAATGACCCATCGAGAGTTCCAATCTGCGATGGGAACCAAGTTCTGTGGGTCCACCATGTGGAAGCACTCGCCCAGCCGCCCGCGTCTGGCCCGAGCAGCAGACGTCCTGGATGCTCCCGAACTGGCCATGCTGTGTACCAACGATACTTTCTGGGATCGCATTACGGAGATCAGCGATCTCGGCGAGCAAGAGGTGTTTGCCGCCACGGTCCCGGGCACCGAAAACCTCATCGCACAGGGTGTTTCGGTCTACGCGGGACTCTGACACCAGGCTCGATTCATCGCGAGCTCTGAGCTCCGGACGCAAGCGAGCGTGACGGCGGGGCAGTTCCCGTCGTCACGCTCGCTCGATGTGGCTATCGTCCGCCCCGGAGGATTCGTTGCTGAAAATTAGCGACAATCTTGGGGATTCGGGTTTACCCGCAGGTCAGGGGCGGAGAATTCGTTGAAAGTTTTCCTCCAGGAGCAGGGTTCGCACTGCTGGATCCGCGATGGCGGCCTCGACGGTGTGTCGCGCGGCGACCACGTCGCCGTAGGGTGTGTTCGAACCGAACAGGCACTGATCGGGGACTTCGCGTGCGGCGGCGGCGACCGCGAATACCTGTAGCGCGCTCGACAGATCGATGTGCAGGTTGGGCCGCTCGGCGGCCAGCTCCACCAGATCCAGGGCGTGGAATCCGCCCAGGGCGCCGACGATCACGGGCACGGACGGATAGCGGGCGGCCAGTGCCGCATAGGTGCGGAGATCGTCCAGGGTGTTGGGTGCGAAGCCGTGCACCAGTACGGGTATCCCGCCGTGGTCGGCGCTGACGGCCAGCACCGGTTCGATGCGCACGGCCTGGCCGGGCGGCGGGGTGACCTCGCCGATGCCCACGATGCCGGGGCGGGTCAGGTAGGGCTCGAACCATTCGCCGAGGCGCTCGGCGGGCAGAAGCGAGGGCAGGCTCGCGAAGGCGAGGGTGGTGTCGGGGTGCGCGTCCAGCGCGCGCAGCACCTCGTCCATGGCCGCCCGCACCTCGTCCGCCGCCGCGTCCGCACCGCCGATAACGGCTGTCAGCCTGGCGAATTCGGCCCGCACCTCGCCGAGCGTGCGGGCGCGTTCGGGGTGGACCCGGGTGGACAGCAGCACCGTGCGATCCACGCCGGCCTGCTTCGCGCGCGCCAGCTGTGCGGCGGGGTCGGTGGTGATGTGGGCGTGGACATCGGTGACCATGGCGTTTCCTCCGGCGGGGAATGGGCGGCAGCGGCTCGACGCTAAACGTTGACACTGGGGTCAAGGTCAAGCCGGAGGACATGGATGCTGATCAGCGAGCTGTCGCAGCGCAGTGGGGTGAGCGCCCGCGCACTGCGGCACTACGACCGCAGCGGCCTGCTGGAGGCCGGGCGGCGGTCCAATGGTTACCGCGACTTCCCGGAGTCGAGTGTCGAACGGGTGCGCCGGATTCGGACGCTGCTCGAGGTGGGTCTCGAGCTGTCGGGTGTCGCGGAGCTGCTGCCGTGCTTCGCCTCGGACGGACAGCTGGGCGGGTGTGAGCGGGCGCGGCGCCGGCTGACCGATCGGATCGCGGATCTGGACCGGTCGCTGGTGGCCATCACGCGGGCGCGGGCCGTGCTGGCCGCGGAGGTCGCGCGGTGGGATCGGCCCGCTTTGCCCGATTGCCGGTGAGTGGGCGTGGGACCGGGGTTACGGTCGATCAATGAGCCGTAGTGGGAGAGGGCGCGGTCGTATCGCTCGAGTGGGGGCGGTGGCCGGGGCGATCGCGCTGGTGGTCGCGGGCTGTGGGAGCGGGGGGAACGGGTCGGCGCCGCAGGGGGCGGCGAGCTGGCCGCCGTCGGACGGGCGCGGGTCGTGCGCGGTCGACAAGCAGGAGAATGTTCCCGCGACCATGCGCGACGGCGTGGTGCTGAAAGCGGATGTGTATCGGCCCGTGTCGGCGGATCCGGTGCCGGTGATTCTGATGCGGACGCAGTACGGGAAGGCGGCCGCGCAGGTCCAGCCGTTTCGCTACCAGACCCCGGACTGGTTCGCCTCGCACTGCTATCTGGTTGTGGTGCAGGATATTCGGGGTCAGGGGCAGTCGGGCGGCACCTTCACCGAGTTCGCGAATGACACCAACGACGGCTACGACTCGGTGGAGTGGGCCGCCACCTTGCCGGGTGCGAATGGCAAGGTCGGGATGTACGGTTCGTCGTATGTCGGTGCGACGCAATGGCTCGCGGCCGTCGGCGCGCCGCCGCATCTGACGACCATCGTGCCCGCCAATACCGCCTCGGATTATTACGACGACTGGACCTATGAGGGCGGTGCGTTCCGGCTGGCGTTCGTGGAGCCGTGGGCCATGGAGACCATCGGCGCGAGCGCGGCCCTCAATCGCGGTGACACCGCCACCGCCAAGCAGCTGGGGGTCGATGGCGCGGACTACACGCGCTGGCTGGGTTTCCGCCCGTATCAGCAGTTTCCGCCACTGCACCCGGGTGATCCGGTGGTCGCGCCGTGGTTCTACGACTGGATCTCGCATTCCACCCGCGACGACTATTGGAAGCGGTGGAGCATTCGCGATCGGTACGCGAACGTGAAGGTCCCGGTGCTGGATGTGGAGGGTTGGTACGACGCCTTCCTCGCCGGCGGGGTGCAGAATTTCTCCGGCATGGTGGCCGGTGGCGGCACGCCGGAGGCTCGTGCGGGGCAGCGGCTGGTGCTGGGCCCGTGGGATCACGTCGGCTGGGGACGTCCGGGCAGCAAGGTGGAGACCCCGATGCTGGCGGCGAGCGGTGCGGCGGGCGACAGTCCGATCAACGACCTCATGCTGGCCTGGTACGACCATTTCCTGAAGGGCAAGGACAACAAGGTGTCCGGGCAGCCGGTGGTCGACTACTTCCTGATGGGTGCGAACAGGTGGAAGTCGGCCTCGGCCTGGCCGCTGCCGAATACCCGGTGGACCACCTATTACCTGTCCGGCAATGGCGGCAATGGGATTCAGGGCCGGGCCGGGCTGCTCACCACCGATGCCCCGCAGGACGCGCAGCAGCCGGATCGCTACGACTACGACCCGCTCAATCCGGTGCCCAGCGCCGGCGGGCACTCCTGCTGTGGTGCGTCGACGGGACCGCAGGGTCCGGTGGATCAGTTCGTGGTGGAGCAGCGTTCGGATGTGCTGACGTACACGACCGCGCCGATGTCCTCCGACACCGAACTCACCGGCCCGATTCGCGTGACGCTATGGGCGTCCTCGACCGCGACCGACACCGATTTCACCGCGAAGCTGGTGGCGGTGGCCCCGGACGGCTCGACGGTGAATCTCAACAACGGGATCGTGCGCGCCGCGTTCCGCGATTCGCTCGATCATCCGTCGCCGATCGTGCCGGGTCAGCCGTATCGGTTCACGATCGAGGTGTGGCCGACCAGCTATCTGGTCAAGGCCGGGTCGTCGATCCGGGTGGAGGTGTCGAGCAGCGATTTCCCGCAGTTCGCACCGAATCCGAATACCGGTGACCCGTTCGGGCAGAACACGAATACGCAGATCGCGACGCAGACCGTGTATCACGACCAGGATCACCCCTCGGCGTTGGTGTTGCCCATCATTCCGGCGGGCGACGCGGGAAGTTCACGTTTCCCGCTGGCGCACTGACATATTCGCCCCCGATCATGACCGTGGCCGGGCTTCCCGTGGATTGTCCGCCCCGTGCGGGAAGCACCGGCCGCCTACAGACTAATCACGATCGCGAAGGCCCCCGGCACGGCCGGGGCGGGTTAGTGTCGCTGGGTGGCTTTCGAGGTGCGTGTCGATACCGCGGGTGCGGTCGAGATCGTGAGAGCGGCAGCGGGGTTCGGCTGGCGCTGGGGCTCCGGCAATGTCTCCGAATTCGCCCGGCTGGTCGGATGGAGTAGTCCGCAGCCGGTGGGCACACTGCGTACCGGCCCGGTCTTCTCCCGGACCGGGCTGTCGGTGTGGTGGGACTCGGCCATGTTCTGGGGCAGCGACCGCGGCCTCGACCATGTGCGCGTGACCATCTCCGACTGCCCGGCCCCCGCGGAGTTCGGCAGCCGGGAACTCCTGGACGCGGCGCTGGCCCGCACGGCGGCCCTGTTCACCGAGCACTGGGGCGATCCGGAGAGCCCGGCCGCGGGCCCGGCCGAAGGTCCGGCCTGGCGTTTCCCGACCGTGTTCGCGGGCCTCACCATCGGTGTGGACACCGTCGATCTGCTGCTGGTGAACCCGACCGCGCAGCGGTACTGGATGGAACGCCGGCACGAGACCGCCCGCCGCCGCGCCGCCGCGGGCGCCTGGACCCGCTTCGCCGAGAACCTGGCGGGCTTCGTGGAGACGCTGCCGGTGGACGCGCGCCTGCTGATCACCGCGCCCGGCAGCCGCTTCGTGCAGTTCGACGCCGGGCCGGAGCAGCTGACCGGCGAACTGGCCCGCGCCGAATTCATCGACCCCACCTGGTATTACGGCCCGGAGACCGAGCAGCGGCTGATCGACCTGGGCTGGACGCCGCCGCGCGAGGACAACTGGACGCGCACCCTGTCCCGGCGCGCGGGCACCGTGGCCATGAGCGGGCTGGCACTGCGCACCGCCGACACGCTGCGCACGGTCGGTGTCACCGCGCCCACCGAGCTGGTGGCCGACGCCTGGGTGGAGGGCGGCGCGGATCTGGACGTGACGCCGCTGGGTGTCCCCCCGCATCCCACCTCCCGCAGCCAGCGCGCCGAATTCCTGCGCCGCCACGCCCTCTCCGACTTCGATGCCGGGCCGCTGCGGGTGGACGTGCCCGCCGGTGTCGAGATAGCGCGCGCGGCACGGGCTTTCGACTGGACCTGGACGCGCGCCGATCTGGACGGCTTCGCGGCCGCGGTGGGCTGGAAACCGCTGCACGACAGCGATACCGGCGAGCGCACGGTGTGGGCGGACACCGAATTGGGCGTGGACGAGCCGCGCGCCCGCTTCTGCTTCGACGGTGACCGGCTGGAGGCGGTCTGTGTCACCCTCAGCGACAGCATCGAATCGTTCCTCTACGACGAGGGCCTGCCCGGTGAGGTGCGTGAGCAGCGCACCGCCGCGCAGGCCCGCGCCCTGGACGGCTTCCGCACCGAGTTCGGTGCGCCGCGCCATGCGGTGCTGGGCCAGGCGCACGGGCCGGCCTGGCCCGGCGACCGGCTCACGGTGGGCCTGGTCACCGAGCCGGACACGGTGGAGCTGTACCTGGTGCGGCCGGGCGAACGCGACCGCCGCCTCATCATCGAGCAGCAGCGCGCCGCCTTCCGCGCCCACGATCGCGAATGGGCGCAGTGCTATGAGGAATTGGCCGCCCTGATCGCCGATCTCACCGAGTCCGGCCAGCTCACCGTGGACGCCGGGGAACCGCATCGCGCCCGGATCAATCTCGACCACGACCAGGGCCACGAGCTGTTGCGGCTGGAACTGGCCAGCGCGACCGCTCGCGAATTGTCCCCGCGCGTCCTGAAATTCATGCTGCGCGACGGCTGGCAGCATCCCGATCATCGATATCCGCTGTGGCACATCGATCTTCCGCTGCCCGCCCTGCCGCGTGATCTGCGCCGGCTGGCCCGGCTGGCGGTGCTGCCGCTGCGCACCCTGATGCCGCCGCAGGCCCGGTTGCGCGTGCTGTTGAACGGCGAGTATCAGGCGGTGCGCGCACCGTCGACGGGCGCGATCGGCGCGCAGGCGGCCGCGCCGGACGCCTAGAGTCGAGGCATGATCGACAGCGAGGACATGCGCGTCACCCGGGCCGCCTACGACGAGGTGGCGGAGCTGTACGCCAAGCTCTTCCACCGGCAGCTGCACACCAATATCTTCGACCGATCGATGCTGGACGCCTTCGCGGAAGCGGTGCGGGAGAACGGGAATGGCGCGGTGGCCGATATCGGCTGCGGGCCGGGCCGGGTCACCTCGTATCTGGCGGCGGCGGGGCTGGAGATGTCCGGGGTCGATCTGTCGCCGGAGATGATCCGCCTGGCCCGGGAGGAGTACCCGGACATTCCGTTCGAGGTCGGTCCGATGGAGCAACTCCGGTATGGCGATGCCGCCCTGGCCGGGCTGGTGGCCTGGTACTCGATCATTCACATTCCGCCGCACCGGGTTCCGGCGGTGCTGACCGAGTTCGCGCGGGTGGTGCGGCCCGGCGGGCACGCCGTGTTCGGTTTCCAGGCCGCCGACGAGCCCACGGGCGTGCGGGATTACGCGCACAAGGTCGCCCCCGCCTACCGGTGGGCGCCGGTCACCTTCGCGGAAGCGTTGGCCGCCCATGGTTTCCGGGCCACCGCCACGCTGTCGCGACAGGCCCGCCCGGACGAGTACACCCCGCACGCCACCGTGCTCGCGGTCAGGGTCTGAGAGTGCCGGTGGTCAGGGCCGGATCGGTTCCGGTTCCCGTGCCGCCCGCTCGTCGAATTCGGTTCGGGCGGCGGTGATTTCCTCGGCGTGCTGCAGCGCCCACTGTCCCATGGCGTGGGTGATCCGGCCCAGGTCGGCGCCCATGTCGGTGAGCGCGTACTCCACCCGGGGCGGCACGGTCGGATACACCGTGCGCCGGACCAGCCCGTCGCGTTCCAGGTCCCGCAGGGTGCGGGTGAGCACCTTCTGGGTGATGCCGTCGAGGCGGCGGCGCAGTTCGTTGAATCGGATCGGCCCGCCCTCGTTGCGCAAGGTGCCCAGCACCAGCAGCACCCACTTGTCGGCCAGCACCGCGAGGATGTCGCGGGCGGGGCAGCGCCGCAGGTAGCTGTCGACCAGATTTCCGGATGGTTCCCAGTCGGAGACGGTATCCATGAGGTACCTCGGGATCAAAAGAGTGCCTTCTTCCCCCGAGATACTATCCGGCGCAGGATCGAGATCATGAAAGCGATCAGTCAGCGCACCCTCGGTGGACCGGATGTTCTGGAGACGGTGGAGGTCGATGTTCCGCGACCCGGCACCGGCGAGGTGCTGGTGCGGGTGGCCGCCACCTCGATCAATGCCGCCGATTGGAAACTCCGCTCGGGCGCGGTCACCAAACTGGGCCCGCCGCCGTTCACGCTGGGCTTCGACCTGTCGGGTGTCGTCACCGCGGTCGGCACGGAGGTCACCGAATTCCGGCCCGGTGACGAGGTTTTCGGGAATGTGCTCAGCCCTTCTGGCGCCTACGCCGAATACGCGGTGACCCCGGCGCAGTTCCTCGCCCACCGGCCGGCCGGGCTCGACCACATCCACGCCGCCGCCCTGCCGACGGCGGTGCTCACCGCGTGGCAGGCGTTCACCGATGTCCAACCGGGACAACGGGTTCTGGTGCACGCGGCGGCGGGCGGCGTGGGGCATCTGGCGGTGCAGATCGCCAAGGCGCGCGGTGCCTACGTGATCGGCACCGCCCGTGCGGCCAATCACGACTTCCTGCGCGGCCTCGGCGTCGACGAGCTGATCGACTACACGGCAACCGATTTCACCACCGCCGTCAGCGCTGTGGACAGCGTGTTCGATCTGGTCGGCGGTGACTATGCGGCCCGCTCGCTGCGGGTGCTCACCCCGCACGGCCGGATGATCGACGCCCAGGGCGAGGAGCCGCTCGACGATCCCCGCTATCACCGCCTCTGGTTCACCCCGTCCGGCGCGGACCTGCGCGCGGTCGCGGACCTGGTGGCGGCCGGGCGGCTGCACGCCGAGATCGATCGGGTGATGTCCCTGGCCGATGCCGCCGAGGCGCACAAGCTCAGCGAATCCGGCCGGGTGCGCGGCAAGATCGTCCTGACCACCTGGCACGACTGATCCGGCTTTCCGGCCATCGGGATACTTGATGCACGGGCCGCTCCCGGCGCATACCGTCGCGGAGAGACCACGTTGATCAGGGAGTAACGGTGACGGACTGGAACGAAGAAGTCGATGTCCTGGTGGCAGGGTCGGGCGGCGGCCTGGCCGGGGCCTATACGGCGGCGCGTGAGGGGCTGACGGTGGCGGTGGTGGAGGCCACCGACAAGTTCGGCGGTACCACCTCGTTCTCGGGCGGCGGCGGGGTCTGGTTCCCGTGCAATCCGGTGCTGCAGCGGGCGGGCGTGGACGACACCATCGAGGACGCGCTCACCTACTTCCGGTCCGTGGTCGGTGACCGTACCCCGGCCGAGCTGCAGGAGACCTACGTCCGCAATGGCGCCAAGGTCATCGAATACCTGGAGCAGGACGAGGCTTTCGAATTCCAGATGTTCCCGTGGCCGGACTATTTCGGCAAGGCGCCCAAGGCGCGGCTGGACGGCAAGCGGCACATCATCCCCGCGCCGCTGCGGGCCGCGAAGCTGGGCGAGCTGAGCGACTCCGTGCGCGGGCCGCTCGGGACCGATCGCCACGGCGACCCGCAGCCCGACTACCTGATCGGCGGGCGGGCCCTCGTCGGCCGGTTCCTGCTGGGGCTGTCCAAGTACCCCAACGCCAAGCTGTACCTGAACTCCCCGCTGGTCGAGCTGGTGACCGAGGACGGCGCGGTGGTCGGGGCGATCGTCGAGCGCGACGGTGCGCGGGTGGCCATCCGGGCCCGCAAGGGCGTGCTGCTGGCCGCCGGCGGTTTCGAGGGCAACGACGAACTGCGGCAGCGCTACGGGGTGCCGGGCGTGGCCCGGGACACCATGGGGCCGTGGGGAAATCAAGGTAAGGCGCACGAGGCGGGCATCGCGGTGGGCGCCGACACCGACCTGATGGATCAGGCGTGGTGGTCGCCGGGCCTGGTGCACCCGGACGGGCGCGCCGCTTTCGCGCTGTGGTTCACCGGCGGCATCTTCGTCAACCAGGCCGGTGAGCGCTTCGTCAACGAGTCCGCGCCCTACGACCGGCTCGGCCGCGACATCATCGAGCACCTGAACGACGGCTCGGCGACGCTTCCGTTCTGGATGGTCTACGACGACACCGAGGGCATCGTGCCGCCCATCAAGGCCAGCAATGTGCCGATGGTCGACGCGGAACGCTATGTCGAGGCAGGCCTGTGGAAGACCGCCGACACCCTCGAGGGCCTGGCCGCCGAAGTCGGTGTGCCCGCCGACGCACTGGTGGCGACCGTGGCCCGCTTCAACGAATTCGCCGCCCAGGGCGTGGATCCGGACTTCGGCCGCGGCGACGAGGCCTACGACCGCGCCTTCTCCAATGGCGAGCCCCCACTGACCCCGATCGTGAAGGGCCCGTTCCACGCGGCCGCCTTCGGCATCTCCGATCTGGGCACCAAGGGCGGGCTGCGCACCGACACCGCCGCGCGCGTGCTGGACACCGCCGGCGAGCCGATCCCGGGCCTCTACGCCGCAGGCAACACGATGGCGGCGGTGAGCGGCACCGTCTACCCCGGCGGCGGCAATCCGATCGGCGCGTCGGTCCTGTTCAGCCACCTGGCGGCACTCGACATGAGCGGCCGCTAGCCGCGCCCCGCGCCCAGGTTCGCGGCGCGTCTCGTTCTGGACTGACGGAGCGGAGGAGCGAAGCGGAGGAGCGGAGGAGGGAAGAACGAGACTCCAGCGCCGCGAACCCGCCGGAGCGAAGCGGAGGCAAATCAAGCACAGTGTGATGCGATGGGCGCATGACGCGAGCGGGATACGACGTGATCGTGGTGGGCGGCGGCCACAACGGCCTGGTCGCCGCCGCCTACCTGGCCCGGGCCGGGCGTTCGGTGCTGGTGCTGGAACGCCAGGCTCACACCGGTGGCGCGGCGGTGTCCGAGCGGGTGTTCCCGGGCTTCGACGCGCGACTGTCGCGCTACTCCTACCTGGTGAGCCTGCTGCCCGAGCGCATCGTGCGGGATCTGGACCTCAGCTTCGAGACCCGCAAGCGGCGCATCTCGTCGTACACGCCGATCGGTGGCACCGGGCTACTGGTGGACAACGGTTCCGAGGCCGCCACCCGCGCCAGCTTCGCGCAGGTCACCGGATCGGAGCGGGATTACGAAGCCTGGCAGCGCTTCTACGCCATGACCGGGCGACTGGCAGAGCGCGTCTTCCCGACTCTGACCCACCCGCTGCCCACCCGCGCCGAATTGCAGCGCACGGTGGACGATTCCACCGCCTGGGAGACGATTTTCGAACGGCCCCTGGGGGAATCGGTGGAGGCCGCCTTCGCCGACGACACCGTGCGCGGCGTGGTGCTCACCGACGCGCTCATCGGCACCTTCACCCACGCCCACGATCCGGCGCTGCGGCAGAACCGCTGCTTCCTCTACCACGTGATCGGCGGCGGCACCGGCGACTGGAATGTGCCGGTCGGCGGCATGGGCGCGCTCACCGACGCGCTCGCCGGCGCGGCCCGCACGGCCGGGGCCGAGCTGAGCACCGGATGCACCGTCACCAGCATCGAACCCTACGGCGACACCGCCGACGTGCACTACCTGCACGGTGATCACGGGCACGTGGCCAGCGCGCGGCACGTGCTGGTGAACGCCGCGCCCTACGTGCTGGCGGGACTGCTGGGCGAGTCGGCCGAGAAACCCGAGGGCGCGCAACTGAAGATCAACATGCTGCTGCGGCGACTACCGAAACTCCGTGACCCGCAGGTGGATCCGCGCACCGCCTTCGCCGGCACCTTCCACATCGCGGAATCGGCCGGTCAGCTCGAGCGCGCCTACCGGGAGGCGGCGGCGGGCACGCTGCCCTCGGCCCCGCCCTCGGAGATCTACTGCCACACCCTGACCGACCCGTCGATCCTGGCGCCGGAGCTGAACGAGCGCGGCTTCCACACCCTCACCCTGTTCGGGTTGCACACGCCCGCACGGCTTTTCGCCGACGATCCGCGCGGCGCCAAGGAGCGGCTGGTGGATGCCACACTGGCGCAACTGGATTCGGTGCTGGCCGAACCGATCCGCGACTGTCTCGCCCTGGACGGCGAGGGCAACCCGTGCCTGGAGGCCCGCACCCCGGTCGAACTCGAACGCGAGATCAGCATGCCCGGCGGCCATATCTTCCACGCGGACCTGTCCTTTCCCTACCGCGCCGACGATGCCGACGACAGCCCCGCCGCCCGGTGGGGCGTCGCGACCGGGCACCGCAATGTCCTGCTGTGCGGCGCGGGCGCGGTACGCGGCGGCGGCGTCAGCGGCATCGGCGGCCACAATGCCGCCATGGCCGTCCTCGAGGCGGGCTGAGCGAATCCGCGTGCGGGGCCGAGCGACCGGAATCGGCGCTCAGTCCAGTTCGCCGTGCTCCGCGTCCCACCGGGCGCGGGCCGCGGCCACCGCGTCCATGTGCGCGCGGGACCAGTCGGCCAGGTAGAAGGCGACCCCGGCCAGGCTCTCACCCATCTCGGTGAGCCGGTACTCCACCTGCGGCGGAATGGTCGGGTACGCCGTGCGCTCCAGGAACCCGTCGCGCAGCAGCCTTTTCGTGGTGAGCGTCAGCATGCGTTGCGAGATACCCGGCACCGCGCGCTGCAGCTCGCCGAACCGGCGCACGCCCTTGCGCAGTTCGACCAGCACCTGCACGGTCCATTTGTCGCCGATCCGGTCGAGGGTGTCGCGGATGCCGCAGTGGTCATCGCCACACGGCCCGGCGGGAACAGCGGCTGCGGCCTGGTCGGTAACAGCGGTGTTCGTGACTGACACCGAAGTGCCTTCTTCCCAGGTCGCCACCGTCGTCGGAAGCTCGGTCAGGTCGTGGTCCACGACCTTCGCAACGCAAGGAGTAGCGCAATGATTCTCGTGACCGGCGTTTCCGGCGCTCTGGGCGGACTGGTACTGGCGGGCCTGCGGGCCCGGCCGGATCTGGAGGTGGTGGCGGGCACCAGCTCCACGGCCGCGCAGCACAGCGACAACACCGCCCGGCGCATCGATTTCGACGATCCCGCATCCCTGACCGCCGGCTTCGACGGCGTGGACACGCTGGTGTTCATCTCCGCCGGATACGCCGAGGACGATGTGGTGACGGCCCGCCACGGCGCGGTGGTGGCCGCCGCGGCCGCCGCCGGGGTGCGGCACGTCGTCTACACCAGCCTCTCGGCGTCGGCCGGGCACACCACCATCGCCGTCCCGCACCTGTGGACCGAGAAGCAGCTGGCCGCAGCGCCTTTCGAGGTGACGGTGCTGCGCAACGGGTTCTACAGCGAGGTGCCGGTGGGCCTGGCGGCCGGGGCGGCCGAATCCGCCGCCGCCACCGGGGTTTTCGCCGCACCGTTCGGCACCGGCCGCATCTCCGGGGTATCGCGGGAGGATCTGGCCGAGGTCGCGGTGCGGGTGGCCGCCGAGGTCGAGCGCGACCTGCGCGCCGGAGCGTCCACCGCGCACGCCGGTCGCACCTACGAGCTCGAGGGTGTGACCTCGGTCAGCGGCGCGGAGATCGCCGGACTGCTGAGCGAATCCCTCGGCCGCCCGGTCGAATACCGGGACGTGCCGCTCACCGAGCTGCGCGACAGCCTGGTCGGCGCAGGCCTCGAACCGTATCGGATCGGGCACACGGTGTCGCTGTTCTCCAACCTGAAGGCGGGCTTCCTGCACGCCACCCACAGCGATCTGCCCACCCTGCTGTCCGGCGCGCCGCGCCCGATCCGCGCCGAGATCGCGGCGGCGGTCAGCGGGCCGGGAGCAGCTGGGTGACGAGCCACAGGCGGCGGGGCAGCTCGCCCTCCTCGAAGCAATGCCGGTCGCGCAGCTCCCATCCGGCGGCGAGGGCCTCGACGAGTTCCGCGGAGAAGAAGTGCACGGCGAAGCCGCCGTGCTCGTAGATGTCGTCGCCGAGGGATTTACCGCTGCCGAAGTGAGCGTCGTCGGTATTGCGGACGGTGTAGACGAACGCGCCGCCGGGTTTGAGGACGCGGCGGATCTCGGCGACCAGGTCGCGGATCTCCTGGGTGCTGAGGTCCATGCACAGCAGCATGTGCGCGTACACCGCGTCCACGCTGCGATAGGGCAGCGGAATCGGCTGGCGCACATCGTGTTCCAGGGTGCGGACCCGGTCGCCCGCGCCTTCGGCGTCCGCCCGCTCCCGTAATTGCGCCAGCGCGACGGCACTGAAGTCGGCGGCGGTCACCCGAAAACCCTGGCGCGCCAGGTGGAGTGCGTCCCGGCCGTGGCCCGCGCCCAGTTCCAGCACGTCGCGGGCCCCGCGCTCGCGGAACAGACGCGCCGCGTACACGGCGGCCTCCGACGGCTCGTCGCCGTACATCTCCGGATGCGTGCGGTAGGTGCGCTGCCAGTGCTCGTGCTGGTCGCTCATGCCCCCAATCATGTCCGACCGGCGGCGGTCAGGAGGTGCGACGGCCGTCCGCGCCGTGCTGGCCCATGATGTCGGAGCAGCAGCGGATGAAATACCGCATGACCGGATCGGTCTCGGAGGCGTCCGGCCACACCACCGCCACCCGGGTGGGGCCGATGCCGTGCACGGGCCGGAACACCACGCCCGGGTGCTCGGTGCGGGCGGTGGACGCGGGGGTGAAGCTCACGCCGAAGCCATTGGCGATGGCGCGCAGCCATTCCTCGGTATTGCGGGCGATGGCCCCGATGATGGCGGTGTCCGCGGGCCGCGAGTCCAGGCCCATCCAATAGTCGCGCCACCAGCCGGTTTCCGCGGGCGAGGCGACATACGGCTCGTCCCACAGCTCCCGGAAGGCGATGTCGTCGCGCTGGGCCAGCGGATGGTCCTCGGGCAGCGCGATCCAGCGCGGTTCGGCGAACAGCTCCCGCAGGTGGTATTCGTCCTGGCCCGGAAAGGGCAGGCGCAGCAGGGCGACATCGACGTCGCCCTCGTCCAGCCCGGCGGTCGGGTCGGTCCAGCCGCCCTGGTGCAGATCGACCTGCCAGTCCGGGTGCAGCCGGTGGAAGACCCGGATGATCTCCGGAATATGGCCGTCGGCAGCGCTGTTCACGCAGCCCAGCCGCAGCACCCGGGAGGCGCGGCTGGCATCGCTCTTGGTGTCGCGCAGGATCCGGTCCCAGGACGCCAGCAGCGCCGGCACCTGCTCGGCGAGTACCTTGCCGGCCGCGGTGAGGGTCCAGCCCGCGCGGGAACGAATGAACAGCTCCACACCCAGCTGCTGTTCCAGCTGTTTGATCTGGGTCGCCAGCGCGGGCTGCGCGACATGTAGTCGCTGCGCCGCCCGCGGCAGGTTCTCCGCGTCCGCGACTGCCAGGAAGTAACGCAGCAGTCGCGTATCGATATCCATGCCACCAGGTTAGGAAGAGGGCAACCGGTAGGCATACCCGATGGCTTGGAAGCCGGGATT
Organism: Nocardia sp. NPDC004711; assembly: GCF_053601595.1. Taxonomy (NCBI): domain Bacteria; kingdom Bacillati; phylum Actinomycetota; class Actinomycetes; order Mycobacteriales; family Nocardiaceae; genus Nocardia; species Nocardia sp. NPDC004711. Next base: position 51,041 of record NZ_JBSGCB010000015.1, on the reverse strand, counting down.
CGGGCGGGATGCTATCGGCAGTTCCGCTTCAGAGCGAGGATGCATGGGAGTGAGATGGCTCGCGTCCGGCGGATCCGGGCCCGCCGCGCGCTAGATTTTGATTGCTACGAAGTTGCTCATCTATGGAGGCGAGGGCTACGAGTCTGTCGCGGCACCATCCACCGCACCGGCGCACGACGCGCGGCCGGGGCGCGCTGTCGCGCAGCCTCTACGGGGCCACCCGCAAGGCCGCCGGATCCATGGATCGCTGGCTGCGGCGGGTCGGCCCCGGCGCGGTCGCCCCGGCGGAGCAGGCCCCGCCGCCGGAGGAACCACCCATCTCCGCCGACCTGCTGGATCTGTTGCGGCACATGGGCGTAGCCCTCATCCGCTCGGGCGAGACCACCGGCCGGGTAAAGGACATCCTCGACGAACTGGCGTGCCGCTACGACGCCACCGAGGTGCACTTCTTCGTGCTGCCCACGGGAGTGTTCGTGCGCGTACAGGATTCGCGCGGATCGGCGATGGACCTGCTCGAGGCCGACTCCGACACGCTGCGCCTGGATCAGATCGCCGCGCTCTACGAACTCATCGACCGGATCACCAGCGAACTGCCGCCGCCGGCCGAGGCCACCGCGGCGCTCGAGGACATCCTCGCCTCGCCGCAGCCGACACCGGTGTGGCGGTTGCTGACCGGCAATGTGGTGCTCACCGTGGGGCTCGGCCTGATGCTCAACCCCACCTCCACCGCCCTGCTCGGCTACATGGTGCTCGGGCTGGCGGTGCAGCTGCTGATCATGGCGGCCGACCGGTTCCGGCTGCTGTACACCAGCCTGCCGGTGCTCGCCGGGGCGGTGGTCACCCTGCTGTCGTTCGGTTTTCCCAACGCGCTCGGCGGCGGCAATCCCTCCCAGCTGCTGATCCCCTCGGTGTCGAGCCTGCTGCCGGGCGCCATGCTCACCAACGGGTCCATCGAGCTGGCCACCGGATCCATGATCGCGGGCGCCAGCCGCACCATCTACGGCTTCAACAAGCTGGTGCTGCTGGCCTTCGGGGTGCTGGTGGGGCTGCAGCTGCTGGGCACGCTGCCCACGGTGTCACCACAGGCGGGACACGGATTGGGCTGGTGGACACCGATACTCGGGGTGCTGCTGATCGGACTGGGCCACAGCTGGCGGGCCAGCGCCCCGCAGAGATCCCTGGGCTGGCTGCTGATCGTGCTGTACGCGGCGTTCTGCGGGCAGCAGCTGGGCACCCAGCTCGGCGGCGGGCTGCTCGGCTCGTTCCTCGGCGGCATGGTGGCGGTGCCGGTGGCATACCTGGTGCAGCGCTTCAAGGACGCCCCGCCGACACAGGTGGTGTTCCTGCCCGCCTTCTGGATGCTGGTGCCCGGCGGCATGAGCCTGAGCGGGATCTCCGCGCTGGTCACCGAGAACGACCCCAATGGCCTGCACATCCTGGTCACCGCGGTGCTCACCGTGCTCGCCATCGCGCTGGGCGTGCTGGTCGGCTCGGGCCTGGTGACCTCGGCCCGGGAGCCGCGGCTCCAGGGCATGGTCGAGGACTGGCTGGGACCCGGAACCGAAACTCAGCGCACCACCGGGAGTTCCGAGCCCGGATCGGCCAGCCAGAGCAGCCAGTGAGGCGCGAGCAGGGCGGCGAACTCGTCGTAGCCGGTCGCGCCCGGATGGAAGCCATCGCCGGCCGCGACATCGCGCATCCAGATCTGGTTCTCGCGCAACGGCTGATGCGCGCGCAGGTAGGGCACCGCGGCCTCGTCGCACAGGTCGGCGAAGCGGGCGTCCAGCGCCAGCAGCCGGGCATTGTGGTCGTCGTCGACATTGGGCGGCGGCGCGACCACCATTGTCTGCCAGCCCTTTTCCCGCGCCCGGCGCAGGATGTCGGCCAGATTGCGCTCCGACTCACCGGGATCGACCCGGGGACGGCCGTCCTCGAGCTGGGTGTCGTTGACACCGGTGGAGATCACCACCCGGCAGTCCGCACCCGCGGGTAGCCGGGGCGTGCACTCGGCCTCCCAGCGGGCCCGCAGCTCGGTGCTGTTCTCCCGCCGGATGCCGAGGTTGTAGCAGGTCAGCGGCTGTCCGGCCGCCGTGGCCCGGGCCGCCAGCCGGCCCGCCCAGCCCAGGCATCGCTGATCACCGACTCCCGCGACGAAGGACTCACCGACGAAACAGACACGGAGATCGAGCACCACGGCCCGATCCTCGCACGCCCGTTCGCGATCCTTCAAAGACTCGCATCAAGCAGGAATAACAGGGAAGCCGCAGGGAGGTGGAGGCGGTCGCGGCCCGTCTCGATGCTGGACCGCGGCTGGAATAGACCTCCGCCTTGCAGCGGGGGAGCGAAGCGGAGGAGGGAAGAATCGAGACCTCGGGGGCCGCGAACCCGCCCCGGAGCGGAGCAGAGGGGCGAATCAGACACTGTTACGGTTACGGCGTGTTGGGTGGTCGGTGATGCCGTCGACTGCCGCATACTCACACCGAGCCGACCTTGGGACCACAGCCGTTCCCACGATCCGAAAGCGCGAATAGGACATGCGAGTCGACGGGCGGGAGATTCCCGTCTCCGGCAGCCTGCTGCAGCCGCGGATCCGCCGGACCAGTGACATTCTGCGCGTTGTGCTGTCCGCGCTGTCGGTGGCCATCGTCATCGCCGGATCGCTGATCACCAGGCCGCAGTGGGAGGCGCTGGAACGCTCGGTCTCCGGCATCGTGGGGTTCCTGACCCCGGAACAGTCGAACCTGGTCTACATCGTCTACGGCATCGCCATTCTCGCGCTGCCCTTCGCCATTCTGGTGCGGCTGGTGCTGCGCGGGCAGTGGAAACTGCTGGCGGGCTTCGTCTCCGCGGGCCTGATCGCGCTGGGCCTGTTCTCCATCACCGGCACCGGCTTCTCCGCACCGCGCTGGCATCTGTCGGAACCGGGACAGGTCAACACCTTCCTGTCGCAGTTCCTCGACGATCCGCGCTGGATCGCCATGCTGGCGGCGACGCTCACGGTGGCCAGCCCGTGGCTGCCCGCACGGGCGCGACGCTGGTGGTGGACGCTGCTGCTGGCCTTCGTGCCGATCCACCTGTTCGTCTCGCTGGTGGTGCCCGCCCGGGCCGCGCTGGGCCTGGTGGTGGGCTGGCTGGTGGGCGCGGTCATCGTGCTGGTGGTGGGCACGCCCGCGCTCGAGGTGCCGCTCGACGCGGCGGTGCGGGTGCTGGCCCAGCGCGGGTTCCGGGTGACCGCCTTCAAGGTGCTGCGCCCGGCCGCCCGTGGGCCACTGGTGCTTTCGGCGAGCACGGTGCCGCAGCCGGAACTGGGCGCCTCACCCAACGGCGCGCCCGCCGTGGCCGGGACCGCGGCGGAGTCCGGTGAGTCCCGTTCACCGGACAATGAATTGATCATCGAGATGTACGGCGCGAACCAGCGCAGCCGCGGCATGCTGCAGCAGCTCAAGCGCTGGCTCACGATTCGCAGCGGCGAGTACCCGGCGCCGTTCGCCTCCATGCGCCGCGCGGTCGAGCATCGCGCCCTGATGGGTTTCGCCATCGCCGATCTGGGCCTGGCCAGCAACAAGCCGCTCACCGTGGCGGCGCTGGACCGCGGCTGGATGGTGTACGCGCACACCGTGCCCCAGGGCCGGCCGCTGGCCGCCGCCGACGGGGAGCCGGTGCTGACCCGGGTGTGGCAGGCGCTGCACAGCATGCACCAGGCCCAGATCTCGCACGGCGAACTGCACGCCGAGGAGATCCGGGTCCTCGACGACGGCACCGTGCTGTTCGGCGGGTTCGTGCAATCCGAATTCGGCGCGTACCAGGCACGTTTCGACTCCGACGTGGCCCAGCTGCTGCTGTCCTCCGCGCATCTGTTCGGTGTCGGCCCGGCCGTGCGCACCGCGCTCGAAGTACTGGACAAGCAGGCGGTGCTGGACGCCTCGGCCCGGCTCACCAAGACCGCGGTGCCCACCCACCTCCGCAAGGCGGTGCCGGACGCGGGCGAGCTGATGAAGGACATCCGCGCGGAGGTGGCCGCGCAGACCGGGCAGGACAGGATCGAGGCCGCGCAGATCACCCGCTTCTCGCGCAACCAGATCATCCAGCTGGTGCTGCTCATCGGCCTGGTGTACGTGGCCTACCCGTACATCAGCGCGGTGCCCACCTTCGCCTCGGAGCTGCGCAATCTGAACTGGGGCTGGGCGCTGCTGGGGCTGACCGTGTCCGCCCTCACCTATGTGGGTGCGGCAATGGCGTTGTGGGCGTGCGCCTCCGAGGCTGTCAGGTTCGGCAACCTGCTGCTCATGCAGATCGCCAACACCTTCGCCGCGACCACCACCCCGGCCGGCGTGGGCGGGCTGGCGCTGAGCGTGCGGTTCCTGCAGAAGGGCGGCCTGGGTGCGGTGCGGGCCACCGCGGTGGTGGCCCTGCAGCAGACGGTGCAGGTGGTGACCCACGTGGTGCTGCTGCTGATCTTCGGCGCGCTGGCCGGAACCTCCACCAACCTGTCGCATTTCGTGCCCAGTGCCACCGTGCTGTACCTGGTGGCGGGCGCCCTGCTGGGCCTGCTGGGCGTGACCATGTTCGTCCCCAAGGTCCGCAAGTGGTTGCTCAACGAGGTGCGCCCGCAGCTGGCGGAGGTGGTGGGCCAGCTGAAGGATCTGGCCCGGCGGCCCGGCCGGCTGGCCATGATCGTGGGCGGCTGTGCCACCACGACCCTGGGCATGGCGCTGGCGCTGTGGGCCAGCATCGAAGCCTTCGGCGGCAGTACGACTTTCGTGACCGTCACCATCGTCACCATGATCGGCGGCACCCTGGCCTCGGCCGCCCCGACCCCCGGCGGGGTGGGCGCGGTGGAGGCCGCCCTCATCGGTGGTCTGGCCGCCTTCGGTGTCTCGGCGGGGATCGCGGTCCCCGCCGTCCTGCTCTACCGGGTGCTGACCTGCTGGCTGCCGGTGTTCTGCGGCTGGCCGATCATGCGCTGGCTCACCGCCAAGGACATGATCTAGGCCGAATACGCCTTGCGCAGTTCGACCTTCACGACCTTGCCGCTGGCATTGCGGGGCAGCTCGGGCACGACCACCAGGTGCTTGGGGTGCTTGTAGCGGGCCAGGGACTCGTTCAGGAACGGTTCCAGCTCTTCGAGGGTCAGGTCGTCGACGCCGTCGATGAGCGCGACCACCGCGACCGGCACCTCGCCCCACTTCTCGTGCGCGCGGCCCACGACGGCGGCCTCGTGGATCTTGGGGTGCGCGAAGAGCACGTTCTCGATCTCGGCGCAGTAGATGTTCTCGCCGCCGGAGATGATCATGTCCTTCTTGCGGTCCACCACGTAGATGAAGCCCTCCTCGTCCTGGCGGACCAGGTCCCCGGAGTGGAACCAGCCGCCGTGGAAGGCCTCCGCGGTGGCCTCGGGCTTGTTCCAGTAGCCCTGCATGAGAGTCGGTCCGCGATAGACGATCTCGCCGACCGTACCGGGTGCGACATCGTTCATCTCGTCGTCGACCACGCGGGCCTGGATGGTGGGGATGGGCAGGCCGACCGAGCCGATCTTGCGCAGCGCGTCCTTGCCCTCGAGCACACAGGTGATGGGTGACATCTCGGTCTGGCCGAACACCGCCACGTTGAAGGCGTTCGGGAAGCAGTCGGCCATGGCGCGCAGCACCGTGTCCGACGCGGGGGCCGCACCCCAGCACAGCGCCTGCAGCGCGAGCTTGCGCTGCTTGACGGTCGGCTCCTCGCAGATGAGCTGCCACTGCACCGGCACGCAGAAGGCGGCGGTGGCCCGCTCGGCCTCGACCGCGTCGAGGAATTCGGTGGCATCGAACGCACCCAGCGGATGCAGCACCGTTTTGCCGCCGAGCATGAAATACGGGGTGAGCGAGCCCAACCCGGCGATGTGGAACAACGGTGAGCTGCAGAGGCCGATGGAGTCCGGGGTGATCTCCATGGCCCGGATACAGGTCAGCGCCTGCGCGCTCATGTTCGCGTGGGTGAGCACCGCACCCTTCGGGCTGCCGGTGGTGCCCGAGGTGTACATGATCAGGCAGGGGGTCTCTTCCGGAATGTCCAGTGGCGCATGCGGTTCACCCGGCTCGGCCAGGAAGTCGTCGTAGCCGATGACACCCGCGCCGGTCTGCCCGTTGATGACCACGACCGTGGACAGGTCCGGGGCCTGCCCGGCGACGCCCACGGCCAGCGGCTGCAGCACCGAGTCGGTGACGATGGCCTTGGCCCCGGAGTCGGCCACGATATAGGCGACCTCGGGCGGGGTGAGCCGGAAGTTCACCGGCACCGCAATGGCCCCGAGCGCATTGATGCCCATGACGGCCTCGATGTACTCGGTGTAGTTCAGCGCCAGGATGAGCACACGATCGCCGAACCCGACCCCTCGACGGGACAGCGCGTCGGCGAACCGCTCCGACCGCTCGTGCAACTGCTTCCAGGTGGTGTCCACGCCTTTGTACTTGAAGGCGACCTGACCGGGCCGCATGGCCGCGTGGGTCGCGACCTGGTTCACCCAGTGGTTGCGACGCGACCGAATCGGCTCGTCTAGCGGCTGGAAGGTCATGCGGTGTCCTTTCACGCTGATCGCCTGTGAGAATAGCGCTTAACTTTCTGACGTGACAAGGGTTACAGAGAAGGTTTCACCAATGAGTTCTCACAGCTTCATTCAGCAGTTCAGAGCACATATTCGAGCCTGGTAGGCACCCGCATCCAGAAGCGGCCAGTCCCGGGTGCACTGGTCAAAGCCCTGGTCAGGTGCAAACCCTGACTCACATCAGGGTTGTCGCTCCATATGCAACTATGCGAGTATCGGGGCAGTTTGCGAGAGGCAGGGAGAGGACAGCGCCCATGGCACTGAAGACCAGATTCACCGAGACCTTCGGGGTCGAGCACCCCATCGTCCAGGGCGGCATGATGTGGGTCGGCCGCGCCGAACTGGCCGCCGCCGTCTCCGAGGCGGGTGGTCTCGGCATCATCACCGCGCTCACCCAGCCCACCCCCGACGATCTGCGCCGCGAGATCGACCGCGCGCGTGAGCTCACCGACAAGCCCTTCGGCGTGAACGTCACCATCCTGCCGTCGATCAACCCGCCGCCGTACCAGGAGTACGTGCAGGCGATCATCGAGTCCGGCGTGAAAATCGTGGAGACCGCCGGATCCAATCCGGAGCCCTTCCTGCCGTACTACAAGGAAGCCGGCATCAAGGTGCTGCACAAGTGCACCAGCGTGCGGCACGCGCTCAAGGCGCAGAAGATCGGCGTGGACGGCGTGTCCATCGACGGCTTCGAATGCGCCGGGCACCCGGGCGAGGACGATGTGCCGGGCCTGATCCTGATTCCGGCCGCCACCCGGGCCCTCGACATCCCGGTCATCGCCTCCGGCGGTATCGCCGACGCCCGCGGCCTGGTCGCGGCGCTGGCGCTGGGCGCGGACGGCGTGAACATGGGCACCCGCTTCATGTGCACCCAGGAGTCGGCGATCCACCAGACGGTCAAGGAGCAGATCGTCGCCAACTCCGAGCGGGCCACCCAGCTCATCTTCCGCACCATGCACAACACCGCCCGCGTGGCGGACAACGAGATCAGCCGCAAGGTCGTCGAGATCGAAAAGGCCGGCGGCAAGTTCGAGGATGTCAAGGATCTGGTGGCGGGCGCGCGCGGCCGCCGGGTGTTCGAGGACGGCGACCTGGACGCCGGCATCTGGTCGGCCGGTCAGGTGCAGGGCCTCATCGACGACATCCCGACCTGCGGTGAGCTGGTCTCCCGGATGGTCACCGAGGCGGAGGCGCTGATCCAGCAGCGGCTCGCGGGCATGATCGGATAATTCCGGCGAAAGTCCGTACTTCCCAGACAATTACGACAGAGCCCTTGGCATTTCCTGCCAAGGGCTCTGGCCATTCCGGCTATCGGCGCCTGCTGGATCCGTCATGCTTTGAGGACACGACGGATGCGGCGGAGGTGCCTGAAATGGCCATCACTCGAATCTATCTCGACGACGACGCGCTGCGCCGGACCATGGCCATCTCTGGTGTGAACACCGAACAGGACGCGGTGAACCTAGCACTGCGGTTCTTCAGTTCCCATGCCACCGCCGAGGATTTCGACCATCCCTTCCAGGGGCGGACGGCCACGGCCTCGTAATCATGCGCAACGATGACCCCGAGGCCTTCGGGGCGATCGGATAGGCGCTGACCTGCACAGCGCCGGCTGACGAATTCGCCTGCGCGAAAGCTCTTCTGGCCGCGGCGAATTCTTGGCAGAATCGCCGGTGGTACCTCGACGGCCGACAGCGCGCGGACACGGGAGGGCATTCCTGTGCGGCAGAGTACGAGAGCATCGACCGATCCCACCCCGTTCCCCCGGGTGTCGATCGTTGGCGTCGGCTGCCGGTCGACGGGTCTGGAGTTCGATCACGAGTGGTTCGGCATGGATCGCCTCGTGGCCGCCGGGCTCACCCCGCGCCAGCGCACCAACCTCGAGGTCGCCGTGGAAGCACTGGACGACTCCGGATTGGGCTGTCTGGCACCGACGTCCAATGCGGCGGTGGTCTTCGGCGCGGTCGGCGGCACCAATAGCGCCCACCACCTGTCGCGTGCCCTGGACCTGCGCGGTCCCAGCCTCACCGTGGACAGCCGGCGCGCCTCACCACTGGTCGCCGTGGATATGGGCGTACGTCTGCTGGCCGACGAAGCCGTGCCCTTCGTCATCGCGGGCGGTGTGGATCTCGCTCTGCTACCGGACATTTCGGACCTTCGGATACCGGTGCCCAGGAATCGCGGCACCGGCGCCGGCGGCGGCAATGGCATCTGCACCGTCCTGGTGCTGCAGCGCACGACCGACGCGCTCCGGACCCGAACCCGCCGCTACGCCGATATCGGCGGGCCCGCCATCGGATTCCCCGAGGCGGACAGCCCCGACGCACACATCGCCCTGGACGACCCCGCGCGACCGGGTGGGACCCCCGCCCTCGACCGCGGCGACGAACCCCCGGTTCTCCTGCCCCTCACCGGACGCGACCCGGCCGCCATCCACGCCCTCGCGCTGCGCTGGGCCGTCGCGATCGGGTCCTATCGCTCACTGCGCGAATTCGCCTCCGCCACTGCCCGGCTGATACCCGAACCCACCCGCGCCGGGGTTCTCGCCCGCGACAGCGCCGAGGCCGCGGCCCACCTGCGCACGCTGGCCCGCCGCATCGACACCACGCCCGCGATCGCCCGCACCACGGGGACGGTCGCGCCCGCACCCCTCCCACGCGCGGCGACCGGCATCTTCGACCCGGTCCGCACCGATCCCGACGGCGGCACGCTCTTCCTCTTCCCCGGAACCGGCGGCCACCCGCGCATGGGACGGGCGCTCGCGGCCCGGTACCCGGTCTTCGCGGCGGCATTGACCGCGGCAGTGGACGCCGTGGCAGCGGCCGGCGGCCCACGAGTCTGGACGCCACGCAATGGATTCCACCGAACGACCCCTGCGGGTCGAGGCGGCGAGCACGGTCCCGATCGCGCGCGCGAATTCGGCTGCGAGGGCGACACTTCGGGCGAATCCGGCGCACGCGGCATCGTATTCGAGCATTCGGCATTGTTCGCCTTTCAGGTCGCACTGGCCGAATTGCTCGAGTCGGTGGGGTTGCACGCGGATGCGGTGGCCGGGCACGGCGCCGGCGAGGTGGCCGCCGCGGTCGCGAGCGGCGCGCTGTCGCTGGACGACGGGGCACGGGTGGCGGTGGCGCGGGCGCGGCTGCTCGAGCGGGCCGGTGGGGGTGGAGCCGCGGTCGTGCTCGAGGCGACCCTCACGGAGGTGACCCGGCTGGTCGAGCCCATGCGCGCCGATGTCGCCGTCGCCGCGGTGGACGGTCCGACCGCCATCACCGTGGCGGGCGAGCCCCGCTATGTCGACGCCCTGGTGCGGCGGGCCCATCGCCGCACCATCTTCGCCCAGCGCCTCCCGGCCGACGCAATACCCGCCGCCGCGCACCTGCCGGCGATCCGCGACCGCGCCGCCGAATTGCACGGTGAACTCATCGATCTCGAGGCGAATCCGCCGCAGCTGCCGTTCTACTCGACCACCCGGCCCGGCCCGGTGCCCCGGATGCCGGACACCCGGGCCACCGGGGACGAGACCGCGCGCACCACGGCACCGCCCGCCACCGCGGACGATCTGCGCACGGACGCCGCCTACTGGGCTGCCAATGCGTGGCATCCGATCCACTTGGCCGCGGCGCTGGAATCCGCTGCCGCCGACGGGATTTCGAGGATTCTCGAGATCGGGCCGCAGCCGGTGCTGACCCCGGGGTTGCGGGAGCGCGCCCCGTTCCGGGAGGGCGCGCAGGCCGTGCTGTCCCGCGACGACGAGGCGGAGAGTTTCCTGCACACCATCGCGCGGCGCTATCTGGACGGGTGCGCCGTGGACTGGACGGCCCTCGGCTCACTGACGGCCGCACCACCGCAACGGCAATGGCGCAGAACGGATTCCGGTGCGCGGCGCCGGTGGCGCGACGGCGGCTTCGGCGCGGCGTACCCGGCCGGGCAGCCGCCGGCACCGGCCTTTCCGGCCGTCGACATCCGGCCGGACGGGACGTATCTGGTCGCGGGCGGGCTGGGCCCGCAGGGCGAGGTCGCGGTGCGCTGGCTGCTGGAGGCGGGGGCGCGGGACGTGGTGGTGCTGACCCGCACGCCGCGCCCGCTGCCGGCGGGGTTGACGGGGATGGAGGAGCGGATCGTGGTGATGCGGTGCGACTGCGCCGATCGCACCGATCTGGCGACGGCGCTGCAGGACATTCGCGAGTGCGGGCCGGCCGTCCGGGGCGTGGTGCACGCGTCGGGGGAGACGCGGCTGGTGGCGGCGGCGAATCTGCTGGAGTTGACGGCGGCGGATCCCACCGATTTCACCGTGCTGCTGACCTGCGTACCCAGTGCGGCCGAGCCGGGTGCGGTGCGGGAACTGGCGGCGGCGCAGGTGGATCGGCGGGTCATCTGCGTGGAGTGGGTGGTCGGCCCCGCAGCCTGACAGCCGGGCAAAACGGTCAATTGGGACCGAATCCGCGTGTCCATAGGCGACCGGTCGGTCGCACGGGAATGATGGCTCCATGGCGGACCCCGAGATCACGGTCAAGTGGAAGAAGGAGCCGGACGAGCACGACTACCCGGCCGCGGCGGACTACCTCGACATGCTGGCGGAGCCGGACATCGTCGACAAGGTCATCCAGAAGCTGCGCGACGCCCCCGTGGTGCACAAGAAGGCGAAGGACCTGCTGCGCGCCTCCCAGCTGGAGATCCTGCCGACCTACAACCCCTTCGTCCGCCGCGACCTCGCCAAGATCACGGCCGGCCTGGCGCTCTCGCCGATCCTGGTGGTGCGCGGGGACTTCCGCAAGGCCGTGCCCATGCAGATCGTGGACGGCTACCACCGGGTCTGCGCCATCTACTACACCGACGAGAACATCGCGATCCCGGTGAAGATCGCCTCCCTGCCCTGACCGCGTGAATGCCGAGACGACGACGCCGTGACCTTCCAGACCCTCACCCTCATCACCCTGCTCGGCCTGGCCGGGCCCTGGCTGGCCTGGCGGCAGTCCTGGCACCTGCCGGTCATCCTGGGTGAACTGCTGGCCGGAATCGTCTTCGGCACCACCGGCTTCGGCCTGCTGCACCCGGAGGACCCGACCTTCGCCTTCATCGCCGATGTCGGCTTCGCGGTGGTCATGTTCGTGGCCGGCACCCACGTGCCGGTGCGGGACGCGGCCATTCGCTCGGCGCTGGGGCGGGGCGCGCTGCGCGCGGTGCTGGTGGGCGTGCTCTCGGTGATCGCCGGGCAGGGCATCGCGGCCTGGTTCGACACCGGGCACGGACTGCTCTACGCCGTTCTGCTCGCCTCCTCCTCGGCGGCCATCGTGCTGCCCATCATCGATTCCCAGGGGCTGAGCGGAAAACCCGTGCTGGAGATGACCGCTCAGGTCGCCATCGCCGACGCGGCCGCGGTGGTGGCGCTGCCGCTGGTGATCGATCCGCACAATGCGAGCCGGGCAGCGCTCGGGGCGCTACTGGTGGCCGGGGCGGCGGTGGTCGCGTACTTCTTCCTGCGCTGGCTCGAGGACTCCGGCATCCGGCATCGGCTGCACAAGATCTCCGAGGATCGGCAGTTCGCGCTGGAACTGCGGGTCAGCCTCGCCCTGCTGTTCGCCCTCGGCGCGCTCGCCACCCGCAGTCACGTCTCGATCATGCTGGCGGGCTTCGCACTCGGCCTGGTGGTGGCGGCCATCGGGGAACCGCGCCGAGTCGCCAAGCAGCTCTTCGCCATCAGCGACGGCTTCCTCGCACCGTTGTTCTTCGTCTGGCTCGGCGCACGGCTGAACCTGCGCGAATTCGGCGACCACCCGCACCTGATCCTGCTGGGCCTGGCACTGGGCGCGGGCGCGGTACTGGCCCACGTGCTCATGCGGTTCCTGGGTCAGCCGATTCCGCTCGGGGCCATCGCTTCCGCGCAGATCGGCGTGCCGGTCGCGGCGGTCACGGTCGGCACCCAGCTGCACGTGCTGAAGCCGGGCGAACCGGCCGCGCTCATGCTCGGCGCGCTGGTCACCATCGCCGCCGCCGCGTGGGGAGCGCGGGCGGCGTCCACGGGCACGCCGGGCGATGCCGCAATATCCCAGCGAGACAACTGATTTCGTGAGTCGGGGGTAACTCGCCGGGCACGTCCGAAATCGGGTTGGCACCCGAGCTTCGGCACGGGCGCAAGGCTGTCGACGGCTCCTAGCCGTCCGCTGAAGCCCCGGGGAGGCCGGGGAGGTCGCGCCCCAGCAACCGGTCCGTCTCGCGGCGCTCGCGCTTGGTCGGGCGTCCGGCGCCGCGATCACGGCGCGGCAGGAGGGCGGTCAGCTGCGGGTCGGGCGGGGGCGGGCTCTTGTCGATCATGCACTGCCCGGCCACGGTCGCGCCGACGCGCTTGGTGATGAGCTGCTCGACGATGACGATGCGTTCGGAACCATGGACGCGGACGCGGATCTCGTCACCGGGCTTCAGCTGGTGTGCGGGCTTGACCGGTACGCCGTTGACCCGCACATGCCCGGACCGGCAGGCCGCGGCGGCCGCGGAGCGGGTCTTGAAAATGCGGACGGCCCAGGTCCAAGAATCAACTCGGGCCTGAGCCGTGGTGCTCAGTGGAGCAGTGGTCACACGTCGACGATACTGCGTCGGGCGTTGACGATGATATGTGCGTCAGGCGTTGATGATGCGGCGCGCGGTGACGACCTGGCTGGCGTGCAGGTTGGTGTAGGAGACCGGGGTGCCGGTCTGCACGGCGTTCAGCAGCTTGCCGTCGCCGGCGTAGATGCCGACGTGGCCGCCACCGTTGGTGATGACGATGTCGCCGGGCTGCAGGTCCTCGAAGGCGACCGGGGCGCCGACGTTGGACTGCTCGAAGCTGGTGCGGGGCAGCTCGACTCCGGCCTGCTTGTAGGCCCACTGCACGAGGCCGGAGCAGTCGAAGCTGTAGGGACCGGTCGCGCCCCAGGAGTACTGGGCGCCGACCTTGGTCTCGGCGGCGTGCAGCGCGATGTCGCCGACGGAGCTGGACTTCTGGAAGATGCTGGGCAGCTGGAACTGCGGAGCGGGAGCAGCCGGGACGCCGACCTGAGCGCCGCCGCCCAGTCCACCCGGGGTCTGCAGCGCCGTCTCGGCGTCCTTGACCGTCTGGTTGAACTGCTGCACCTGGGGCGCGAAATCGTCCGGCACGTCGAAGTTTCCGATGCCCGGGATCTCGACGGTGGCGGCGGTGGCGGTGATCGCCGGGAACACGCCGGTAGTCGTCGCGGCCATCGCACCCATGACGATGGCGCCCTTCACGGAATTCGGAAGCCGAGATTCCTGCTGCAAGCTGTGCTTACCCACTGAGCCGCATCTCCGATCTTGCTGCTGTAACGTCGCGGGCTGCCTCTCCGATGAAGCAACAGACTCCGCTAAGTCACGAGAAGATTACGACTAGGTCGCCGTGTTGTCCACCCGACACGATAGGCGCGTCGCATCTTTACGAAAATGCCCCGCTGAACAAGTAATTCGGGGTATAGGGCCGTGGATCACGAGACGATATACGTGGTCAATACGCCCGTTATCAATCCTTCGCCTCGATCGCCCGCTCCAGCTCGGCAATCCGCCGGCGAGCGTCCGCGAGATCGACTTCCAACTGCCCCAGCGCCATGACCAGCGGACCCACCGCGAGATCGGCTACCAGCTGCGGATCGTCGTACCCGCGCTCGATGGCCACCAGGATGTTGTTGCGGATGCGCGCGGCCACGATCGCCTCGGCGGGCACGTTCCAGGATTCGACCACCTCCGCGACGGTGGGCGTGGGTACGGCTTCTTCCGACATGAACCCTCCTGCGCTGGATCCCAACGAATCAGGCATAAGGGTAGAGACCCCCGGGGACACCGCGGACTCGCTGTATCTACTTCCGCCGATCGCGAATCGGCCCAGCCGGTATGCCGGTCGATAGCTGTCTCTAGTGTCCTCGATAGATGCCCGGATAATCCGCGACGACCGCGCTACGGTTGGGCCGCATGGACCCCGTCAGGAATCCCTACGCACCCGGCGCGGGGCAGCGACCGCCCGAGCTCGCGGGCCGGGACCGGCAGCTCGACGCCTTCGACATCGTGCTGGAGCGGGTGGCGCGCGGACGGCCGGAACGCAGCGTCATGCTCACCGGTTTGCGCGGCGTCGGAAAGACGGTGCTGCTCAACCAGCTTCGCTCGGCGGCCCGCTCGCGCGGCTGGGGCACCGGGAAGCTGGAGGCCCGCCCCGATCAGGAACTGCGGCGGCCGCTGGCCTCGGCGCTGCACATGGCGGTGCGTTCGATCGCTGTGACACACCGCAATCCGGAGCAGGTGGACGATTTCCTGGGGATTCTCAAGGCTTTCGCACTGCGCTCCACCGACGGCAAGGGCATGCGGGAACGCTGGAACCCGGGCATCGATGTGCCCGCGGTGACCGGGCGGGCCGACTCCGGCGATATCGAGATCGATCTGGTGGAGCTGCTCATGGAGGCGGCGGCGCTGGTGCGTGATCTGGGCATCGGCATCGCGGTGTTCATCGACGAGATGCAGGATCTCGGGGCGGCCGACATCTCGGCCATCTGCGGGGCCTGCCACGAATTGAGCCAGGACGCCGCGCCTTTGATCGTGGTCGGGGCGGGTCTGCCGCATCTGCCCGCGGTGCTGACCGCGTCCAAGAGCTACTCCGAGCGCCTGTTCTCCTACCACCGCATCGATCGGCTCGATCGGGAGTCGGCCGACCAGGCGCTCATCGCGCCGGCCGAGCGGGAGAACGTCAAGTTCTCCGAGGAGGCGCTGGACGCGCTGTACCGGAAGGCCGACGGGTACCCGTATTTCGTGCAGGCATACGGCAAGGCCGCCTGGGACGCGGCGGCGCAGAGCCCGATCTCGGCCGAGGATGTGGCAGTGGCGTCGCCTGCGGCCGAAGAAGAGCTGGCGGTCGGTTTCTTTGGCTCCCGCTACGAGCGAGCGACGCCGGCCGAGCGCGAATACATGCGCGCCATGGCCGACCTGTCCGGCGACGACGGACCGGTGGCCACCTCGGCGGTGGCGCTCGAGCTGGGACGCAAACCCGCCTCGTTGTCCCCGGCGCGCGACGGCTTGATCAAGAAGGGTCTGATCTACTCGGCCGAGCGCGGAACCATCGGTTTCACGGTGCCGCATTTCGGCCGATACCTGCGCGGCGTTCAATAACCGAAGATTAGCCAGCTGATCAAGATCATCTTGTGACAAGGCTTTTTGATCTTTGCCAGCCCCTACCGGCGGGTAACAAAGACTCCTACACTCGAATGTGATTCTCATCACGGTCGAGGAGGACATCATGGCGACTGCCGCCAAAGTCGACGCCACCGAAGAACAAGCCCGGGCACTGGTCGAGGAATCCCGCGAAACCACCTGGGCCAAGCCGTCCTTCGCCAAGGAGATGTTCCTCGGCCGGTTCCGGCTCGACCTCATCCATCCATTTCCGCGCCCCGACGCCGCGGACGCCGCCAAGACCGAGGCCTATCTGACCCGGCTGCGGGCCTTCTGCGAGACCATCGACGGCCAGCGCATCGAGGCCGAGGGCCGCGTCCCCGACGAATACGTGCGCGGGCTGGCCGAACTCGGCTGCTTCGGCCTCAAGATTCCCGAGGAGTACGGCGGGGTCGGGCTGTCGCAGGTGGGCTACAACAAGTCCCTCATGCTGGTCGGCTCCGCACACGCCAGCCTCGGCGTGCTGCTCTCCGCGCACCAGTCCATCGGCGTGCCCGAGCCGCTCAAGCTGGCCGGCACCCCCGAACAGAAGCGAGAGTTCCTGCCGCGCTGCGCCAAGGGCGCGGTGAGCGCGTTCCTGCTCACCGAACCCGATGTGGGCTCCGACCCGGCACGCATGGCCTCCACCGCGACCCCGACCGCGGACGGGGAGGCCTACGAGATCAGCGGCGTGAAGCTGTGGACCACCAATGGCGTTGTCGCCGAACTGCTCGTGGTCATGGCGCGGGTGCCCAAGAGCGAGGGCCATCGCGGCGGCATCTCCGCGTTCATCGTGGAGGCCGACAGCCCCGGCATCACGGTGGAGCGGCGCAATGCGTTCATGGGCCTGCGCGGCATCGAGAACGGTGTCACCCGGATGGACAAGGTGCGCGTACCCAAGCGGAATCTGGTGGGCCGCGAGGGCGACGGGCTCAAGATCGCGCTCACCACCCTCAATGCCGGTCGCCTCGCCATCCCGGCCATGTGCACGGCCGCGGCCAAGTGGTCGCTCAAGATCGCGCGGGAATGGTCGGCCACCCGCGTGCAGTGGGGCCGCCCGGTCGGCGAGCACGGCGCGGTCGGCGCGAAGCTCTCCTACATCGCCGCAACGACTTTCGCGCTGGAGTCGGTGCTCGATCTGTCGGGCACCATGTGCGACGAGAACCGCAACGACATCCGTATCGAGGCCGCGCTGGCCAAGCTGTGGGCCTCGGAGATGGCGTGCCGGATCGCCGACGAACTGGTGCAGATCCGCGGCGGCCGCGGCTACGAGACCGCGGCCTCGCTGCGGGCCCGCGGCGAAAGAGCCGTCGGCGCCGAGCAATTGGTGCGCGATCTGCGCATCAACCGCATCTTCGAGGGTTCCAGCGAGATCATGCGGCTGCTCATCGCCCGCGAGATGGCCGATGCCCACATGGCCGCGGCCGGGGCGCTGGTGGATCGCAATGCCGAGCTCAAGGACAAGGCCAAGGCGGCGGTCGGGGCGAGCGGCTTCTATGCCAAATGGTTCCCGCAGCTGACCGTCGGCGCCGGCACCGCGCCGGTCGGCTACGGCGAATTCGGGCCGCTGGCCCGGCACATGCGCTTCGTCGAGCGGATGTCACGCAAGCAGGCCCGCGCCCTCATGTACGGCATGGCGCGCTGGCAGGCCAAGCTCGAGTACAAGCAGGGCTTCCTGGGCCGCATCGTCGACATCGGCGCGGAACTGTTCGCCATGGCCGCGGCCTGCGTGCGCGCCCAGTCCCTGCGGGTCGACGGCAATCCCGACGGCGTGGCGGCCGAGGAACTCGCCGAGGTCTTCTGCCGCCAGGCCCGCCTGCGGGTCGAGAAGCTCTTCGACGATCTCTGGTCCAACACCGATGACGCCGACACCGACCTCACCCGCGGCATCCTCGACGGGCGCTACCGCTGGCTCGAGGGCGGCGCACTGGATCCGAGCGAGGGCACCGGCCCCTGGATCGCCGAATGGCAGTTCGGGCCGTCGGTGGAACAGAACTTGTTGCGCCCGTTCCTCCCGTCCACGAAGACGGGGGTGGCCACGTAGCCAAGCTCCGCACAGAAATCTGCCGCTCTCTAGTCCGATTGCTAGAGAGCGGCAGTTTGTGATGACAGCCGGAATGTGACGATGCGGTACTGGACCCCGGTCACTGTCGATGCGATATGAATCTACTTTTACCTAGTCCATTCACTAGATTTGAGTAGAAATTGCCCACGCCGACCGGACGTACAGGGATTTCTACACGGGTCTTGCAATGTGGCGAGACTCCGACAGATCCCCCGACAGTCGTGCATAGATCAGCGGAGACAGTTGGACAACTTGTCCATAACGCCTGGTGTGGGGGGTTAACGCAGGGGTTATTTCTATCGACAACCGGGCAAGAAGGCGCACTCTTCGGGAGGACGTCATGTCCACGATCGACACCCGCGCGGCCGATTTCGACGGCCACCACATCACCGTGTCCGCCGATGACGGCGTGCCACTCGCGGTGCGTGAGTTCGGCACCACCGACGCCCCCGTCACCGTCGTGTTCGTCCACGGGCACTGCCTGCGCGCCGAATCGTGGGCGTTCATGCGCGGGCACCTGCTGCAGATCTGGGGCGACGACACCCACATGGTGTTCTACGACCATCGCGGACACGGGGATTCCGGCAATGCCGACCCTTCCACGTACACCATCGAGCAGCTGGCCCGGGATCTGGACGCGGTGCTGCGGGCCGTGGTGCCGGCCGGACCCGTTGTCCTGGTGGGTCATTCGATGGGCGCCATGACCGTGCTGGCCTACGCCCGGCTGTATCCGGAGACGATCGGGACCCGGGTGGTCGGCGTCGGCCTGCTCTCCAGCGCCGCCAACGGGGTGACCCGGGTGGGTCTGGGGCGGCTGCTGAGCGCACCGGCGGTGAACTCGCTGCGGGTGGCGGTGCGGCGCGCGCCGCGGGCCATGCAGGCCTCGAAACACCTGAGCCGCCGCATCTTCGAGCCCATCCTGCGGGACGCCACCCTGGGCACCCGCAAGGTGAGCCCGCGCATGCTGGCGGTGGCGACGGCCATGCTCAACGACACCTCGCTGCTGACCATGGCCAGCTTCCTGGAGTCGCTGATCCGCTTCGACGAGACCGCGACCCTGCACCGGCTGGGCTCGATTCCGGTACTGGTGCTGGCCGGGTCCGCGGACCTCATGATTCCGTTCGCGCACTCGGTGGTGCTGGCCTCCCAGGTCACCGACGC
The DNA here is from genome assembly GCF_053601595.1 of Nocardia sp. NPDC004711. Taxonomy (NCBI): domain Bacteria; kingdom Bacillati; phylum Actinomycetota; class Actinomycetes; order Mycobacteriales; family Nocardiaceae; genus Nocardia; species Nocardia sp. NPDC004711. The sequence goes on along the minus strand of NZ_JBSGCB010000015.1, from coordinate 32,052 downwards.
CGAGCTGGTGCGGCTGGATGGCGCCGGGCACAGCGTGATCCTGGAGCGGGCCGAGGAGGTGGCCGCCGCGGTGGTGGCGCTGGTGGCCCGGGCGACCGCGGCGGTGCGCGGCGCGGACCCGGACTGCGGTCCCGACTGCGGGCCGGAGTACGCCATCGCCGGGTAGCCGGAAGATCATCCGCGACGGGCGGTTTCGAAGATCTGAAACGTCCGCCGCCCCAATTCCGCACCCGGTGACAGGCCCTCTAGCTGCGAATATTGATTGCCGACGAGACGAATCCCGCACGATCACGTACTGTGTTGTAGATCACGATGTGTGGTCTGTCACACGGCTCGAGGAGGGTTTCGATGACACGCAGCGAGATTGCGGAACTCCGCTACGCGGTCGGCCAGCTCCGGCAGTGCGTCACCGCACTGCGTTCGCATTACGGAGACGCGGGCACGGTCCGCCGGCTGGAGAACGATCTGGAAAGGCTCGTCATCGACACCGACGAGTTCGAACAGGCGCCGCCGCCGGAAGCACCGCAGGCCAAGCAGGAGACGATCTACGTCCCCGACGCCAAGCACGATGAGGCGGCCTGGATGGGCGCGCAGGACGAGGGCCTGGGCTTCCACTCCCGCCCCCGCACCAAGTAACTGATCCTTCGTTTCGAACAGCGGGAGGGCCACCTCGACAATGGCGTCGGGGCTGGGCAATTCGGCGAGCGCGGCGGGCGGGCTCAGCTGCCGCTGCAGGGCGCGCTGATGAGCCGCGCCGACCAGCAGCAGAGCCGGGGTGCGCAGATCTCCGGCCTCGACGCCCCGGGCCGACAGGTAGGAGACCACGGCGTCCACCGCGGGATCGCGATGCGGGCCCAGGTCGAGATCGCGGCTGCGTTCCCGGTAGACCGCGCCCAGTTCGCATCAGCCTGAATTCGGACGGCAGCGTCAACCGCGAGGAGCTGGCGGCGGCCTTCGCCCGGGACACGGCGGTCGTCCGGCTCCGCCCGCGCGACCAGTCCTCGGCGGCGGTTGACCGGTTCTCAGTGACGGTGCCGGCCCCGGCCGGAGCGCCGGCCGCCGACGCCGCGGAAGCGGGCGCCGCGCGGGGCCTGCGAAACCGGTTCCAGATCGGGGGATTCGAAGATCGCGGCCAGGGCGCTGCCGGGGCCCGCGGGGGTCACGGCCAGGCCGAGACCGCCGTCGCGGCGGGCCAGTTCGTGCAGCATGGTGGTGACCATGCGCAGACCCGCCGCGCCGCCCGGGTCACCGAGGGCGATCGCGCCGCCGTGCACGTTCAGGCGCTCCGCGGTGTCGCCCCCGAGGCCCAGGGTGCGGGCCAGGGCCAGCACCTCGACGGCGGAGGTCTCCTCCACCTCGAGCAGCTCCAGGTCGGACAGTTCGAAACCGGCGCGCCACAGCGCTTTCGCGACCGCGGAGGTGGCGGCGGGCACCGGGACGCCGGGGGGAGCGGTGGTGCTGACCCAGTCGAGCAGGTAGCCCATCGGCTCCAGGCCGAGATCCACCAGCCGGTCCTCGGCCACCACCAGGCAGGCCGCGGCGGCCAGGCCGCGGCTGCTGCTGTTTCCGGCCGTGGTCACGCCGTCGGGCCGGAAGGGGGACAGCGCCGCGAAGGCGCGGTGTGAGACATCGTCGCGCAACCCCTCGTCGCGGTCGACCAGGCGCACCACCGCGGAAGTGGGATCGCCGGGACGCGCGCACACCACGACGGGCGCGGTCTCCGCGCCGAACACACCCTGGCGATGGGCGCGCGCGGCCCGGCGGTGGCTGACCGCGGCGAAGTCGTCGGCGGCGGCCCGGCCCAGCTCGTGGTCGCGGGCCAGCTGTTCAGCAAGGTCCGAATCCGCTTGTCCGCGTGCGGGTTCGGCGGACCAGATCGCGATCTGCTGGTCGGTGGTGGGTCCGTCGCCGGCCGCGGGCCCTGGGCGGACGCCGGGCAGCGGCGGGACGCTGGCGGATTGCGCGTCGAATCCCCCTGCGGCGCTGGAGCATTCGGCGCCCACCGCCAGCACCACGTCGGCCGCGCCGGTGCGCACCATCATGGCGGCGGTGATCAGGGCGCGCAGTCCACTGCCGGGCCCCTCGCCCAGGGCGAAGTCACCCAGCTCCGGCGACAGTCCGCACTGCGGCAGCGCCGAGCGGATGGCCTCGGCCGCGGGGACGGCGGTGACCAGCTGTTCGACCCGCGCGGGATCGATGCCCGAGCGGCCGAGCACCGCCGCGATGACAGTGCCGACCAGCCGGTTCGGCGGCACCGCGGCGAGTGCTCCGCCGGGCAGACCCACGGGCGTGCGCATCGGCATGACGATGGCGGCGCGTCTCATTACCGGCTCCCTTCGAACCCTCAGCAGACCGACAGGCCACCACACGGTTGTTGCTGTCATATGACGGCCGGTAACCGCCGCGGACGAGCCGCCCGACCTGCGCACGGGCCGGAATCCGAAACACTCTGACAGCCCGGCGAGTTCGCGAGATTGCCGTTTGTTCACCAAGCAAACGAATCACTGAGGGCTACAGGAAATGTGGCGCAAATCACGGGATCACGAAATAGCTGTTGCGAGCTCGAGTGATAGCACCCCTGTCGTAAGGTGCTCACCATCACATTCGATGCCGGAGGTAACGATGACGTTCCACGGGGTAGAGCAGCGAGGCATCCAGCAGTGAGCGCCGCACCAGTCAAGGCTTCTGAATCGAGCACTACCGGGGTTTTCAGTAGGGGACGGGCTGCCATTTCGGCACGCACGCTCCGCACCGACCGGTGGTGGGTGCCGCCGGCCGCGACGGTGCTGGGGCTCGCGGCCTTCGTCATCTACGCGACCATCAGATCCTTTGTGCGCAGCGCGTATTGGGTGCCGGACTTCCACTATCTGACACCGTTCTATTCGCCCTGCCTGAGCGCCTCGTGCGTCGAGGGCTCCAGCCATTTCGGCACGCCGGTCGGCCACCTGCCCATGTGGATTCCACTGGGCTTCCTGGTGCTGCCGTTCCTGCTGCTGTTCCGGCTCACCTGTTACTACTACCGCAAGGCCTACTACCGGTCGGTGTGGATGTCGCCGCCGGCCTGCGCGGTGGCCGAGCCGCACGCGAAATACTCGGGGGAGACGCGGCTTCCGCTGATCATCCAGAACGCGCACCGCTACTTCTTCTACGTCGCGATCATCATCTCGGTGATCAACACCTATGACGCGGTGATCTCCTTCCACGCCAAGGGCGGCGGCTTCGGCATCGGCCTGGGGACGCTGATCATCACCGGCAACGCACTGCTGCTGTGGGCGTACACGCTGTCGTGCCACTCCTGCCGCCACATCGCGGGCGGACGGCTCAAGCACTTCTCGCAGCACCCAGTGCGCTACCGCTTCTGGACCGTGGTGTCGAAGCTGAACACCCGGCACATGCAGCTGGCCTGGACCACGCTGGGCACGCTGGTCCTCACCGATTTCTACGTCATGCTGGTGGCGAGCGGAACCATCTCCGATCCTCGCCTCATCGGCTGACAGTCCTCTATTCCTCTGTCTCCCAGGAGTATTCGGTTCCATGCCTGAAGTCGAGCGGCACAAGTACGACGTCGTCGTGATCGGTGCCGGCGGTGCCGGCCTGCGTGCGGTCATCGAGGCCCGTGAGCACGGGCTGTCCGTGGCGGTGGTCTGCAAGTCCCTGTTCGGCAAGGCGCACACCGTCATGGCCGAGGGCGGCTGCGCGGCCGCCATGGGCAATGCCAACGAGAAGGACAACTGGCAGACCCATTTCAAGGACACCATGCGCGGGGGCAAGTTCCTCAACAACTGGCGCATGGCCGAGCTGCACGCCCAGGAGGCCCCCGACCGGGTGTGGGAGCTGGAAACCTATGGGGCGCTGTTCGATCGGACCAAGGACGGCCGGATCAGTCAACGCAACTTCGGCGGCCACACCTATCCGCGGCTGGCGCACGTCGGCGACCGCACCGGGCTCGAGATCATCCGCACCATGCAGCAGAAGATCGTCTCGCTGCAGCAGGAGGATTACGCGCAGACCGGTGACTACGAGGCGCGCATCAAGATCTTCGCCGAATGCACCATCACCGAGCTGCTCAAGGACGGCGACCGGATCGCCGGGGCCTTCGGGTACTGGCGGGAGTCCGGGCGCTTCATTCTGTTCGAGACGCCCGCGGTGGTGATCGCCACCGGTGGCGTCGGCAAGTCGTACAAGGTGACCTCGAACTCCTGGGAGTACACCGGCGACGGGCACGCGCTCGCGCTGCGGGCCGGGGCGTCGCTGATCAATATGGAGTTCCTGCAGTTCCATCCGACCGGCATGGTCTGGCCGCCGTCGGTGAAGGGCATCCTGGTCACCGAGGGCGTGCGCGGTGACGGCGGGGTGCTCCAGAACTCCGACGGCAAGCGGTTCATGTTCGATTACATCCCGCCGGTGTTCAAGGGCCAGTACGCCGAAACCATCGAGGAGGCGGACCAGTGGCTGAAGGACAACGATTCCGCCCGGCGCACACCGGATCTGCTGCCGCGTGACGAGGTCGCGCGGGCCATCAACGAAGAGGTGAAGGCCGGGCGCGGCACCCCGCACGGCGGCGTCTATCTGGATATCTCCTCCCGCCTGCCCGCCGACCAGATCATCAAGCGGCTGCCGTCCATGCACCACCAGTTCAAAGAGCTGGCGGACGTGGACATTACGAAGGAGCCGATGGAGGTCGGGCCGACCTGCCACTACGTGATGGGTGGCATCGAGGTCGATCCGGATACCCAGGCGGCCACGGTGCCCGGCCTGTTCGCGGCCGGTGAATGCGCCGGCGGCCTGCACGGCTCCAACCGGCTGGGCGGCAACTCGCTGTCGGACCTGCTGGTGTTCGGCCGGCGCGCCGGACTGGGCGCGGCCACCTATGTCGAGCAGCTGGCCGCACGGCCCACGATCGCCGACACCGATATCGCCGCGGCCGCGAAATCGGCTGTGACGCCGTTCGATCCGCCCACCGAGGGCGGCCCGGGCGAGAACCCGTACACGCTGCACATGGACCTGCAGCAGACCATGAACGATCTGGTCGGCATCATCCGCAAGGAACACGAACTGAAGCAGGCCGTCGCGCATCTCTCCGAGCTGCGCGACCGCTACGACCACGTCACCGTGGAGGGCCACCGGCAGTTCAATCCGGGCTGGCATCTGGCCCTGGACATGCGCAACATGCTGCTCATCAGCGAATGCGTCGCCCAGGCCGCACTGCTGCGCACCGAGAGCCGCGGCGGCCACACCCGCGACGACCATCCGGGCATGGATCCGGTGTGGCGCAACAAGCTGCTGGTCTGCACCATCGACCCGGACGAGGTCGGATTCTCGGTGCCGTCGGTGACCGTCACGCCCGAGGCCCAGGTGCCCATGCGCACCGACCTGCTCCGGTTGTTCGACCTGGCGGAGCTCGAAAAGTACTACACCCCCGCCGATCTCGCAGAGTTGCGGGACGACGCCGGAAAGGCGGAATAGCCATGGGTTACGAGGCGAAGTTCAAGGTGTGGCGCGGTGACACCGAGGGCGGCGGCCTGCAGGACTTCACCGTCGAGGTGAACGAGGGCGAGGTGGTGCTCGACATCATCCACCGGCTGCAGGCCACCCAGGCGCCCGATCTGGCGGTGCGCTGGAACTGCAAGGCGGGCAAGTGCGGTTCGTGCTCGGCCGAGGTGAACGGGCGGCCGCGGCTGCTGTGCATGACCCGCATGTCGACGTTCACCCAGGAAGAAGTGGTGACGGTGACGCCCATGCGCACCTTCCCGGTTATTCGCGACCTGGTCACGGATGTGTCGTTCAACTACCAGAAGGCCCGCGAAGTACCGTCTTTCACGCCGCCGGTGGATCTGAAGCCGGGCGAGTACCGGATGCAGCAGACCGATGTGGAACGGTCGCAGGAATTCCGCAAGTGCATCGAATGCTTCCTCTGCCAGAACACCTGTCACGTGGTCCGTGATCACGAGGACAACAAGCACGCATTCTCCGGTCCGCGATACCTGATGCGCATTGCCGAACTCGAAATGCATCCCTTGGATGTGGCCGACCGCCGGGAACTGGCGCAAGAGGATGCGGGCCTGGGCTTCTGCAACATCACCAAGTGCTGTACGGAAGTGTGCCCGGAACACATCAAGATCACCGATAACGCGCTGATCCCGCTCAAGGAACGCGTGGTGGACAGGCAGTACGACCCGATCGTCTGGCTGGGCAACAAGCTCTTCCGGCGCTGATGGCCGAGCTGGTTGTTGATCACGAAACGGCTGCCGTTTGGCAACGGAAGTATGTTTGCGACGGCTAAGCATGGGTATCCAACTATTCGTGGACCGAGGACTCAAGAATGCGCGTCCCCGGTACCGGAAAATGGGTCCCGATGACTGGGTCGAACGGCTGATCGTAGGGATGCTCTTCGCGGTATCGGCGATGGGCGTATACGTACTCACCGGCGCACTGATGCCCGCCGTCGCGATCGGCGTACTGGTCGCCGCCGTCGCCATGGGTGTGGTCGCAATCCTCTGATACCGAGGGTTCACGGGCCCGGGCCCGTGGACCCTCGTTCAGCGAATCACCGGTCGAAGACCCCGTTTTCGAGGCCCGCCGTGAAGGATCCCCATTCCGCCGCGCCGAACACCAGCGCCGGGCCCTGCGGATTCTTGCTGTCCCGCACGCCCACTCGGCCCGCGGGCAGGAACGCCACTTCGACGCACTCCTTACCGGCCCCGCTGCGGCTGCTCTTGAACCAGCGGGCCCCGGAAAGATCCACACTCATGCTCTGTCCTTTCATCGCCTGTGCGGAGCCCTACATGGTTACGCTCCGCTACCGCCTCCGGGCTCGACCGCCCAGGCGGCATACTCCTTCGCCACCTGCCGGAGCAGGTTTCTGCTGTTCTGAACGTCCAGCGCGCAGCGTTCCAGGCCCGCTTGGGCCCGGCGATAACGCTGAACGTCGCCCTGTCTCTCGAGATACAGATCGCCGGTGAACCCCTCCACGTAGACCACCGGGGGCTCCACCGGTTGCCCCTTGCTGTCGCATCCGAATTCCAGAATCACGAACGGTCCGGTCGAAAGTCCCAGGGGGACACCGGCGGCGAAGGGCAGGATACGCAGCGCGACATTGGACCGGGTACTCAGTTCCGCCAAGTGTCGCACTTGCGCCGCCATCACCCTTGCACCTCCCACCAGGCGGCGCAATACCGATTCGTGCAACACCATGGCGATGGTCGCCGGATGCATGCGGCGGGTGATCATGGCCTGCCGTTGCATACGCAGCTGAACGCGCCGATCCACCTCCACCACGGTCTCTTCCGGGTATCCCAGCCGGTTCAGGGCCCTTGCGTACTCGACCGTCTGCAGCAGGCCCGGCACCAATTCCGATTGGTAGCAGGACAACTGCTGCGCGGATGCCTCCAGGCCGACGTAGACGTCGAAGTTCTCGGGAATCAGGTCGCCGTAGGAGTGCCACCGGCTCTTGACCGCCGCCTGCTGCGCCAAACCCTTGAGCCCCTCGGCGATTTCGGCGGGAATCCCGTAGATGCGGCACAGCTCCTGGATGTCGATGGTGCGGATGCGGTCCGCGTTGCCCTTCTCGAGCCGCTGCAAGGTGCTCGCGCCCCACTCCATCAGCTTGGCGGCTTCGGCGATGGTCAATCCTGCCTGGATGCGCCAGTCCCGTAGATAGCGACCGAGCTGACGGCGGGGCAGGGTGGATGACGCGGGACCTTCGGACACAACACGCTCCATTCGCGGTCGCGGGCATGGATCGGGGCTCGACGGCGGGCGAGGGCTTCGTCCACTTTGGAGAATCGTCCTCCCCCAGGTGGATTCACTGCTGGGAATTCGCGCAATTTTGCGTTCTCCTGCTCGAAATTCGCCCGCCTGGCGTCTGCTCGTGGTGTGCTGGAGATGTGCCCGGAGCGGTGTAGCTAGACCCCTTTCCTTTCCTGAACCTCCGGGCACTTCAGGAACCAGCGGGAACGAGGAGTGGTCTGGACATGCAACTGACGTCCCTCAACATGCACATTGCCGGTCTGTCGCGCTGCCGCCGTGATCCGGGTGTGATGACCGTCGAACAAGCGCACGCCGCAATGCAATTGCACCTCGATTGCACGGTGCAGACCTGCAAGGTACGCCGACGAGCACGGGCGACGCTGGTCGAGGAGGGACGGTGCGTGCTCGACGAGCGGGCACTGCCATGACCGGCCCCGCACCGGCCCAGGCCGGCCCCGATCCCGTACCGACCGGCTACGACCGGTTCGTCCACCGGATGCTGTGGCTACTGCTCGACGCCCGGACAGCACAGCTCCGCCACCAGAAGGCACACGTCTACACCAGGATTTCGTGGCCCGGGGTGAACCGGGAAAGGCCCCCCGCCGCGATGAACGCTGCCGCACAGCGCTTTCGAGCGCCCCGCGCCTAACCTCCGGGCAGCGGTGGCGCAGTCCCCACCGCGTGCTGCAGCGCGGTTCGGCCGCCCGCTCCGCAGACAGCCGGCGGCCGAACCGCACCCAAGATTCGGTGTGACGCTTACCCTGGAATCCATCGCACTTGTGCCCGGGGTGGAGGGGAACACCGTTGTCGGCCTTCGAATTGCCGGACGATCCGGCGTGCCGGATCGCGTCACTGTCGGATCTGGACGCGATCCGCGCACTCGAGGTGGTCGAATTCGAGCATCTCGCGTATCCGTATTTCGTACTCCGGCAGCTCTTCGAGCTACACGGAGCAAACTGGACGGTTGCCGAGGACGCGGGGGAGCTCTGCGGCTACGTGCTCACCGCCCTCGACGGAGAGCGCACGGCCTGGTTTCTCGGCTTCGCGGTGGCATCCGAGTGCCGGGGCCGCGGCCACGGCCGGGCACTGCTGGAAGCCGCTCTGGCCCAATGCCATCGGGCCCGCGCCGAACAGGTCTTCGTCACGGTGAAGCCGGGCAATCGGGTCGCCTACCACCTCTACAAGGAGGTCGGCTTCGTGTGGGCCGACCACGAGGCCGCCTACTTCGGCGCAGACGAGCCGCGAGATGTGCTGGTGCACAGGATCTATCATTGATCATGCTCGAGAAAAGCGCTCCATCGTCGCCGTTCGTGACGGATATGAGCATGCGCATCGAGCGCCACGCCGACACCTACGCCGACAACGTCACCGAATTCCTGGAGCAGCCGCACGGCCTGCGCCGCCGCGCCACCGAACAGCCGCTGCTGGACCTGTTCACCCGGCACACCGAGGCGGTGGTGGCGACCTACGATCCGCCCGGAATCCGCAGGGCCGGTGACAGTCTCGTCTTCGCCCACCTCTACGCACCGGTCCTCGAACACACCGCCACCGCGGCGCCGCAGCCGATGGCGGTCAACCAGCTGCTCGCGGCCCTGATCGCCGCGGAGGTGGAGTTCCGCGGGCCACTGCGCCTGAGCCGCACCCAGAATCGGCTGCTGGCCGAGGCCTACGAGCGGCTGGGCCGCCCACTGGTGCAGGCCGGACTGCCCGCGCACGCCGCCCTGGCCTACCGCCGGGCCGGAAGTCTCTACCGCATCGACGAGGACACCGATGCCGAGGATCGCTGCGGCCTGGCACTGGCCCGGGCGCGGCGGCTGGCGCAGCCGGCGGCCTGGCGGCGCGCCGGCGGCCTGGTCCCGGATCTCATCTGCGGCTACGGTTACCGGCCCTTCCGCATGCTGTGGTTCGTGGCGTTCCAGCTGCTGGTCTTCGTGGTGGCGGTCACGTTGCGGTCGGATCAGCCGCCGGCCATCACCGTGTACCAGGTGTTCATGAACTACCTGAATCCGCTGGGCGTCGGGGATACCGACAACCTGCGGGTCGGCGGGCGGGCGGTGTTCGTGCTCGAGAGCTATCTGGGCGCGGTCACCATGTCGGTGTTCTTCGCGCTGCTGGTGCGCCGCTGGTTCCGGCTCTGATCCGGTCGCGCCGCCGGTCGGATCCGCCGGTCACCACTGGACGGTGCTGATCTTGGCGCTGCGCAGCGCCGCCAGGGTCGCCACCGCCAGCCGGTCGCGCAGATGTCCGACCTGCGCGGTCCACTGCCGGGTGAAGCCCGGATCGGACTCCAGCCGCGTCCACAGTTCGCGCAGCCGGGGCGGGGTGTGGGCGCCCGGCATCCACAGGTGCACCAGCTGTTCGAGCAGCGGCGCCAGCTCGGCGGACGGATCGCGTTCGGGCATGGGACGATCCGCCTCGGACAGTGCCGCGCCCAGGGTGGACAGCAGCCAGTCGTGCACGGCCAGGTCCTCGCAGAAGCGTTGCACCGCACCGAGATCCCGGGCGGTCGGCACCATGATCCGCACCGACCGGGTGTGCTCGTCCTCGAGCCGGAAGGCGAACAGGGTGCGCCCGCGCACGGCGCCGCCCACCGGCGGCGCGACCCGCGCGGCCCAGCGCAGCCGGGTGGCGCTGGAGCGCACCGGCGGCTGCTGATCCAGGCGGGGATCGGTGCGCACGCGGGTGAGCAGCCGGTCGCTGACCGAGCCCAGGTCCAGGGTGGTAGCGCCGGAGCCCTCCAGGAACCCCTCGGTGAAATCGACGGCGGCCGCGGCGTCGTCGGCGATGCGGTGCCACACCTCCAGCGTCCCGACCTGATCCAGGTAGTGCGACCAGGGCCGCCGGTTCTTGTCGGCCGTCCGCACCACCGTGGAACAGGCCGAACTCTGCATCACCCGGCCGCCCACCAGGATCGCGTGCGCCGCCACCGTCCCGATGGCACGGCTGTCCGATCCGGACACCGTGGCCAGCTTGCAGTCCACCCCGACGGCGGAACCCGGCGAAATCGCCAGGGCCAGCGGTCGTTCCCGCATCAATACCCGCTGCCCGGGCAGCAGGGACAGCAGCGCTGTCGCCTCCCGCGCCGCCAGTCCCCCCGCATTGGGCAGCAGGGCCGTGCGTACCTCCCCCAGCAGCACCAGCGGCTCGCTCACCGGGCGGCCACCTCAGACGTCACCCAGGAAGATGTGGTTCAACCGGTGGGTGGCCCGGCGCGGCACCTGCACCGGAATCCGTTCGCCCGCACCGCGTTCGGCGAGCTTCGCCTGCACATCGTCATCGAGTTGCAGATGGTCGAGGATGACCCGCACGGCGTGCTCGATGCCCAGATAGCTGTAGGGCAGCACCGACAGCGCCCGATAGGCCGCGAAGGGCTTGGCCTTCGGATTCAGTTTCACCACCGCGGGCAGCCGGGACCAGTCGCCGGGCCACGGCTCCTCCCAGGGCACCGGGGCCGCCACCATGGCGCCCTCGTTGCGAATCAGGCCCAGCCGCAGCAACTGCCAGATGGCGGCCAGGAAGGGGCAGGACCAGAGTATGCGCTCCACCTGCTGATCGCCCTCTTCCTCCAGGCGGCGGCTCCACAGCTGCACATCCAGGAAGATGGAGTGATTGCGCGCGCCGAATTCCTCCGGCGGCCGGTAGCGCGAGATGCGCATGGCCTGTCCCGCATCGAATTCCGAGGATCGGCGGCCATTGCAGAGCCAGCCCGACTCGACGGTGGGCGGGCGGCGGCCGGTGCTGTCGCGCTCGGGTTCGGCGACGATGCGGGCGGCCATCATCTCCGCCAGCCGCACCGGCTCGCCGACCGGTTCACCATCCTGGAACGACGGCACCTCGGCGCATCCCGCCTCGCGCGCCAGATAGTCGATGCGCACACCGCATTCCTCCGCGGCGGCCAGCAGCTGCTCCAGCACGTGGCGCGGGTCGGCGGTGCGCCGGGCATCGCGCGGGCGGTTGGCGGTGCGGGTCCAGAAGTAGTCGTCGACCAGGAAGCAGGTGCTGACCCGGGCGCCCGCCCCGAATTCCGCTTCGGCAGCGGCGATCTGGGTCTGGACGATGGGCGCCACCTTGCGCAGCTGGGCGTGGATCCGGTCGACGCCGTCGACCAGCTCGTCCATATAGAAGTGCCCGACCTCGATGGACAGATGCGAGAGCGGCTGGCCGGCCACGCGATTGCGTTCGCCCGCCTCGCTGTAGTCGGTCGCGGAGCTCATCGGCGCACCTCCACCTGTTCCCAGACGGCGTCGTTCATGAGTTTCTCGGTGAGCAGGCGGAATGCGGCCACGGTCTCGGCATTGGCGACGTGGGCGGCCACATCCACATCCAGGATCACCTGTTCCCGGCACTGCAGCATCGGTTCCACCGGGATCTTGCCCAGTATCCCGCTCTCGCCCATGCCGTGCCGGTTGGCCGCGCGGGTCAGGGTGTTGTGTTGTTCCTGCAGCCAGGCGGCCTGGGCCGGGCGGAGTCCGGCGGTCAGGTTGAGTTCGGGCACCGCGGTGCGGACGAAGCGCAGCGAATTCAGCAGCTCGGCCCGGTCGTGTCCCCAGGTCTCGCCGACGGCCAGCACGCCGTGCTCGTCGTGCACCAGGCCACGGGCGGCCGCGATGTGCTGGCGGGTCCAGCGGTGGAAGATGAGCCAGCGGCACACCGCGCGGGACAGCTGCGGGTGCCGGGTCGCGCTGAGCGCGAGGGCCAGGGCGATGGATCGGCCCGCGCTCAGATCGACGAAGGTGACATTGAATTCCTGCTCGCAGGTGGCGAACAGCGCGGCGCAGCGATCGATCATGCGCTCGTCGAGCGTGGTGAACTCGGAGCCGCCGAGATCGCCGGGAAACAGCACCAGGCGGCCGGAGGGATGCCGGGACCGGCTCAGTTCCATCCGGTCGGTCTCGGAGCGCACACTCAGCCGCGCCGGCGTCCCGTTCTCGTCGAGCAGATAGGCGTGCAGGCCGGTCCCGTCCCGGACCCCGTTGTCGATCCGGCTGATCTCGAAAGTGCCACCCGCGGTGGGGGATCCGAAATCGAAGTCCAGGTAGGCGACCTTGTACCCCTTCATGCTCAGCCAGTAGGCCATATTGCAGCTGGTGACCGAGCGTCCGGTGCCGCCCTTGTCCGAAGAGGAGAACACGAGCACGATCACACGCTCCTGGTGGCGTCGAACCGGGCGTAGGCGAGCTCGTCCAGTTCCAAGAGGGCCTGCGAGGCGAGACTGACTGCGGTGCCGGGGCGCTCGTCGATGAGCGTGCGGGCCCGTTCCAGGCGCTGCTCGGCCAGGGCCAGGGCGGTGCGGCCGGCCGACACGTCGGTCTCGCTCAGCTCCAGCATCTCCCGGTTGAGCAGGTGTTCGGCCTCGGTCAGCAGCTCCATGGCCCGGGTCACCGAGGTCGGCGCCCGCAGCGGCGGTTCCCGGTACAGGCGCGCGGCGGTCACCATGCACTCGACCACGCGCTCGGTGAGATACCAGGAGGGCAGGTGGTTTTCGGGCCCGCCGAAGATGCGGCTGGGATCGTCCCACAGGCCGGTGGCCGGTCCTTCGCGGAAGGCGCGCAGGTCGAGGTGGTCCATGGTGGCCTGGGCCAGCGTCATCAGCTGGTCGCGGGTCTCGATGGTGCCGGAGAGCCGCGCGGCCTGCAGGGTGCGTTTCAAAAGGACGGTGGCGTAATCGGAGACCGTCCACAGCAGCAGCGGGCCGTCCAGCGCCTCGCTGCCCAGCAGGCGCAGACTCACGCCCGGCGTGTGCATGGTGCGGGCCGGATCGTCGGCGGTGAAGCGGCGCACGATGCGGCCGCGGCGGGCCAGCTCGTCGAAAATCGTTGCGGCGCGGTCCAGATCGTCGTCGTTGGCCTCGCGGTTGAGCAGATCCTGCATGAGCACCGCGGAGACGACGAGACTGAAGTAGTCCGATTCCTCGCCGTCGGAGGTACGCCACGGAATGTCCTCGAGCGGCCAGCGCCCGTTGCCGAAGCGGGCCACCGCCGCCCAGTAGCGCTGGGCCAGATCCCAGCGCAGCTGCAGGGCCTCGGCCAGGCGGCGCTGCTCGCCGTTGAGCAGGTCGAGTTCACGGGTGCGCACCGAGGTGAGGTCGTTGATGCCGTCCAGCGCCACCACGGTGAAGTGCAGGTAGGGCCGGGCGACGGCATGACCGGGCTGATCCGCGATGGGCATGTCCACGAAGTCGATGGACGCGGCCTTGCGCACAATGGCCCAGCTCCAACCACATTCGAACAGCATGTCGCCGCTGTCCAGGTCGACGCCCTCCACCTGGCTGAGGGTGGCGTCGTTGCGCAGCCGGATCCGCACCCGGTCCAGGCGCTGCTGCACGGCGTGCACCACCGCGTCGGGGGAGCCGCCGGTCTGGTTGAGCATCGACAGCATGGCCTGCCCCGCGGCGGATTTGGGCGAGACCGTATTCACGACGAAGCTGCGGATCAGGCCCACCATGGCGGCGGTGAGCCGGACATTGATGAGCGCGTCGAGCGCCTCGATGCGCGGGCCCAGGTCCACGGCGAGCTTGATCCGCCGGCCCACGGCCAGTTCGGCGACCGGGCCGCTGAATCCGCGCAGGAATTTCAGCGCGGCCAGGCACAGGGTCAGTGACATGGAATAGGAGTCGACGACCTCGAGCGTGCGCTGCGCCGGGGTCGGCTCGGCGCCGTCGGAGGTGGCCAGGTAACTGCCCGCGGCGAAATTCGGCAGGGCGGCGTCGGAGTCGGGGTCGCGGTCGGTGTGGCGGTCGATGTACTGCTCGAGCAGCCAGACCACGCGCTCGCCGATGCGCAGGCCATTGTCGCCGAGGGGGGAGAGCACCTCGCGGATGTCGTCGGCGATCTCGTCGGGATGCTCCAGCCCGAAGCCGTCGATCTCGGTCGCCGGGTACAGCAGGCACAGCAGCTGTTCGGCGTCGCTGATGGAGTTGGAGCCGTTGCGGCCGTCCCACACCCACTCGCCATCCCGATAACACGCGGTCAGCAGCGACCGCCAGACTCCGAGGATCTGTTCCCGTGGCTTGATTCTCATCGACGCCGTCCCCTGCCCTGTCGTGGCCAGCCTCGCCGTCATAGCTATGAACGAGCGCGGCACAAACTATCATGCGCCGTCGCCCGGCACCGGGTGGGACGCCGTCTCGAAATCGCATCGCGCACAGGGCAATATCGGGCAGATCGGGCGTGGGAAGGCGCGGCCGCCGGGAGCGGCCCGGTAGCGTCGCTGCTCATGGATCGGACGGTTCGCCGCGGTTCGGCCCGGCGCAGACAGGCGGCGGTGGGCTATGCGCTGCTGCTGCCGAGCCTGATCGGGGTCGGGTGTTTCCTGCTGGTGCCGATCGCGGTGGTGTTGTGGCTGAGTGCGCACAGCTGGAATCTGCTGGGGCCCATCGAATTCACCGGGGCGAGCAACTGGCGGTCGGTGCTGGAGGATCGGCAGTTCGGGCATTCGCTGCTGGTGACGCTGGCGTTGACGGCGCTGGTGGTGCCGGTGCAGACGGCGCTGGGGTTCGCGGTGGCGGCCGTGCTGGCGCGGCGCGGGCGGGGCGGGACCGTGCTGCGGGTGGTGTACGCGCTGCCGTGGATGTGTGCGCCGGTGGCGGTGGGGGTGGTGTGGCAGTGGATCTTCGCACCCACGGGCGGGGCATTGAATGCGCTGCTGGGACGGCGGGTGGAATGGCTGAGCTCACCGACGCTGGCGCTGCCGGCGGTGGCCGCCGTGATCGTGTGGATGAATGTCGGTTACGTGGCCTTGTTCTTCGTGGCCGGGATCAGGGCCATACCCGGGGAGATCCTGGACGCGGGCGCGCTGGACGGGGCCACCGGCCGGCGGCGCATTCGCTGGCTGATCCTGCCGCTGCTGCGCCCGACCATGTTCTTCGTCCTGGTCACCGGGGTGCTGAGCGTCTTCCAGACCTTCGACGCGGTGTACGCGCTCACCCGGGGCGGGCCCGACCACCACACCGATGTGGTTGCCATGCGGATGTATTCGGAGGCGTTCGAGGCCGCGCATCCGGGGCGGGCCGCGGTCATGGCGGTGGTGGTGTTCGCGGTCATGTTCGTGATCACGGTGGTGCAGCACCGATACTTCCGGGATCGGACCAGTCATGAGTACTGAACGACGGGTGGCGGCCCGGGCCGTCGCGGCGTACGCGGCGCTGATCCTCGGGGCGCTGCTGACGGTGGCTCCGCTGGTGCTCAGCGCCCTGACCGCGGTCAAGACGCCGAAGCAGTTCGCGAGCGAATCCGCCCTGGCCACACCGCATCCCGCGACGCTGGACAACTTCCGCACCGTGCTGGACCAGGGCCTGGGGCGGGCGGTCGCGGTCACCGCCCTGATGACGCTCTGCATCACCTGCGGGCAGCTGGTCACCTCGGCCATGGCGGCATATGCCTTCGCGCGCACCAGTTTTCCCGGTCGTGACGTGCTGTTCTGGGTGTATCTCGGGACCATGATGGTGCCCAGCGCGGTCACCCTGGTGCCGCTGTACCTGATGTTCGCGAAGCTGGGCTGGCTCAACAGCTTCTGGGCGCTGGTGCTGCCGTTCCTGTTCGGCTCGCCGTACGCGATCTTCCTGCTGCGCCAGTACTTCCGGGCCATTCCGGACGAGATCATCGACGCGGCGCGGATGGACGGGGCCTCGACCCTCGACATCCTGGTGAGCGTCGTGGTGCCGATGAGCAGGCCGATCCTGGCCACGCTCGCCGTCATCACCGTGGTCTCGCAGTGGAACAGCTTCATGTGGCCGCTGGTCGCCGCGTCCGGCCCGAAATGGCAGGTGCTGACCGTGGCCACGGCGACCATGCAGACCCAGTACAACGCGCAGTGGACGCTGATCATGGCCGCCACCACGCTGGCGATCGTTCCATTGGTGCTGTTGTTCGTGGTGTTCCAGCGGCAGGTCCTGGCCTCCATCGCGGTGACGGGGATCAAATGACAGGGATCCGGATCAAAGATTCGACCCGGGCCCTGCTCGGGCTGGTCGTGGTCGGCGTGCTGCTGGTGGCCGCGGCCCTGTGGCTGGGCCGCGATACGGCGAGCGGCGGGCGCACGGTGGTGCGGCTGCGGATCTGGGATCAGAGTTTCGTCTCCGCGTATCGGGCCTCGCTGGACGAGTTCCAGCGCGCCAATCCCGATGTCGAGGTGCGAATCACGCTGGTGCCGTGGGCTTCCTACGCGCAGAAGCTACGGCTGGATGTCGCGGGCGGGATCGCCGACGACCTGTTCTGGACCAACCTCTACGAGGACTACGCCGACAGCGGCCACCTGATGGATATCGGTGCGGCACTGGGACCGCAGGCGGCCCGAGCCTGGGACCCGCAGGCCGTCACGCAGTACACACGCGCCGGAAAGCTGTGGGCGGTACCGCAATTCGTGGACGGCGGGACCGCCGTGTACGTCAACCGGGACCTGCTGGCACAGGCCGGGGTCGACCCGGACGAGGTCACGGCGGCGCGCTGGAGCCCCGACCCGGCGCGGGATACCTTCCGGCCGCTGCTGCGACGGTTGGCCCCGGTATCGGAGTGGCCGTACAACGCCGCCAACGACTTTCAATCCATCACCCTGCCGTATCTGGGCTCGGCCGGTGGGCAGCTCCAGCGCGACGGCCGGTTCGCCTTCGATTCCCCGCAGGGACGGGACGCCTTCGGCTACACGTTGGGGTTGGTCGCCGACCGGCTCTCCCCCTCGGCCGCGGACACCAATACCAGCGGCGACTTCGCCAAGAACGCCTTCCTGCAGGGCCGGATGGCGCTGCTCCAGTCGGGCACCTTCAATC
Source organism: Nocardia sp. NPDC004711 (assembly GCF_053601595.1). Lineage (NCBI taxonomy): Bacteria > Bacillati > Actinomycetota > Actinomycetes > Mycobacteriales > Nocardiaceae > Nocardia > Nocardia sp. NPDC004711. The sequence goes on along the minus strand of NZ_JBSGCB010000015.1, from coordinate 14,540 downwards.
TGGCCACAATTGCCCAGAATGCCGGATTCCACTGGGGATTGGCCATGATTCCCGCGGGCCCGGCCGGGCGGGTGAGCGCCAACAATGCCATCGGCCTCGCGGGCAATGCCGCCACCCCGCACCCCGCGGCGGTGCGGCGGGTGCTGGCCTGGCTGGGCAGTGCGGCGGGCAACCGCTACCTCGGCATCGACGGGGCGACGATTCCGGCCGTGGTATCCGAACAACAGGTGTATCGGGACTACTGGGCCCGGCACGGGGTCGACGTGTCACCGTTCTTCGATGTGTTGCGCGACCAGGAGATCGCGGCGGGCGGGGGCGCGGGATTCCCGGCCGCATTGGACGCGATGACGCCGATCTTCGATGAGATGTACCTGGGCCGCATCCCCGTCCCGGACGCGCTGGCCCGGGCGCAGCGGGAGGCCGACGCGGCGGCCGCCCAGCGGTGATCGGCGCTCAGATGCGACTGTGATCGGTGTAGGGCGTGCGCGGGCCGAACTTCGGTTTGCGCGCGAACCCGGCCAGGCCGAGCAGCCGCACGGCGCGATATCGGTGCGGGCGCAGGGGTTCCAGGTACTCGACCATCTCGTCGTCGTCGATCGGACGATCGAGCAGCGTCCAGCCGACGGTGGCCGCGAGATGAAAATCGCCCACCGAGAGGGCATCCGGATCACCGAAGGCGCGCTGGGCGATCTCAGCGGCCGTCCACACCCCGATCCCGGGCACCGTGCGCAGCCGCTGCGCGGCGTCGGCGTGGCTCAGCCCGGCCGCCTGCTCCAGCTTCGGTGCGATACGCGCCGCCAGCACAATGGTTTTCGAACGCTGCGGGCCGACATTGGCGCGATGGTAGACCCAGGACGGGATGTGCCGCCAGGTCTCGGCGTCGGGCATGATCCGCAGGCCCTGCGGGGCCGGACCGGGGGCGGGAGTTCCGTAGCGCCACACCAGTTTCCGCCAGGAGTCGTGGGCGGTCCTGGTGTGCACCTTCTGCTCCAGCACCGCCGGGACCAGCGCCTCCCACACCAGGCCGGTGCGCAGCATGCGCAGCCCCGGATTGCGGCGGTGCGCCTCGGCGACCTTGGGATGCTCGGGGGCGAAATCGCCGAGGTCCTCGTCCAGGCAGAGCATGGCGGGGAGCCCCGCCAGGAACTCCTCCGCGCCCGGACCCCACGCGCGGGCGTCGACCGTCTGCCGATCGAGTTGCCGCAGCCGGTAGGTGACCTCCCCCGAGGGCAGGCGGGAGGCGTGCCAGTGCGAGCCGTCGGGAGTTTCGCGATGACAGGGATCGCCGAAGCCGCGGCGCAGCGGGGAGATGGTGGCGGCCAGATCCAGCGGCCGATCCGAACGGAGGGTGCGGGCGCGCTCGACCGTCATCCGATCGATTCCGGGCGGCGCTGAAGTCACCGCGCCATTCTATTGTTAACGCGAAGATCGACGGCGGCGATGTTCATTCCGATTGTCTTGGTTGCTCAGCAAACTAATGGCATCCGGCACTGGAGGTACTCGGCATGATCACCAACCTGATCAATTTCCTGCTCGGCGTTTGGGGAAACGTGTTCGCCGGTAGTAGCGGTTACCAGCTTGCGCCCGGCATGCTGCCGTTCGGCAGCTGACGATGAGGGAAGGGGCGCCCGCCACGGCGGGCGCCCCTTCGTCTGCGCCGGTCAGGGCCGGAACGTGCCGATCATGGCCGGTCCGTGCCGATCATGGCCGGTCCGTGCCGATCATGGCCGGTCCGTGCCGATTACGGCCGGTCCAGGAGGAACTGGGCCAGGTGCCGGGACGGGCGGCCGGCCAGCTGTGCGGCCTGGGTCCGGCAGGAGAAACCGTCGGCGATCAGGATCGAATTCACGGGCGCCGCACGCAGTGCCGGGAGCAGGCCGTTCTCGGCGACCGCGACCGATACGTCGTAGTGGCCGCGCTGCATTCCGAAATTACCAGCAAGCCCACAGCATCCGGTGATCTCGATCACTTTCGCACCGGTGCCGCGCAGTATTCGGCGATCGGCCGCGAACCCCAGCACGGCATGCTGATGGCAGTGCGGCTGCACCAGCACGGTGTGGCCACTGCGGTCCGGCGGCCGCCAGCCGGGCTCGCCCTCCAGAAATTCCGACAGGGTGCGCACCGCGCCCGCCACGGCGGCCGCCCGCGGATCCTCGGGCAGCAGGCGCGGGAGATCCTCGCGCAGCGCGGCCGTGCACGACGGTTCCAGCCCGACCACCACCCCACCCGCACCGACATGCGCGGCCAGGGCATCGACGGTGGCGCGCAGCCGCTTCCGCGCGCCGTCCAGCTGACCGGTGCTGATCCAGGTGAGACCGCAGCAGACCCGGGAGTCGGGGATGCGCACGCGATGGCCCAGTGACTCGATCAATTCCACGGCGGCACCGGCGATCTCGGGATCGAAGGCGTCGGTGAAGGTGTCGATCCACAGCATCACCCCGGGTGCGGAGTCGCCGGTGCGCACCGGCTGCCGCCAGGAACGCCGAAAACTCCTGTGCGCCATCGTGGGCACCTCGCGACGCGGATCCATTCCGGACAACCGCAGGCCGAGGCGGCGCAGCGGTCCCGCCGCACCGAGCGCGTTCACCAGCCGCGGGAGCCGCGTCGCCGGTCCGAGCCAGCGCGGCAGGCGGCCCAGGGTGTAGTGGTCGATCGGGCGCAGCCTGTGCCGATAGCGGCGGTACAGGGTCTCCGACTTGTAGGTCGCCATGTCGACGCCGGCGGGGCAGTCGGAATGGCATGCCTTGCAGGACAGGCAGAGATCCAGCGACTCGGCGACGGCGTCCGACCGCCAATCCAGCGCGCCCCGGACCACCTCCTGCAGCACCCGGGCCCGGCCGCGGGTGCTGTCCTTCTCGTCGGCGGTGGCCAGATACGACGGGCACATGAACCCGCCCGCGGCGTGGGTGTCGGCCCGGCACTTGCCGACTCCGACGCAGCGATGCACGGCCGTGGCCAGATCACCGTCGGCGGGAAAAGCGAAACCACCGGTCGTGGGCAGCGGGCGCAGCCCGGCCAGGCGCAGGTCGGCATCGATCGGGCGGGGATGCACGAGCACACCGGGATTCAGCACGGCATCGGGGTCGAACAGCGCCTTGAAGCCCGCGAAGGCGTCCAGGGCCGCCCGGGAGTACATGAACCGCAACAGATCCGAGCGCGCCCGGCCGTCGCCGTGCTCACCCGAGAGCGAGCCGCCGAACCGCACCACCTGCCGCGCCGCGCCCTCGAGGAAGGACCGGAAGCGTTGCGGCGCATCGGCTATCGGCAGATCCAGGCGCACATGGATACAGCCGTCGCCGAAATGACCGTAGAGCAGGCCATCCAGGCCGTGGTCCCGGAGGAGCGCCTCGAACTCGCGCAGGTAGTCGCCGAGCCGGTCGGGCGGCACGGCGGCGTCCTCCCAGCCCGGCCAGGCCGGACGGCCGTCCGGGGTGCGGCCGGCCAGGCCGGCGCCGTCGGCTCGGATGCCCCACAGCGCCTGCGCCTCGGCCGGGTCGGTGACCACGCGGGAATCCAGCGCGTGCGCGCTCCCGCGCAGCAGCTCCGCCTTGTCCCGTGCCTGTTCGCTTGTCTCACCGTCGATTTCGATCAACAGCCAGCCGCCGCCGCGCGGCAGATCGGGCACCCCGCCGCGATGGGCACGCACCACGTCGACCAGGCGCGCGTCCATGCCCTCCACGGCAATGGGCCGCACCGCCATGACGGCGGCGATATCGTCCGCCGCCGCCGGCATATCCGGGTAGCCGAGCGCCACCAGCACGGTCGCCGCGGGCACCGGAACCAGCCCGACGGTGGCGTCCAGCAACAGCCCGCAGGTGCCCTCGGTGCCGACGAAGGCCCTGGCCACCGACGAACCGCGTTCCGGCAGTAGATGTTCCAGCGCGTATCCGGACGCCTGCCGCTCGAACCGGCCCAGCTCGGTGCGGATGAGCGCCAGGTGGGTCCGGGTGAATTCGGGCAGGCCCGCGAGTACGGACAGGTCCGCGCCCAGGGTGCGCTCGATGCCCATCCCGTCGAGAATCCGCAACTCGCGCACCGTATCCGAGGTGCGGCCCCAGGCCACCGCGCGCGGACCGCAGGCATTGTTGCCGATCATCCCGCCCAGCGTGCACCGATTCTGGGTGGACGGGTCCGGGCCGAAGCGCAGCCCGTGCGCGCCCGCGCGCCGCTGCAGCGCGGCCAGCACCACCCCGGGCTGCACCCGTGCGGTGCGGCGCTCGGGATCGAGGTCGAGGATGGCGTTCATATGGCGGCTGAAGTCCAGCACCAGACCCGGTCCGATGGCATTGCCCGCCACCGAGGTGCCCGCCCCGCGCGCGGTCACGGTCAGCCCCTCCGCGCGCGCCACATCCAGGGCCGCCCGCACATCGGCCGCATCGCGCGGGAAGACCACGCCGCGCGGGAGGATCCGGTAGTTCGAGGCGTCCGAGGAGTACTCGGCCCGCCGCCGGGGCCCGGTGTCGACCTCACCGGTGATCACCGCCCGCAACGCTCGCTCCCACGCCTCGCTCACGCCCCAACCCTATGCGCGCCATCGCGAGGCTTCGCCGATCCGGCCCGGTGGCGGGCGCCGGATTTCGCTCAGCGCGAACCGCTGGCCTGGGCGGATGGACTTGATCTCAACCTTTGTTGAGGTATTAGTGTCGGTGGTGCGGGGTTCGATGGATCCCGTGACCGGTGAGGAGCGGGGATGAGTATCGAATCCGTGGCGTGGAATCAGCTGTATCGGCAGATGAACGCGCCCACAGAGCAGCGACCGCTGCGGTTGGCCACTGCCCGGCGGATCCTCGCCTTCGCGCGGCCACACCATCGGCAGCTGGTGGCGTTCCTGGTATTCAGCATCGTGTCGGCGCTGCTGGCGGTGGCCACCCCGGTCCTGGCCGGGCGAGTGGTCGACGCCATCGTCGGGCACGGCGCGCCGCGCACGGTGATCACGCTGGCCGGGATCATCGCGGCGGTCGCGGTGCTGGATGCCGGCTTGGGGTTGGTGATCAGGTGGTTGTCGGCGCGCATCGGAGAGGGGCTCATCTTCGATCTGCGCACCGCGGTGTTCGATCACGTACAGAAGATGCCGATCGCGTTCTTCACGCGCACCCGGACCGGCGCACTGGTGAGCCGGCTCAACAATGACGTTATCGGGGCGCAACGCGCGTTCAGCACCACCCTGTCCGGGGTCGTCACCAACCTGGTCACCCTCGTGCTCACGCTGGCCGTGATGCTGCGGCTGTCGTGGCAGATCACCCTGCTCGCCCTGGTACTGCTGCCGGTCTTCGTCGTCCCCGCCCGGCGCATGGGCGAGCGGCTGGCCGGCATCCAGCGTGAGGCGGCCGGGCTGAACGCCTCCATGAGCACCCAGATGACCGAGCGGTTCTCCGCGCCGGGCGCGACGCTGGTCAAACTGTTCGGCCGGCCGCGGCAGGAGTCCGCGGAGTTCGGGCTGCGCGCCGGGCGGGTGCGCGATATCGGGGTGCGCACGGCCATGCTGCAGACGGTGTTCGTCACCGCGCTCACCCTGGTCTCGGCACTGGCACTGGCCCTGGTCTACGGGCTGGGCGGCTATCTGGCACTGAAGGGTGAGCTGGAACCCGGTGCGGTGGTGGCCCTTTCGCTGCTGCTGACCCGGCTGTACTCGCCGCTCACCGCGCTGGCCAGCGCCCGGGTGGATGTGATGTCGGCGCTGGTCAGCTTCGAGCGGGTCTTCGAGGTGCTGGATCTGAAGCCGCTGATCGAGGATTCGCCGCTGGCGGTGCCGGTGCCCGCGGGCCCGGTGGCGGTGGAGCTGGACGGCGTCACCTTCGGCTACCCGTCGGCCGACAAGGTTTCGCTGGCCTCGCTGGAGGATGTGGCCACGCTCGACACCCGCGGCGGCGAGGAGGTGCTGCACGATGTCTCGCTGCGGGCCGAGCCCGGGCAGATGGTGGCGCTGGTCGGCTCCTCCGGGGCCGGGAAATCCACCATCGCGCAATTGGTCTCGCGGCTCTACGACGTGGACTCCGGTGCGGTGCTGCTGGGCGGCATGGATGTGCGCGAGCTGACCGGGCAGTCGATTCAGGACACCGTCGGCCTGGTCACCCAGGACGGGCACCTGTTCCACGACACCATACGCGCCAATCTGCTGCTCGCCCGCCCCGCGGCCACCGAGGACGAGCTGTGGGATGCGCTGCAGCGCGCCCGGTTACGCGAGCTGATCGAGTCGCTGCCCGACGGCCTGGACACCGTGGTCGGTGAGCGCGGCTATCGGCTCTCCGGCGGGGAACGCCAGCGCCTGACCATTGCCCGGCTGCTGCTCAAGCAGCCCCGCGTGGTGATCCTGGACGAGGCCACCGCCTCGCTGGACTCCACCTCCGAGGCCGCGGTGCAGGAGGCGCTGGCCGAGGCCCTCGACGGCCGCACCGCCCTGGTCATCGCGCACCGGCTGTCCACCATCCGCAATGCCGACCAGATCCTGGTGCTCGAGCACGGCCGCATCGTGGAGCGCGGTACACACACCGAACTGCTCGCCGCAGACGGCCGCTACACCGAGCTCTACCGCACCCAGTTCGCCGATTCCGGTGCCGCGGCGACAGTCTGATCGGACCCGGCGCACGGCAGTCCGATCGGACCGGACACCTTGCCGGATCGGCAAAAGGATTCGAGCCGTCCGGGTGCGCGCCGATAGCGTCGGAGTATGAGCGCTCACTCGCACGAACAGGCAGGCACGCACGGACATCCGCATGCCCACGGTCACGGACATGGGCACGGCCACGAACATGGGCACGGACACGGCCACACCCACGACGGGATCGACTGGGCGGCCATGGTCGACGATCTCCGGCGCGATGACGCCATGTCGGCCGGCGCCAATGCCGAGATCGCGCGGCGGCTGGTCGCCCTGATCCCGGCCGGCGCGGAAGCGACCGTGCTGGACATCGGCGCGGGAGCGGGCGGCCAGAGTGTCGCGTTCGCGCGGGAACTGCTGGCCCGCGGCGGCGGGGGTCTGGTCATCGTGGACGCGGTGCCGGAGCTGCTCGAGGCGGCCCAGCAGGCCGTGAAGGTCGCGCTGGACGGGGACGATCGGGTGCGGGTGCGGACCGTGCACGCCGACGCCGCGGCCGCGGACTTCGGCGCGGGGATCCCGGAAGCGGATCTGGTGTGGGCCTCGCGCATGGTGCACCACCTGCCCGATCAGCAGGCGGGCACCGCGCGCCTGGCCGGGCTGCTGCGGCCGGGCGGCTGGCTGGCGCTGGCCGAGGGCGGGCTGTCGATGCGTTGCCTGCCTTGGGAACTCGGCGTCGGCGCGCCCGGACTCCAGGACCGGCTGCTGGCCCTGCGCGACGCGGGCTTCGCCCAGATGCGGGCCGACATCACCGCCGCGACCCCCATGCCCTACGGCTGGAATGTGGCGCTGAGCCGGGCCGGGCTGGCCGACGCGACCTCCTTCAGCGTGCTGATCGATCACCCCGCGCCGCCCGCGCCGGCCGTGCGCGAGAGCGTCGTCGCCTGGCTGGGCGGCTTGAGCGAGCGGGTCGGCGAACGCATCGGCGAGGATGATCGGGCCACCCTGGCGGCGCTGCTGGATCCGGCCGCCGACACGTTCATCGGTGCGCGCGAGGACATCTACATTCTCGGCGCCACCACGGTCTTCCTCGGCCGCCGCTAGCCGTCACCGCGACCACGCGCGGGTCGGAGCCGCGTTCGGGCACGATCGTGATCTGGCCGTGCCCGAACCGACACCGTGTTGTGGCCACAGCGGCCGCTCCGACCTCCCGGAATGCCCTGCTATGCGGCATAATTCGAGCTCCCATGGCATACCCCACAAGATCGTTTCACATGCCGGGGGAGGAGTTTCGGTGACCCGTACCAAGGAGCAGCGGCACACGCCCGCGACCCGTGTCGACGATATCGAGCGGATGTTCGGCGCCCGCCGATATCAGCCCAGCGCCGATACCCCTGCCATGGAACTACGGGTGACGAGCGGCACCAAGCGTACCGACGACGACTGGATCGTCCCCAAACAGCTGGTGGCCGACTGTGTTTCGGGCAAGCTGGTGCTGGACTTCACCCGGGCCCGGTGCTCACGGCGGGAAATCGACATCCGGGTCGAGGCCGATGCCGGGACGGTCGTGCTGATCGTGCCGCGCGGCTGGCGGGTCGACACGGACGGCGTGCAGCCGGGCGCCGGCTCGGTGGCCAACCGGGTCAAGCTGCCGCGATTCCCGGGCGCGCCGCTGATCCGGGTCACGGGTGCGGTGGACACCGGTGCGGTGAAGGCGCGCTACGCCTACCGCTCGCCGCTCAGGTGGTTGCGCCGCTCCCGCTGACCGCTCCCGCTGACCGTTTCGGCAGTTCCCGGCATTCCGGGAGACCATGCGGTATGACGGAGGAGTGACGCGCTGGCTGCTGCACGTCGACCTCGACCAATTCCAGGCCGCGGTCGAGTTCCGGCGGCATCCGGAGCTGCGCGGGCAGCCGATCATCGTGGGCGGCAACGGCGATCCGGCCGAACCCCGCAAGGTGGTGTCCTGCGCGTCCTATCCCGCCCGGGCCTTCGGGGTGCGGGCGGGCATGCCGCTGCGCACGGCCGCGCGGATCTGCCCCGACGGCGTCTTCCTGCCCCAGGACCTCGCCGGCTACGCCGAGGCGTCCGAGGAGATCATGGCGCTGCTGCGCACCTTCCCCGGCCGGGTCGAGGTGCTCGGTTTCGACGAGGCGTTCCTGGCGGTGGACACCGAGGATCCCGGGGAACTGGCGCGTGAGATCCGGTCCGCCGTCGCGGAATTGGAGCTGACCTGCGCGGTCGGCATCGGGGACAACAAGACCCGGGCCAAGCTGGCCACCGGCTTCGCCAAGGCGGTCGGCAAGTCGGCGCGGTCGGCCGACGAGCCGCCTGCGGCGGACACCGGAACCGGAATCTTCCGGCTGACCAGGGACAACTGGGTCGAGCTGATGGCGCACCGGCCCACCTCCGCGCTCTGGGGCATCGGCGCGCGCATCGCGAAACGCCTGAGCGGCTTGGGGATCGAGACGGTGGCCGACCTGGCCGCCGCCGACCGGAAGGCGCTCGCGGCGGAGTTCGGCCCCAATACCGGGCCGTATCTGTGGGTGCTCGGGCACGGCGCGGGCGACACGGACATCGCCGAGCCGCGAGAACCGGTGGGCCACAGCCGATCCGAGACCTTCCCGCGGGATCTCACCGAACGCGCCGAGATCGATGCCGCGGTGGTGCGGCTGGCCACCCAGGTGGCCGAGGAGACCCTCGCGACCGGACGGGCCGTCGGGCGGGTCAGTGTCACGGTGCGTACCAAGACCTTCTTCACCCGGAGCAAGCAGCGGAAGCTATCCACACCGACCACCGATGTGGACGAGATCGTGCAGACGGCGCTGGAAGTGCTGCACGCCTTCGAGTTGGATCGGCCCATCCGGTTGCTCGGGGTCCGGGTCGAGTACGCCATGCTGTGATCCAGGTTCCACCCGACGGAAGGCACTCGAATGAACTCAGCATCGCGCAGCGATTCCCACAGGGGTGGCGGCGGGGCGACGGGCGGGCACGACTACGAGAACATCCTGTTCGAGCACGACGGCCCGATCGCCCGCATCACGCTGAACCGGCCCAATGCCGCCAATGGCATCGATCAGGCGCTCGCGGACGAGCTGGAGCGCGCGGCCACCTACTGCTCGGAGGATCCCACGGTGAAGGTCGTGGTGCTGACCGCGGCCGGACGGTTCTTCTCCGCGGGCGGCGACGTGCGGGCCATGGCCGCCAGCGCGGACACCGGGGCATTCATCGAGAAGCTGGCCGGGACCCTGCACCGGGCGGTGTCGGCGCTGGCGCGGATGGACGCGCTGCTCATCGTGGGCGTGAACGGCACCGCGGCCGGCGCGGGCATGAGCCTCGCGGTGGCCGGCGATCTGGTGGTCGCCGCCGAATCCGCCGCCTTCACCATGGCGTACACCAAGGTCGGCCTGAGCCCCGACGGCGGCGCGTCCTACTATCTGCCGCGGATCATCGGCCTGCGCAAGACCCAGGAGCTGATGCTCACCAACCGCACCCTGTCCGCCGCGGAGGCGCTGGAGTGGGGTCTGCTGCACCGGGTGGTGCCCGATGCCGAGCTGACCGCCGCCGTCGAGGCGCTGGCGCAGGAATTCGCGACCGGCCCCAAGGGATCCAACGCCAATGTGAAGAAGCTGTTGCTGGTGTCCTCGCGGCACACCCTCGAGGAGCAGCTGGACACCGAGGCGGCCTTCATCACCCGCTGCGCCGACTCCGCCGACGGGCAGGAGGGCATCGCCGCGTTCACCGGCAAGCGCGCACCGAAGTTCGCCTGAGGACAACGGGTTTCGCCCCCGGCCGAGGTCGGGGGCGAGTCATGCCGGAGCTCTCGGTCCTCGAGTTCGCCGTCAGCCCTTGATGAAGTCGAGGATCTCGGCATTCACCTCGGCCGCGTGGGTGATGTAGAGACCGTGCCCGGCGTCCGGGTACTCCTTCAGCACCGCGTGCGGGGCCAGCTTCACGACCTGACGGCTCGCGACATCGATCAGGATGGACTGGTCCGGAATGCCGTGCAGCAGCAGCGTCGGGACCGTCAGCGCGGCCACATCGGGGCGGTGATCGGTGGTGAACGCTTCGCGCTGCATGACCTGGATCGCGTACGGCGAGGCCGACAGGCAGCGCCTGATCTCCTCGTCGATGACCGCCTGCGTGACGCCCGGACGCAGGTGCGTGGCGAAATAGCCCTGGGACCGTTCGACGAACCACTTGGGCCGGTCGGTGCGCAGCTGCTCCAGCAGGCCCTCCAGCGCCTCGATCGGGATGCCGATCGGATTGTCGTCGGTGAGCATCATGAACGGAATCGCCGGGGCCAGCAGCGCGATTCGCGCCACCCGATCGGAACCGTGCCGGCTCAGGTAGCGTACCGTCTCGCCGCCGCCCGCCGAGTGCGCCACGATGGTGAGATCCCGCAGGTCGAGGTGCTCGATCAGGGCGGCGACATCGTCGGCGCGGGTATCGACGTCGTAGCCGGTGGCCGGGGTGTCCGAGCGGCCGTGGCCGCGCCGGTCCATCATGACGCAGCGGTAGCCCTGCGCCAGGAAGTAGTGCATCTGGTATTCCCACTGGTCGCTGTTCAGCGTCCAGCCCGACACGAACAGGATCGGGGTGCCGGAGCCGAAGTCCTGGTAGTAGAGGGTGGTGCCGTCGGTGGTGGTCTGGAAAGTCGGCATATCTGCTGCGCTCCTTCGCAATTCGATCGCTGATTCGACAATCGCAAAGCGCGGGAACGAAAGCGATTACCTGCCGGGTAACGGGCGCGATCGGTCCGGAAGGTGGCGCGTCCGCGCAGGTGGCGACCTATGCTCTGGACATGGAGTTCCAGGCGATGGTGGCACACGAAACGGACAGTGGGATCGCCCTCATCCGGGAGGAGGTCGCCGACGACTTCCTCATGCCGGGCGACGTGACGATCAAGGTGCACTTCTCGAGCGCCAACTACAAGGACGGGCTGGCCATCACCCCGCGCGGCGGCGTGGTGCGGCAGTATCCGCTCATCCCCGGCATCGATCTCACCGGTGAGGTGGTGTCCTCCAGCGATCCGGAATTCGCGCCCGGCGACCTGGTCGTCGCGCACGGCTACGACATCGGCGTGGCCCACCACGGTGGTTTCGCCGAGTACGCACGGATTCCGGCCGGGTGGGTGGTGAAGCTGGACGGCCTGACCCCGCGCGAGGCGGCGGCCATCGGCACCGCGGGCTACACCGCGGCCATGAGTGTGCAGGCGCTGCTCGACCGCGGTCTCACCCCCGGCTCCGGCCCGGTGCTGGTCACCGGTGCGACCGGTGGCGTCGGCAGTGTGGCGGTGGACATTCTGTCGGGGCTCGGATTCGAGGTGGTGGCCTCCACCGGCAAACTCGGTGCGGGCGAACTGCTCTCGGCGCTCGGCGCCGCCTCGGTCATCGGCCGGCAGCCCGGCGAAGGGGAGAAGCTGCGCGCGCTCGGCAAGGCGCAGTGGGCGGCCGCCGTCGACAGCGTGGGCGGGACCTCGCTGGCCCACATTCTGAGCACCGTCAAATACGGTGGCGCGGTGGCGGTCTCGGGCCTGACCGGCGGCTCCGACCTGCCCACCACGGTCATGCCCTTCATCCTGCGCGGCGTGTCCCTGATCGGTATCGACTCCGCGCACTTCCCGATCGCCCAGCGCCGTGAACTGTGGGCGCGGCTGGCCAAGGACCTGAAGCCCCGGCATCTGTCGTTGCTGGAGAATTTCGCACCCATCACCGAGGCGGAGTCGGTGCTGCGCGCCATCCTGGACGGAACCCACTCCGGCCGAACCATTCTCGGGGTCGCGGGCGAGTTCTAGCCGACGATCGCGCGCACGAGGTTGTGGTCGGACGCCCCGGCCACATCCTCGACCGCGACACCGCGCACCGGCACGCCGCGCGTGACCACATGATCGATGAACTGGGATTTCGAACCGGCCGTCCGGGGCCGGGTGGGGACGGAATCCGGCGGAAACCCGGGGATGGTGAAGCCGGCGCCCAACGCGGCGGCGAGATCGTCCCGGCCGACATTGAAGTCACCGAGCAGAACTGCCGGGCCGTCGCCGGCGACCGCGGCCAGGCGCTCGAGCTGGCCGGCCCGGCGCCGGTCCCCGCTGACATGGGTGGCGATGATCAGAATGCCGTCGATCTCGGCCGCCAGCAGGCCTTTTCCCGGATCGACCGCGTGCGGCTCCGCGGTGACGAACCGGCTCGGCCCGCGCACGATCAGCACGAGATGCTCGGAGCGATCCGCCAGGGTGCTCGGCACCCGGCGCGGGCTCGGAATGCGCGGGTAGTCGAGGACGTGAAAAGTCCGGTCGGGCAGCGCCTCCCGCAGGCTCGCCAGCTGATCGCCGCTAACCTCCTGGAGCGCGATGACCGCTTCGGGCCGGGCCGCGACGGCGGCGGTCACGACCGCGATCCGCTTCGCCTCCTGCGGCCAGCGCGCGGCCATCTCGCTGTCCCAGTTGTCGGCGTGGACGCGGTGCAGGACGTTCCAGGTGGCAATGGTGATCACCTACGCACCCTACGAGAAACCAACTGACCGTGCGGGTTTCGTTTCATGTGAAACAAAGGATATTCGCCGGTTGGTTGCCAAGCAGCCCTCTCTCGATCGTCGGTGCAGCCCTTCTTCGACATTTGTGCTCAGCCCGGACCCGCGAGTACGTCCAGCGCCGCCGAGAGGTGGGGCAGCGCGGTCGGACCGTACGAGGCGGCGATCTCGGCGAGCGCCCGGGCCAGGTGCGGGGCGATGGTGGCGGCCGGCAGCAGCTCCTCGGCCAGCACGATGCCGCCCACCACGTGGGCCGCGCGAATCCGATCGTCGGAGGTGACCTCGTAACGCCACGAACCGATCTGGACCCGCTCCGGCTCGGAGCGGAACAGAGATTTGCGGGGCGGTGTCCGGGTCACCCCGGGGACGCCCGCGAAGACGGTGAAGACCAGTCCGAGGCCGCCCGGGCCGCCGAGCGCGGCATCGATGGCGCGGGTGGCGGCCCCGGTATCGAAATCGCTCACGAGTCCATGCCGAGGGTGAACTGCGGAATGATCGGGTCGCCGTCGCCGATGCGGCGGATGGCCGTGCCCGAGGCGTAGAACTCGACCGTGTGATATCCCCACGCGTAGTTGGAGATATCGACGCTGACGCCGGTGACGCCGTTCGCGCCGTCCCGTTCGGCCTCGGCCTGCATGCGCGACATGGCCAGCTCGCGGGCCTGATAGTTGCCCTGGGTCCACTGCGGCATCTCCATATTGCGGCCCATCTGGCTGAGCATCTGCCGGAAGCCCTGCACCGCCACGTGGAACACGCAGTTACCCATGACGAAGGCGATCGGGGCGTAGCCGGTGCGCATCAGCGTCACCATGTCCTGCCCCGAGAGGTGACTGGTGAAGGCCTGCCCGTTCGGCCGCCGATAGCTGCCCGGCGATTTCGCGAACCGCACCGCGGTCCCCACCGCGATGAACTCCAGATGCTCCATCGACTCCCCGTGCTGCCGCCACTCCAGCCGCACCCCCACCACCCCGTCGGCCTGGAGCGAGTCCGCCTCGGCCTGCATGCGCGACATGGCATTCCACCGCGCCCGATAGGTGGCCTCGGTCAGCACCGGCAACTCCTGCTGCTGCCGGATCCCGGTGAACTGGAACCCGACGTGATAGACGGACACGCCCATCACCAGGTCGATGGGTTCGAAGCCCGCCCCGTGCAGTAGCGCGAACTCGTTGACCGACAGATCCGAGGTGAAGATCCGGTTCGCGTGCGAAAGCCGCTCGCCCGCTACCTGATCGAGCTGGTTCGGTTGATTCGGCTGACCGGGCTGGTTCGGTTGCATGTCGTTCGCCCTCCGTCGGATCCCCGATGGACCCCTAAACGAGGGTACGACCCGGTCAGGTTCGGAGCCTGCCGAAATGGCCGGGAGCCGTGCGTGTTCACAGCTACGACAGCACCTCGCCCGCGTGCGCGCCGTCCTACGTGCTGCAGCAGGGCGGCGGGCTACCCGCGCTGGAGGGCGTGCACTCCACCGTCGAGT